>JBLHGI010000387.1:0-5212 GCA_047616505.1 Planctomycetota bacterium
CTACGTGGGGGGCTGTTAGTGGACTGGTTGGGGCAAGCGGTGCATATTATCGCCGACAAAGGGCACTGCTATATGCCCATGCGTTAAGGCCGGGAGTTTTGTGCTGTGGGAGCATCCTGCGGCTGCGCCGGGATTCGCAGGAGAGAAGAGAGCGCAATGAGCGAGAAGATACCAACAAAATTTAGGTTCTTAGCTTTGAAGGACCAGGCGCCGTCCGGTGGATTGGCTGGGGCGTCGGCGTGAAAATAGGTCATATCTCCGATTTTCATCTGCGGCATAATTTACCCGGCACTTCTGCGGTGCCGACGCGATTGAGCCGGCAGATGCCAGAGCTTATCGCGCGTGCTGTAGAGCAGCTGTGCGCCGAAGATTTGGACTGGGTGGCGGTGACGGGAGACCTGGTGGATCACCCTTTTGACGATATGCACAGCCCGGAAAATATGGCGCGTGGAGAGGCGGATTTAGAGTTGGTGCGGCAGCTTTTAGAACCGCTCAAGTGCCCTGTAGTTGCCCTGTATGGCAATCACGACCATCCGCTGCTTTTTCGCCGCGTTTTCCCCATGTCGCCTTCGGGGCTCGAAGTGGCCGATTATCGCATCTTTAGTTTTTACGACGAAGAGGGACTCGGGCACGTGCCCGAGCGGGTCGGGGGGGAACTCGAGCGGTTTGATGAAGCGTTGGCGAGCGCCGATCAGCGTCCGCAAATTCATCTGCAGCACTATCTCGTCTACCCGGAAAGAAATGATGGTTATCCGCATACCTATGGTCAAGCAGCGCGCTTAAAGGGGGCGTTGGAAGACTGCGGTAAAGTGCGCTTATTGCTATCGGGACACTATCACACGGGAGTTTTACCGCTAGTAGAAGGCAATGTGACGTACGCAGTCGCCCCCGCTTTTTGCGAAGCGCCGCATGTCTTTCGCATTTACGAACTAGAAGAAAATAGCGTGCAGGCGCGTTCGCTGCAGTTGCTCCCATAGGCCTTAGGTGTTCTATGCAATATGTCGAAGTGCTTATTATCGGTGGCGGTGTAGCGGGAGTCTGTGCGGCGCACGCGTTGGCCCGGCGCGGCCACGAGGTCGTGCTGCTGGAAAAAGGTGAAATTTGTGCGGGCTCTTCCTATGGCAATGCAGGGCTTATCGTGCCTAGTCATAGCGTGCCGCTGGCTGAGCCCGGTGCTATTGCCCAGGGGATGAAATGGCTCTTTAATCCCGAAAGCCCCTTCTATATTAAATGGCGCTGGGATCGGGCACTGTGGTCTTGGTTGTGGCATTTTCGCCGTGCCGCTACCCATGCACGCGTGCGCCAGGTGATGCCCCTATTGCGCGATATGCACTTGGAGAGCCTGCGTTTATTTCAGGCATTAGCAGGGGAGGTTGACTTTGAGTTTGGCCAGCGCGGCCGCCTTTTGCTCTGTCGCACGCAGCGCGGGCTCGAGGCCGTTGGCAAAGAGGCCGACCTCATGCGCGCCATTGGCTTGGAGGTGCAGCTCTTAGATGCAGAAGGCGTGCGCGCACTCGATTCGAACGTGGTGTTCGACTGTGTGGGAGCGGCCTATTATGCGCAGGATGCACACGTGCAACCCGCGTATTTTGTGCGCGCCCTGGCAGGGCATGCTAGCCAACTGGGTGCGGAGCTATGTGTCGGTACTGAGGTGTTGGATATAGAGGGACACAACGGTCATATCGAGCGTGTGCGCACGACGCGTGGCGATTATGCGGCCGCTCATATCGTGCTCGCCGGAGGTGCCTGGTCACCGCAATTGGTCGAGAATTTAGAGCTCAAACTGCCGATCCAGCCGGCTAAGGGCTATAGCGTGGGGATCGATAGACCCGAAGCATGCCCGCAGATTCCCTTTATGTTAACGGAAGCCAAAGTGGCAGTCACCCCCCTCGAAGAACAGGTGCGTTTCGCCGGCACGCTAGAGATGGCGGGGTTGGATTTCTCGCTCAACCGCCGCCGCGTCGATGCGATGCTGCGCGCAGTGGCCGACTATGTGCCCGCTTGGTCGGTGGACCATTTAAAGGTGCGCGAGGTCTGGCGCGGATTGCGCCCCTGTAGTCCGGATGGGCTGCCATTTATCGGGCGCGCGAACGCGTGGGATAACCTCATAGTGGCCGCTGGACACGGTATGTGCGGATTGTCGCTGGGGCCAGTCACCGGCGAGATCGTAGCCCATCTCGTCGTGGGTGACGAGACGGGTTTTAATCTAGATCTATGCCGAGTGGGGCGTTTTAGCTAAGGGCATTCGCCCACTGTATATTCATCGTTAGTTGTGCGCACCTCCCGATTTGTCCATATTGATTGCATCTTCAGTCTAAACCGCAACTTAGCCTAGTCTAAAAAGTCGAGACACGCCTCAATGGAGCATCGCTCTTTTTCTTTAATTCGCAGTGAGCCACGCAAGGTGCGTTGGATATGGCTGGTTTACCTCGTGCTCTATGCGGTGGCCATTCCCTGGTACTGGCCTGCCGATTATGTGGGGCCTATCGTACTGGGTTTTCCACTTTGGGTGGCCACAACCCTACTGGCTATACTGGTGCTTGCCATCTGGACTGCTTTTGTGATTCACCGTTTTTGGCTTGTTGATGACGAGGAGGAGCTAGCGGATGGGTGAGGAAGCATTGGTCTTTGGCCCCGGTGCGCTCATTGCCGTTGGGCTCTATTTAGTCTCGATGATCGGCGTGGGGTATTACGCGCGCAGCAAACGCCAGGGTAACAGTATGGCCGATTTCTACTTGGCCGGGCGTTCGCTGGGGCTTACGGTACTTTTTCTAACGCTCTACGCTACCCAATACAGCGGTAATACGCTCTTTGGTTATACCGGCAAGACCTATCGGATCGGCTTTGAGTGGACGGTGTCGATCCTCTTTATGTTTTCGATCATCGTCGGTTATTTGCTCTTCGCACCGCGCCTAGTGCAGTTGGCGCGCAAGGAGGGTTTTATCACGCCCGGCGACTATATCAGCTATCGCTTTAAGTCAAAGGCGCTGACGCTGTTGAGCACGGTGCTGATGATTTACGCCTTGTGCAATTATACGCTGGCTCAACTCAAGGCGATGGGGGCGGCCGTCGAGGGTATAACGAATGGCGCGGTGCCTTCGGCGTATGGCATTGTCGCGCTGGCGATTATCATGGTCATTTACGAGACGCTGGGCGGTATGCGTTCGGTCGCTTGGACTGATGTGATACAGGGTGTTGTACTGTTGATTGGTTTTGCGCTCTTAGTCGTTATCGTGCCATCTCAACTGGGCGGTGGTTTGGATCGGGTCGTCGAGAAGTTAAGCGCGATGGATCCACCTAAAGTGCAAGTGCCGGATTGGCAGGGAATCAACACGTGGATTAGTTATGTGTTTTTGTTGGGCTGTGGGGCGGCTATTTATCCACAGGCCATTCAGCGCTTATACGCTAGTCGTTCCCTTGCCGTGCTCAAGCGCTCGCTGATGTGGATGTCCTTTATGCCACTGACTACGACCTTGATCGCCATGGTCTGTGGCTTGACGGCCATCGTCGCCCTGCCGGGTTTGGAGAAGGGGGAGACCGACCAGGTATTGGCGCGGGTTTTGGCGCTGATCATGGCCCAATCGGAAATGGGTTACTGGTTGGTTGTTGTCATTTTCGCGGCGGCGTTGGCGGCTTTGATGTCGACGGCCGACTCGGCGCTTCTGTCGATCTCTTCGATGTTTACGCGCGATATATATCAGCCTTATATGAAACCGGACAGCAGCGAAGAGCATATGACGATGGTGGGCAAGGTCTTTTCTTGGGTGGCTGTTGTTATATTGGTAGGAGTGGCTATTGTCACGGAGAAGACCCTCGTGCGTCTGCTCGAGCTAAAGTTTGAAGTGTTGATCCAGGTCGTGCCGTGCTTTTTTCTTGGGCTCTACTGGAAGGGGTTGTCGCGGCAGACGGCGCTCGCTGGCATGTTGGCTGGGCTGGCAGTAGCCCTAGGACTGACGTGGAGTGGCAACCGCTTGCCCTGGGGATTTCACGCCGGGGTGTTGGGGTTATTTGTTAATTTCGCGGTTTGTGCTGTGGGGACTTGGTTGCGCCCAGCTGTATTAGAAGAGCATTGAGAAAGGGATCACAACGTGCGCAAAGCATCGGAACAGTTTTTACAGGATTTATTGGCGGCACCGGGGCCATCCGGTTATGAAGGTCCCGTGCGCGCGGTGTGGAAGGCCGAAGTCGAGACCTATGCCGATGCGGTGGAAGTGGACGTACACGGCAATGCCATCGCTGCTTATAATGCGGATGCCAAACCCAGGGTCATGTTAGCCGGACATATCGATGAGTTGGGTTTTCAAGTCATTTATATCGACGACAAGGGCTATATTTATTTCGAGACGATTGGCGGTTTTGATCTGGGGATGGTGCCGGGGCGCAAGGTGCGTATCCATACGCGCAAAGGGGCCATTCTGGGTGTGTTGGGGAAAAAGCCCATCCATCTAATGAAAGGTGATGAGCGCAATCGCGTGCCGGCTAAACACGAGTTGTGGATCGATATCGGCGTCGGCAGCGGCGACGAAGCCAAAGAGTTGGTCGAAATTGGTGATCCCGCCACCTATGATCCCAATTTCGAGGTCTTGCGCGGGGACTTAGTCGTGTCGCGCGCGACGGACAACAAGGCCGGGGCTTGGGTCGTGGCTGAGGCGATGCGCCGCGTGGTGCGCGCCAAAAAGAAATGTCGTGCGGCGCTCTTTTGTGTGGCGACGGTACAAGAAGAAGTCGGGCTGCGCGGCGCCAAGACCAGTGCCTATGGGGTCGATCCACTGGTGGGCATTGCCGTAGATGTGACCTGGGCCATGGATCATCCCGGCGTGGACAAACGCCAGGTGGGGGAATGTGTCCTGGGCGGCGGCCCGGTGATCAACCGCGGTGCCAATATAAATCCGGTGGTTTTTGATCGCTTGCTCGCTGTGGCTAAAAAGAAAAAAATACCCCATCAGATTATGGCCGAACCCGGAGGCACGGGCACCGATGCCAACGCGATACAGCTTAGTCGCGCTGGTGTAGCAGCCGGTTTGATCAGTGTGCCGCAGCGATATATGCACACACCGGTGGAAGTAGTTTCATTAAAAGATTTGGAAAATTCAGCAAAATTGCTGGCCGAGTTTGTACTGGCTCTCGACGAGAGCGTCTGTTTTATACCTTGAGGATTTTTAGATGAAAATCGTAGCAGTTGATATATGGACGGTTGTCGTGCCGACCATAC
>JBLHGI010000388.1:0-5208 GCA_047616505.1 Planctomycetota bacterium
ATGTGATGGGCAACGGCAAGCTGGATATTATAGGCAAGCCGTGGAGCGCGCGAGCGGAAAATGCGCTGGGAGGCAAGTCCTACGTGGTTTTTCTGGAAAATATATCGCCGTGAAGTTTTCTCGGCGCTCGGACTGGTCGAGGCAGCCCAATGCGCTGGCGCAAGCGCTAGAAACGCGTCGTGCTGCCGGGGTGGATTCTCTCGACCTGACGCTGTCGAACCCGACGCGCGCCGGCATCGATTATCCAGAGGAGTTGTGGCGAGTTCTCGAGACCGCTAAGGGGCGCGTTTATACAGCGGATGCGCGTGGGTTGGCCGTCGCGCGCCAGGCGGTCTGTGCTTATTACGCGGCGCGTGGTATAGCGGTAGATTGCGATCGCGTGCGTTTGACGTGTAGCACGAGTGAGGCGTATACGCTGCTTTTTAAGCTGTTGGCCGACCCGGGTCAACGGGTATTAGTGCCGCGTCCGAGTTATCCGCTCTTTCAGTATCTGGCGGGTCTAGAGGGAATAGAGGTCGGTACTTATCCGCTGCGCTATGGCGATGGGCATTGGTCGCTGGATCTAGATCGTTTGGCCGCCGCAATCGACGAACAAACGCGCGCCATTGTTTTGGTGAACCCCAATAATCCCACCGGATCGTATATCAGCGAAGCGCAGCGCCGTGCTATTGAGGCGCTGGCCTGCGAGTGTGGTCTGGCCATTATCTCCGACGAAGTGTTCTACGATTACGAGTTGGATGGGCCGCAGGGCATATCGTTCGCCACAGAAGGTGCGGGGCTCCACTTTGCTCTGAGCGGTCTGTCGAAGGTATTGGCACTGCCGCAGGCCAAGTTGGGCTGGATGGTGGTCGGTGGCGAAGCGAAGCTGCGCGATGAGGCGTTGGCGCGTTTAGAGATTATAGCGGACACCTATTTATCCGTGGGGGGGGCGATTCAAGAGGCGTTGCCGGAGTTGCTGGCGCAGTGCGATCGGGTGCAGGAAGAGGTGCAGAGGCGCGTTGTGACAAATTATGATCTATTAAAAAACAGTATGGGGGCATCGGTCGAAATCTGCACGAGCGAGGGGGGCTGGTACGGTGTTCTGCGCGTAGAGGGGGCCGACGACGAAGCGCTGGCATTGGGGCTTTTAGAACGGGAGGACACGCTAGTACATCCGGGTTATTTCTACGATTTTCCGGCGGGAGCTTATCTGGTGCTGAGTTTGTTGCCAGCGAACTTTGCGCAGGGAGTCGAGGGCCTTGCGCGTTTCTTAGCGCGTCGGTAGATAGGCAGTTGACCTATATCACCTTGAATGAGATGTTCTTTTTATGAAGAATTTTTCGCTCTCCCTTCTCTTTAGCACCCTCCTTTTATTTGTTGCGACTGCTCAGGCACAGGACTATCGCGAACTGTGGCAGGGCGGTGAATACACGCGCGCTATAGGTGCAGTAGAGAGCGCAATTGATGCTGGCGATAGCGGTATTCGCACCAGCGTACTCTACAGTGATTATGCCGATCTACTCTTTGCCGTCGGCCGGGTAGATGAGGCCATAGGCTTAGCTGAGAACATCGTTTCTACGTATCCATTTCCCTCTCATATAGTCCGTCTGATTCGTTTGTACGATTATCGCGGCCGCCGGGAGCAGTCGCGAGAGTTGCTCGGGCTCGTCGAGCGGCAGATGGATCGCTTGCGTTCGTACGGCCTCGACGAAGAAGAACAGTTGGCTATTGGGCAATTGCTGGAGATGCAGGGCGAAGAGGCACAGGCAGTGTTGGCTCATTACGAAGCTCTGATGGTCGAATATCCAACTTCTGAGCCGCTACGCGTCGCGGCAGGTGATGTGGCGTTGGCGCGGCGTAGTTTTGCCGTGGCGGCGCGACACTACGGTGATGCCTTAGAGTTGGACGCTGAAAACCAACGGGCTTTAGCCGGACTGGCTGAGGCCTATCGCGCATCGGGGGATCCGCGATTGAGTGCCACATTAGAAAAACTGCGCGCACTCAATCCGCACCACCCGCGCGCGCGTTTGTTGCACGCAGAGGGCTCTCTCGATGTGGGCGAGGCATCTGAAGCGCTGGCACAGATCGATTCTCTGTTGCTGATCAATCCTCGGCACACGCGGGCGTTGGCGCTAAAGGGCGCGGCGCTTTTTTTGCAAGACGAACTGCATGCAATGGACGCAGTGCAGCAAGAGGTGGTCGACTTTAATCCCTATGCGTCGGAAGTCTATCGCGTGGCGGGACGCGTAGCTTCGCGTCACTATCGCTTTGAACAGGGGCGGGCGTTTCAGTCGCGCGCGCTTGCCCTGGATGCACAAGACCATGCGGCGCGGCTCTATTTAGCATTCGATCTGCTGCGCTTAGGAGAAGATGATGCGGCGCGCGGCGAATTAGAAGCGGTCTTTGCCGCCGATGCCTATAGCGTACAGGCCTATAACCTGCTGGGCGTTGCCGATGCGTTGCGCGCGTTCAAAACCGTGCGGCGCGGGCTCTTTGAGCTACAAATGCCGGAAAGAGAAGAGAAGGTGATGGCCGGTGCCATGCTGGACCTACTAGACGAGGCGGCGGCTTTCTACCAAGAACGCTACGCCATCGAGCTGGCGAAACCGGTGCGGGTACAGGTCTTTGACGTGCACGACGAATTTATCGTGCGCTCCGTGGGATTGCCCGGTAGTGCAGGGCATTTGGGCATTTGTTTTGGCAAACTCATTACGATGGACTCGCCGCGTGCGCGCAATTGGGGGGCGATGAATTGGCAGCAAGTGCTCTGGCACGAATTTGTTCATGTCATCACGCTGCAAAAGACGCATAATCGCATGCCGCGCTGGTTGTCTGAGGGGATCTCGGTCTACGAGGAGACGCGGCGGGATACGTCGTGGGGGCAGCGGCTGAGTCCGAAATTTAAAGAGATCGCCGCGGCGGAAGAACTGCCGAAGGTCCGCGATTTGGGGCGCTATTTTATGCAGCCGCGCTCGGCGGAACACTTGCTCTATGGTTATTATGTCTCCGGCGAGTTTGCGCGCTTTTATAGCGAGCAGTACGGCGATGCGGCCATGGAACAGAGTTTGGCTAAGATCGGTACGGGCGAAAGCACAGAAGATGCGTTGGCGGCAGCGGCTGGGGTGGAATTAGATGCGCTGGACGCGGCGTATCAAGTGCATTTGCAGGCGCAGTTGTCGCGCTTGGACTATCTGGCCGATGGCGAAGATGAGGGCGTTTTTTTTCACGCGTTGGCGCGCGGGGATAGCGCTCTCGGCGCGGGGGATTTAGCCGCGGCCGAAGCGGCGTATCTGGCCGCGCATACGCTCTACCCGGACTATACTGCTGATGATGCACCGCTGCGCCGCGTGGTTGCGATGTATAAAGAAGGTCCGCAAGGGAAATATATCACTGCTTTAGAACGCGTCGTCGCCTGGGACCCGCAGTCGCACGCCGAGTGTTTGTTGTTGGCACCCCTATTAGCTGCGCAGGGCAAAGCGGCTGAGGCAGCCGATGTGCTAAAACGCGCGGCGCAGGTAATTCCATTTCACGTGCCGTTGGTCGAGGCGCGGGCGCACTATTTGGTTGCCGCTGAGCAATGGGGTGATGCCGTAGAGCAGTGGCGTCTCCTGCTCTATATGGACCCGGCGCGCTCGGCCCAGCACCAATTGGAGTTAGGGAGTGCGCTATATGCGCAGGGCGACGTGGTGGCGGCGCGGCGCGAAGTGTTGACCTTGTTAGAGAAGACGCCGCGCTATCGCCAAGCACAGCAACTGCTACTAAAGATATCCGCGGAGGAATAACGAGTGATACGCGCGTTTTCTACGGTAATTTTATTGGCCTTTATCGCCATCGCATCGGATGGTTTGGCGCAGCGGCGCTGGTCGGGTGGAGAGGCATCCGTCGCGCGTCCGGCGGCAGAGGTTGCTCCTTCTGGGCTTTTTACGTTCTGTCGCATTCAATACGATAGCGGTGATCAGGGGGGAAGGCGGGGCCGGGGGCGTTGGGGCGGTTGGCGCACGGATTATCCCGAATCGGACCTCAATTTCTCGCTGCGCCTGTCGCAGTTGACGACGCTCGATGTCGCGCGCACGAGCGACGGTGGTTTTGAACACGTCGTCGCGCGCTTAGACGATCCGGCTCTCTTTGACTACCCCTTTGCCTATATGCTCGAAGTGGGCAATATGACGCTGAGCGAAAAGGAACGTGTAGGGCTGCGCGAGTATTTGCTGCGCGGTGGTTTTTTGTTGGTCGATGATTTTTGGGGCGACTACGGTTGGGAAAATTGGCAGTATGAGATCGAACGCGTATTGCCGCCAGAAGAGTATCCCATGGTCGATATTCCACTCGATCACGAACTCTTCCATATCGTCTTTAATATAGACGAAGTGCCGCAGGTGCCCGGCATCAGCAATTATTGGATGTGGGAGCAGACGGGGCAGACCTATGAAGGCAACCCGGGGCGCTATGTGCGCTATGGCAGTGCGGCGCGGATTCGCGGTATCTACGATGCGGAGGGGCGGCTGATGGTGGTGGTGCTACACAATACGGATTTGGGTGATGGCTGGGAGCGCGAGGGCGAGAACTACGGCTATTTTAAAGAATTTTCGGCGAAGAAAGCCTATCCAATGGGGATCAATATCGTCGTCTACGCGATGACGCACTAGGAGAGAATGCGATTTTGCAAGAGAGCGAAGAAATACCTTTTGAAGAAGCGGCGCTGGCGCGGTTACAGGCGGGTAGCGAAGAGATGCGCGAGCAGATACGCCGCGTCATCGTCGGCCAGGACGAGGTGGTCGAAATGCTGGTTATTTCGCTCTTTACCGGCGGCCATAGCCTGATTACGGGTGCGCCGGGGCTGGCCAAGACGCTGCTGATCCGCACGATCGCGCAGATACTACACCTGGACTTTAAGCGCATACAGTTTACGCCAGATCTGATGCCGGCCGATATCGTCGGCAGCGAAATTATCGACGTCGATCCGGCTACGGGTCAGCGCCAACTGCGCTTTGTACCGGGGCCGGTATTTACGCACGTGCTGCTGGCCGACGAGATAAACCGCACGCCGCCCAAAACCCAGGCGGCTCTCTTAGAGGCGATGGAGGAAAAACAGGTCAGCACCGGGGGCCAGACGCGTCCGTTGGCGACGCCTTTTTACGTGTTCGCCACGCAGAATCCCATCGAGTTAGAGGGGACCTACCCGCTGCCGGAGGCGCAGCTCGATCGCTTTATGTTCAATATTCATATCGG
>JBLHGI010000389.1:0-5142 GCA_047616505.1 Planctomycetota bacterium
TCGACGCGTATCTCAACTGCGCAGGGAAAATGTTTTTAAGCCATCGCGCGTTCCCAGTTCGATTTGTCCACGTTGCACCATGCTCTCTAAATGGCCCATGAGGGGAAAGCTCAAATAGGGGTTGGCCGCAGCGGGCCAAGATCCGAGTTTGGGGCCGAGGTCTTGGCATAGTTCCTTTAGCGTGTGTTCCTTTTTTAAGGCATTGAGCAAGGCTTCGTCGGTGCGCTCCACAAACGCGCGGCTCTCGGCGAGAAACTCAACTGCTGCCGTGCCTTGGTAGGGTGGGTAATGGCTGGTCAGTAGCCAATTGGGCTGTGCTGCTTCGATGCGCTGTAGCGAGGCCAAATAAGTATCTACATAGCGATAGGTCGGCGGGAAAGCCGGTTGGCCTGTCGCGGTGAGCACGGCATTATAGAGCGTGGCATCGGCGATGATGAGATTGTTGCCGCGCGGGTCGTAGAGCGTTATATGCCCATAGGTGTGTCCCGCCGTATGCCAGACTTCTACGTGCCAATCTGCGCCTAAATGAAAGGTCTCACCGCCGCGCAATGTCATATCTACGGGCGCGTGGCGTGTACAGGAGCGGATAAAGGTTTTGGCTTCGTCACCATCTGTAATACCGTGATCGACGGCAAGCTCGTCGTAGCGCTCGTCGATCATTATATCGATATCCTCCACCATGCGCCGATCTAGGGCGTGACAGGCTAGTAGGGCATTGGGCAAAAGCTCTTTAGCTGAGGTGTTGCCGGCGGTATGGTCGAAGTCGGCGTGGCTGTTGAGGATATAGCGAACTTGGGTAGGGGCAAGGCCAATCTGGTCGAGGTAAGGGGCTAAATACTCGCCCGGCGTACTGTCTAAACCAGTGTCGAGCAGTAGTGCAGCCTCTTCACCTACTAGTAGGTAGAGACAGACAAAGCGGTCGGCAAAGGGAGTTTGAATGCGGTGAATGCCAGGGGCTATTTGCATCGGATGATTTCCACTCAGAAATGTGAAATGCGATGTCTCTTCTTAGCTAGCGCCTGTATGCTAACGATTTATATATTGGTCGGCGGTGAGTTTAATTCACCGCCGCGTGCCAGCACGGCTAAGCGCACGGAAGAGACGCGATTGCGGCCGGTGTTTTTGGCCTTGTAGAGTACTTTATCGGCCTCTTTAAATAGTTCCTCTGGGTTGAGATGGCCGACTTCGTCTTCGCTGGGAGTGGCATTAAATTCGATGCCGGCTACCCCTAGGCTGATCGTCACAGATGTGCCATCTGGTTTGCGTAGTTTATCGGCGGTCTTGGCGCGCATGCGCTCGGCCCAGAGCTCGGCGGATTTTAGGTCGGTATTGGGCAGGACGGCGACGAACTCCTCGCCGCCGTAACGGGCAGCCATATCGCTGCGGCGGCAGGAATCGCGAAAGAGCTGGGCCAACTCCTTTAATACTTGGTCGCCGGCATCGTGGCCGAAGGCGTCATTGACGTCTTTGAAGTGGTCGATATCCATGACGACCATAGCCAGCGGGCGCTCTTGGCGATAGGTGCGACTTATTTCTCGCTCGATAAATTCTCGCAGCATGTGGCGGCTATACAACCCCGTGAGTGGGTCGTGGAAGGCAATGTCCTCCAGTTCGCGGTGCACGGGTTGAGCGATATTGACGATGCGCTGAATGACAGTCCACTCCAGGGAGTTGACGGATGTTTTGTCCTCTGCCCCCGTTTCGTCATCGCTTACTTCCTCAAATATTTCCTCGAAGTCGAGCAGCAGTCGCCAGATGAGTTCGGCGATATGGCCATCGATGATAGTTACGTCGTTTAATTCACGACTGAGTATATGGCGCTGTATGACGGAGCGATGGGCCACGTTAAAGAGCCAGTCCATGACCTGTTCGCCGATGAGCTGGCCCGTATCGCTATAGGTTTTTATGCCTTGCTTGGCAGCAATGGCTATCGCGGGAGCTTGTGTATCGATATCACAGACGCCAACGACCTGGACTTGGGGTATGCTCGACAGGGCTTGGAGCAGAGCTGTTCCGCCCTTGCCGCCGCCAATAATGCCTACTCTCTTTAGCTGGTATTCGTTGTTGTTTTCTTTGTTGCTCATAAGTTTTCAAGTGTTGTAAGCTAATAAGTAATAGAGCCACTAACATATCCAAAAGGCGTCTGAACGACAATAGAAACTCGCGCAGCTGGACACTCTTTTCTAGGCGCTGTCGATTGCGCAGTTGAATAGAGGCGCGCCATACACGTTCGTTGCCGACCTCGACGGCCCCCTATTACCAGTTGGAGTGAAAAGGTACGGAGAAGGGTTCGTCGTAGGCAGTATAGTACAATTCGTTGCGGTAGAACTCGACGTAGTCGATGGTCTCTGGGTATAGGCTTGTAAGGCGTAACCAGCATTTTCCATTCCAGTCGCGGTTTTTTCTATACCTTGGAAGTAGTACTGATCTTCGCCTGTGGGTTCTTTTACTCGTGCACGTCTTTGTGCTATCGATCTGCAGAGAGACATAGATTTCATAATACGGCAACGCGTTTTTTGGTAAAATAATCCCAATCCCATTCAGCTCCCCAGCCGGGCCCAGTCGGGGTGGCGATATGGCCGTCTACTGGCACGGGCGGGTTGAGCAGGCCGATCTCGCGGCCCAATTCGTCGCGGCTGCCGTTGGGAAAATATTCATAATAGCTGGTATTGGCGATGGCGCAGACCATATGCGCGTGTACTAATCCAAAGAGTCCGCCCGGGCCATTGAATTCGATCGTGCTCTGCTGTAGTTGCGCACTGTGGGCAAGTTTGAGTGCTGCAGTGGTGCCGTGGCGAGCATTGGCGCGCAGGAGATCGGTCGCTCCCACCTGTAGCCACAGAGCGCTTAGCTCCAATTCGTGCATAAGAGTTTCCGGGGCGAGTATGGGGATACTAAGTGCGTCGCAAAGTTTTTGTAGCCCTGGCATGTCTCGGTCGGCGATGGGCTCTTCAAACCAGGTAAAACCAAGGTCTTCTAGTGCGCGTCCCACGCGCAGGGCTTCGACATAGGTATAAGGGGCACTGGCGGCGTCGTGGAAGAGCGGAATTTCGTCGCCTAGCGCTTGGCGTACGGCGCGCGCATTGGCCACGTTCTGGTCTGGTGTAGAATGCCAGTGATCTTTGAGCGCGGTAAAACCCATGGCCAGTGCTTTGTGGGAATCGTCGATGGCGGTAGCGGCGCTAGAGGAATTAAAATTGTAATAGGCGGGACAACGGCTGCGCGCGCGCCCAATGAGATCGCAGATGGGTAGGTTGGCGGCTTTACCGGCGATATCCCATAGGCAGTTGTCGAAGGCTCCGTGCCAGCCGGGCAGTGTGAAGATATGGCGCGTAGCGGCGCGCAGTTTGGCATCGAGACGCTCGCGTTCAAATGGGTCTTGACCGATGGCTAGGGCACGCAGGTGTTCGAGGTCGCGTGGTCGCATGGACGTGTAGCGCGCATCGCCGACGGTGCATACTCCTTCGATGCCGGCATCGGTAGATACGTGCAGTATATGCACGGGATCGGGCTGATGGTGGCGTGCGCGCTGTTGCCAGCGCATGCGCGAGCCATAGGGGACTTCATCCATATCGCAGATGGCAGTATTGGTTGGGAGCTCAAAGACGGAGATCTTTATTTCGTTGATCTTCATTTGTGAAGGGCCTTTGCTTGGTCGATTTGACCAATGACGGGACAGTAGCTTGGGTCGGTATAGTTGGGTGAATTATCCGGGCCGCGGGTTAGGTCATCGTTCGGATGAGCGGCTAGGTGCCCGTCGTCGTAGACCTGGCGGTAGGTGTTGGAGGCCGGTTGCAAGTGTAGGGCAAGCGAACGCCGAGGGGCTTGCGTCAGGTTGGGGCCGCTGCCGTGGATGGTGCGGCAGTGATGGAAGGTCACTTGCCCGCGTTGGAGAATAGCGGGCTTTTTTTCTACGGCGGCACCGCCGGTTTGAAACTGTTTTTCGAGCCCGTCTAGATCGGACGAAAAAAAGTTGAGGTGGTTGTTTGTGGGCCAGTGCAAACTGCCCTCGACAAAGGATATCGTGCCAATCTGCTCGTCCATATCGGTAAAGGGCACCCAAGCCGTGAGCATGTGGTCGGCGCTGCAGGTGCGCCAGTAGCCATAGTCCGTATGCCAGCCGACGCTCAGAGGGGCACTGGCGCTCGACGGGGGTTTGTAGAGCAGTTGGTCGTGCCAGAGGCGCACGTCTTCTCCGCAGAGCAGTGCGGCGATGGCCCCGAGCGTGGGTTTGTGCAGTAGGGCGGCAAGTTCCGGGACTACGAGCGTCGCATAATCGTTCTTGCGCAGCACATCTGCACCCGCGCCCTTCCACCAGGCCAAGCGGTAGCTGCGTTTGTTGGGCAGGGCAATCTCCTGCTCGTCGAGCGTGGTATAGTAGCGTTCGCTGGCTTCTATGGCGCGGTCTAATTCGCCCTCGTCAAATAAGGGGCGAGAGATATAATAACCGCATTCGCGATAGCGGTCTATTTCGTCCTGTGTCGGCAGTGCGCTGAGGTCGATATGCTCTTTCATAAGACCCTTTTTAACTAGGTGTTTGTTTGATGAATAGGCGTAGCTAATTGGCTTGTGCTTGGCATAGGTGGATGCGGGAGTTCGAATATTTGGATGAAGAAATTAACGCGAAACCCCACCGACGGCCCAACTCTCGTCCCGTCGGTGCAGATATACGCGGAGTGGGGCGATGGCCATGTGTGGGCGTTCGGGGTTTAGGTGTATTATTAACTTTTCGTGCAGAGCCCAGTTTTTCATCAGGACTAATGTGCGTTGGGTTGTAGAGCCCGTGGCCACTTTTTTTCCAGCCCCAGTCTTCACGTTATAGACATAGTGCGTAGTTGCGGCATCGGCAAAGCCCCGATCTATCGCTAAGTCGGAAAAATAGAGGCTGTCTTTTGTGGCACAAAATTGATCGAGTGGATTGGTGCGGGCGAACCAGTAACGGCCGATGGCATCGCGTCGTTGGCGTAAAAAGAGCTCTAGCGCAGCGGCGGCGTCCGAGTTGCTCAGGCGGCCTTCCATAACGGCGGCTCGAATATGTGTATTGCTAAAGGCCGTCGCGATGCGTGCGCCCCAGAAAGCATCGCGTTGCGTCAAATTTTCAAAGGCTGGATTGGGATACATCGGTTTCCAGGCGCCGGGGTT
>JBLHGI010000390.1:0-5130 GCA_047616505.1 Planctomycetota bacterium
GCCATATACACTCCGCTTTCGACTCGGTGTCTACTGAAAAACCTGTACGGTCGGTTTGATCACCAATTCGGGCACGCAGGCTCGGGGCGGCAGATGCGCGACAAAAAGCGCGGCAGCGGCGACGTCTTCCGGCTGCAGCATGGCTGCACGGCGTTCGCTACTCACTTTCTCAACGCGCTGTTCGAGGATTGGTGTCTCCACCTCTCCCGGGCAGATAGCGCAGGCGCGTATACCATACTCGACTTCTTCTTCGTTGAGCGAGTGCGTCAAGGCTACCGCACCGTGCTTCGATGCAGAATAGGCCGCACCTGCGAGTTTACTCGCGCGCAAACCAGCGATTGAGGCCACCGTAATAACCAGGCCTCCTTTGCGTGCGCGCATACCGGGCAGCACGGCGCGAGTAGCATTAAAAACTCCGGTCAAATTGATCGCTACGGTACGATCCCAATCGCTCGGATCTACTTCGGCGACCGAGCGCGGGTTCGTATTGATTCCCGCATTATTGACCAAGATACTCACGGGCCCCCACGCTGCTTCCACCGCCGCGATCTCCGCTGCGATGCCCGCGCGATCGGAGACATCGCAGACACAGAGCCGCACCTGATCGGCATCGAATCCTACGGCCGCCTCTGCCAATTTTTCGCTGCGCCGACCACAGAAAGCCACGCGCGCACCTGCGGTCGCAAAAGCCCGTGCCACAGCCCGGCCAATTCCCGTGCCGGCGCCCGTTACGCAAACGACTTCCCCTGCCAAATCACCCATCTACTGCGCCCCCGCTTTGAGTTCCTTAAGACGTTGCGCTTCTTCGCGCGCTTTGTAGAATCCATCGAGCGGAAAACAGCCCGAAACCATGCCATTGCGCGGTGCGGTCGTACAGTCACTAAAGGTGCGACAAATTAGCTTGCGCTGCATTTTCCCCTCGCGCAATACGTCGAGCGGCAACTCTGGATAAGACAACACCATGCGCCCTAAGCCGGGGAAATCCACCTTGCCCTCGCGCACGTAGTGCTGAGCTACATGGGGCAAAAACTCTTGAAGATAAGAGTAACCCGAACCAACCATCGCCATGTTCGGAAAGCGCTCTTTTATTGCCGCCACGGCATTTAGTTGACGCGCCACTCCCACCAGCGGGTCTTCGGGCGGTTGGTAGCCGTCCGAAGGAGGAAAGAGCGCCGGGCGCTGGATATGCGGATTGTAGTAGGGACTGCCACAGGAGATATTGATTAAGCGCACCCCCATGCCCTGTAGCATTTCTATAAAATCCTCGGTCTCCCCCAACTCCATGCGCAATGGGTCCTGAGGGTCGAGACCAAAACCGTACTCGTAGGGCATTGCATCGCCGTATGCCTCGGGAATACCCGCACCCAAAAAACGCTCATCACCGCCATCGGGATCGGGCTTGAAAGGCACGGAATCAAAGGCGCTCAGACGAACGCCAATTTGCAAACCCGGTGCTTCGGCGTGGATTCCCTCTATGATCTCGCGCGCAAAACGCGTGCGGTTTTCAAAGGAGCCGCCATATTTGCCATCGCGATGATAGGCACTGAGAAACTCGTGCCCGAGATAGCCGTGGCAATGTTTTACATCGACGAACTGATAGCCCACATCCCACGCGATCTTAGCGGCATTAATATAGTGGCCAACAAGCTCTTCTATATAGCTATCCTCCATCAGCGGATAACTCTCGTCGAGCCCAAACTTGGCATCGAGCAGCGGATGGTGGTAGAGAATCGCCGGCTCCATGCGGTCCTTGCGGAACGGACGGCAAAAACGTCCGGAATGGGTCAACTGCAGCCCTAACAACAAATCATCCGTGCTATCCATCACTTCGGCATGTGCCGCCAGCAAAATATCGCGCAACTCGGCCATACTCGCCTTGGTCTCAGGTCTCGCCATAAGCTGGTTCGGATTGGCCCGCCCTTCTTCGACCACCGCAAATGCTTCCCCGCCCCAAATGAGCTTAGCTCCACTCAAACCAAAATTGCGCCAACGGCGCTTAGTCAGATCGCTAGGTAGACCGTCCGTACCGCCATCCCACCCCTCCATCGGATGAATGGCAAAGCGGTTTCCAATGGAAAAATCGTCCAAAGCATAAGGCTGAGCCAATGGCGAAGTGGACCCCTTGAGGATCTCCTCATCACAGCCCATCTCTATATCTAACGTCTCTATATGGGCGCGAAACGCCTCGGCGCTCTTAAAACTGGATACGCGTGGATAGCGCACGGTTCGATTCACTCTGCTACCTCTTCTTTTGTTAGTGCTCCGCCGCGCCAGAGCCAAAGCCCCCATAGCAGCCCCACGGCCATCATGGCTATGCTAATGAGTTGGGCTTCGCTCAGGCCCCAAAAGACGCGCGGATTAATGCGAATAGTCTCAACGCCAAAACGCGCCAAACCAGCCAAACTTAGATAGATACAAAAAGACAGGCCCGGCGTAGATATTTTTTTACGCGCCCACCACAAGAAGGCGAAGATGCTCAAGTGCGAAAGCGTTTCGTATACTGGGGCCGGATGTACTTTTTCCAGAGTGGGCACTACGCCATTGGGATAGGCCATCGCCCAAGGCAAATCCGTGGGCACGCCATAATCGCCATCGCCTGCGAGTTGACAACCTATGCGGCCAATCGCATAACCAACAGCTAAGGCGATGCCCGCCGCATCGGCCACCAAGAGCACGGGAACCCGGTGGCGATGAACCTGCCAAGTAATGGCTGCAGCGGCCACGATAAATCCACCATACCACGTTAGGCCATAACCAGAGAAGACCAGGTCGAAGAGTTCTCCCCACTCCAGATTGGAAGGCGTCTCAAAGAGCACAAAATAGAGCTTAGCCCCCACGAGGCCACCGACCATCGCCGTGGTAATAATAGACGAGGCAAGCTCCCCACCACCCGCAATATCCTTGCGCACAAACTCGCGGCTCAAGACTTGCAAAGCCGCGACAAACCCCAGCGCGACCATCAGGCCAAAGCTGGCAATTGTGATGGGGCCAATTTCTAGCAGGTAGGGGTACATACTCAGCTACCGCCCTTGATTAACCGAAACTCGGTGCATGGACGGGAAAATCATTTCAGGAGCTCTGCCCGGCAAATACCGGATCGACGCTACCCTCGCCCTTGAGCACATGGCGACGCAGGCCGGGCAAATGCGTGTGCTGATAGTACTGCTCCCAATCGATTTGGCGCACGTCGACATTAAAGAGCCGCTGTTCCTCAGGCGATAGCGACTCGTAGAGAGCCAGCATCTTACCCATCTGAAAACGGCAGTCGAGCGTCGTATAGGGGCTAAAGAGATCGACGAAATACATCACGCGCTTGAGCCGCGTCTTGAGCGCCGAAAGGCGGCGCTTCTTCTTGGAGGTCTCGCTATTTTCGGGCAGCTTTTCCAATAGCCACTGCCTAGCCTCTAACGGGTAGAGATAGCGCCAGCGAAAAACGCGACGAAACTTCTCGACGCTGGGAAAGGTCCAATCGACCAATTCCGGACGCGACCCGTCTTTGGCGAAGAGCGGGTTGGCCTGAAAATACTTTTTGATATACTCGAACATCTTCGTGTTGTAAAACGGGTTCTCACCGCTGGTGGCCGCGTGGAATACCTTGACTTTGTCTGCGCTAGCTTGCGTCGCGGCAATGATAATCGCGTTGATAACGATATCGATGGGAATCAGATCCATCGGCGCACCGGGTCGGGCTGGAAAGTCGGGGACGATGCCGCGGCCATAGGCTACAACCAGTGGATCCGTAACCTTCAAACCGTGAATCCAGCCGGGCTCGGGATCGGCCAGACTGCTTTCCGTTATGGCCGGTCGCACAATCGCCAGCGGCACCTGGCCGCGCTTTTTTAATAGCAGCTGCTCGCCCATGCCCTTGGTAAAGGTATAGACGTCATTCCAGCCATGCTCGTGGGCGCGCTCCATGCCCTCACGCACGAGTTCGCGCTCGGTCCAACGCTTGCGATGGCCATCCACGAGCTTGGCCAGACGCGATTCCGACAGCTGCCACGAGCGGCTCTGCTCGAGTATTTCGCGACGAAAAATTTCTTCCTGATCCGCACTGCTCGCCCGCTGTCGAATCTGGCGACAGCTCTCTTCACCGGCGGCGATTTCCGCTTCTACATCAAAGGGATTTTCCGGCACACCGCCTGCCATAAGCTGTTTTATATCGCAATCGTCCGGCAGCGGCTCCTCGGCAATGATGCCTCCTAATTTACCGCTAACATAGGCCGTCGACACGTGCACGAGGATCGGGATTTTCTTGCCCGACCGCGCCAACTCCAACATCTCCTGCGGCCCCAATGTATTAAGCTGCAGCGAATGATCGAGCGGATCGTCAAAGGATACCGTAGCTGCAATGCTAATGATGACATCGAGTTCGTCTTCTAAGCGCAGGCGAATCTCGGGCTGCAGACCCAAACCAGGCTTGAGCATATCGCATTCGATCGCGACCACCTTCTCCGTCGCCGTCGCAAAACCCTTGGGGTCTTCACGGCGAAAGCGAGAAAAAACGGCGGCCTCAGCGAAGAGCGCCCGCAGACGTTGCTCGACGCCAACTCGAGTACCGTCCTTGTTTTTCCCGCTTCTAATCGGCACGTAGATACGCGCAATTTCAGGCAGATCGCGCAGCATCTTAGCCAGCAAACCCTGACCATAGAAACCCGTCCCGCCGGTGAGAAGAACGGTGCGATCTCGATAAAAATCTCTGATCATAGCATATTAAAAATCCATCCCGGCGCCGAGGTCCGACGTGCGAAATGGATACATAAATGGGGGTTATAATTAGACTTGCAAATATAGGCGTTAGTCATCGCAATCACAAGCGCGGTCCTCTTGGCCACCTGGATCGACTCGCTTATCAGAACGAGTATCTGGCAATCGCTTTGGCACCTCTATATATTGTCGCGTTATATAGGGGTGGCCTACCTGCTTGCGCAACCTGCGGCGCTTCTGTTCCCGTTCCTCTTCCGAATCGCCTCGCGCCATTTATCTCAAACCTCCTGAAATACCTAAACTAAAGCCCACACGGCAGAGATTGCCTTTAGATAAGCCCATTGCGTATCATTACGCAAAACCAAGTGACAAACCATTATATTCATCGTTGACACCAATATAGCATCAGTCCTTTAAAACAGACGC
>JBLHGI010000391.1:0-5106 GCA_047616505.1 Planctomycetota bacterium
GACCTACGTCAACGCACACAACGTGTTGACGCAAGTCGAATTCGACGAGGGCAACCCGCTGCACGGCATTCTCACCGTGCGCCAGAACGAAGCACTCGACAAGCTCTGGGTGCGCGTGCGCGACGACTCGCCCGGCAGCGGCAGCGTCGGTGCCGCGTTAGCCGGTTTTGATATTGTATTAGTCGATACGAGTGGGCGCGAATTGCGCGGGCGCGATATCGGCTTTCTGCCCACCGTCGAAGGCGGCGTATCCCGAGGCGGGCGGCTCTTCGCCCGCGACGAAGAGAGCATCTTGCTCGAATACGACTTGGGCAGTTTCGACTACGAAGATATACAGTCAGACGATTTGCGCCGCGTTAGCGTCGAACTCTCCGTCGCCAACGACTACCGAATCGAAATGGCTTCCGACCTGCAAACGGACGGCGAAAGGCGCAACCCGGAAATTGTGTTTCTGACCGTCGACCGCGCGCAGGGCAACGTAGAGGACAACAGCAATACGCGCGTGCTAAGCGTCGACTACGGCCTACCGACGGCGACCGAACTGATAGGCCTCGATTGGAATGTCGTCGATTGGGGCGGACTTTCGCTACAAGGCGAGCTAGTGCTCAACCGCCGCTTCCACCGCTATCCGAACCCAGCGATTTCCAACCATTACGAGCGCACCGACCTCGCCTCGGCGGCCTATCTCGACGCGCAGTATCAACGCGGGGCCTGGACGCTCTTTGCCGAGCTGTTCTCGATGGACGACGACTATAGCACGAACTACTGGCTCAGCGACCAGAGCGGGCGTATCCGCTACAAGAACCCTATCCCGCAGGTCTACGAGTTTGTCGACGACGACGACGACCTCAACGGCCTGACCGAGTGGCAGCGGCCGTTCTTCGTCAATTGGGGCAGCAGCGCCGCACAGAGCGCCGGCTCGATTCAATCGGATAAGCGCGAAATCGCCTGGCCCGGTTTGGACGAGAACGGCGACTACCTCAACGACTACAACGAGAACGGCAACCTGCTGCCCGACTACGAAGAACCCTTTCTGCGCTATCGCTCTGACCGACCCGAGTTTCTCTTCGGCCTCGATATGAACCACAACGGCACCATCGACCGCTTTGAAAACGACAATTTGCCGGACTACCCCTACCGCAGAGACCACAGCGGCTATAATGCCTACCTACAAACCGACGTGTTACCGGGTTTGCAGTGGACCTGGGGACGTCAGGACATGCGCCTGCTCTCCGGCGACGGCCACACCTACTCGCATTATTATTTGGCAACCTGGGTGCACGCGCTCGGTCGCGGTGGCCGTTTGCGCCTGGCTGCACACGGCGCACGCGTAGAAGACGATATAACCGACGACCTGCGCCAGTGGGTACAGCCCCTAGATGCGCCCGGACGCATGACGGACCAGCGCGATTTCCTGCCCAGCTTAGACGCGTGGAAAAACGTGCTCTACGCCGATATCGACCAACGCTTAGGAACGGGCATACGGCTTTTTCATCGCTTTAAGTGGGACTGGACCCAGCAGCTAGAGACGTCGGCAGAGGCGCGCCAGCGCGAGGGACGCAAGACGAGCTTCTTTGTCGGCGCCATCAACAAGGCGGAATGGAGCATTCCCATTGGTCTAGGCGTGCTCGAACCGCGTTGGAAAAGCGAGTACCGCCGCGAGCGACCCTTTAGCCGCCGGCTGCCGACCGCCGAGAGCATCGAAGAGATCGCCATCCTCATGTGGACCCAACCACTCTTGGCCGAAACGGTAGGCGTCAGCTATTTCCCCAAATACGGTCGCCAACTCTTTAGCACCGAGCTACAAATCGGCATCGAAGCCGGTCGTCTCTGGCTCTTAGAGGGGATGCGTCCCGGTGCCGAGGCCAACGCAACTTCGTGGACGGGCGTAATACAACTGCGCAACCAGACGGCCTACCAGGGCTACCAGATCGTCACCCGCACCGGAGCCCAGCTGCAAAAACGCAATATAGAGGGCAGAGAGAGCCAGGACGCCAGCATGGTATTTATGACGATCCACGCGGGGTTGAACAAATGAAATACGCCCTACTTAACGCGCTCTGCCTACTTCTTTGCGCGCCGCTATGGCTTATCGCACAGCCCGCGCGCACTTTTGTGCTCGGCGACGGTGCACGCCCCTGGGCCAGTGGCGGTCGCGGCACCGACCCCATCTTCGTCCTCAACGCACGCACGGCCGAATTCGAGCAGACGAACGCGCCCGGCGGCACCATAGACTTCGATTTAAACCCCGGCTGGATCGCGCCGCTGCGCTTCGACGAGAGCGAGAATATCGCCGCGCGCGTATTGCTCAGCGGCAAAGTGACGGCACCGACTTCGGGCCGCGGCTTAGAGTTGCAATTAGAGGGCACAGTAAACGGCGACCACGAAGTGGCCTTCGAACGCAAGCCGACACTCTTTGAACCCCAGGTGACGACGCGCGGCATCTGGCTCATCCTCGATTTTGGCTCGCCTATCGGCATTACCCGCGTGCGCTTCTATCCGCGCAACACCGTGGTAGAAACGCCCACGGCGCCGTTCCACAACGACTTCCTGCGCGGCTACGAAGTGTGGATCAACGAGGAATTGGACAGCTTCGACACACCCGATGCGCTCATGGCGCGCGACACCAGAAACGAAGAGCCCATCGTCGACCTGAGCATACCCGCCCAGTATGCGCGCTATATAAAAATAAAATCACTGGCCGACCAGCCCTTCGAAATAGACGAGGTCGAAGTCTACGGCACGGGTTTTTTGCGTCAGGGCCTCTACTATACAGACATCATCGATTTGGGCGACCGCGCCGCCATCGGCATCGTCGATTGGGCGGAACAGGCCATCGGCACGCCCGAATTCTCTTCACTATCCGTCAGAGTGCGCACCGGGCTAGACGATACGCCGCTAATTTTCTGGGAATTTATACCTGGCGAGGGAACGGAAGAAAGCAGGATCATACCAGTTACACAAGAGCAATACGTCGCTTTATTACCGACTTCGCGCGGCGGAATTACAGATGATACGGTCAATTGGAGTCCGTGGTTTGCCAGCAATAACGGCGATTTGATCGCCGCGCCCAATCCGCGCCAGTACATCCAATTCCAATTTGAATTCAACGGCGAGCTGTTTACGGCGCGCCAAGTCAACGAGCTGGCCTTTGCCTATATCCAACCCCCCATCGCCGGACAATTAATAGCCGAGGTCTTTCCGCGTTTGGCCAGGGCCGAAGAGGCCGCGACGTTTCGCTACGCAGTGCGCCTACTCCAACGGGATCTGCGCCAAGGTGGCGAGGTGCGCGGCTTCGATCGCATCGAGGTAGATACCGGCGTGGCCATAACGGCGGTGCGCGAAATAAAACTCAACGGCGAACCCTACGACTTCAACGTCGACTTCACCCGCGAAGACGGTTTTGGCATCAGCTTCGCACTCGTGCGCGAGGACTCAGCGCTCTTAGAGCTGACCTTCGATCTGC
Source organism: Planctomycetota bacterium (assembly GCA_047616505.1). Lineage (GTDB taxonomy): Bacteria > Latescibacterota > UBA2968 > UBA8231 > UBA8231. The sequence continues at coordinate 3,467 of JBLHGI010000391.1, forward strand.
CGATCTTTCGCTTTGGCACAACCTTTACTGGGCGCGCCTATAATAGCCGCGCCCCGGAAGTGCCCCAGGCCTTTACGCCGGGCGATGCCATCCAGTTTGAACCCGCCGATATCGCCGAGCTCTCCGGTCTATCCGTCGCCATTCCCAAACCGCAGATCGGCAAACTCATCGGCGATATCGCCATCGCCTCGCGCATTTTCTCGCCCAACGGCGACGGCATCAACGATGTGTGGGACGTGTTCTTTAACGTGCTACAGCTGACGCGACCGGCGCCCTTGCGCTTAGAGCTCTACGATTTGAGCGGGCACAGGCTCGCGACGCTAATCGACGAAGAACGCGGCATCGGCCCGGTGGAGTTAGCTTGGGATGGGCGTATCAACGGCGACTTATTGCTGCCGGGCATCTATCTCTGGGTGCTGCGCGTAGAGGCCGATGCATTCGAGGAACAACACACCGGCACACTGGCTATTGTCTACTAGTGCCAAATAGAAAGGGTGGTCTACTATGAGCGACAAAAAAGTCCGCTGGGGCATTCTCAGCACTGCCAATATATCCAATTGGGGTTTTATACCGGCTTTTAATATGGCAGAACGCGGCGAGTTAGTCGCCGTCTCCAGCCGCGATAAAACCAAGGCCGAAGCCTTTGCTAAGAATCACGATATCCCGCAGGTATTCGACAGCTATACGGCCATGCTCGAAAGCGATGCCATCGATGCCGTCTACAACCCACTACCCAATTCAATGCACGCCGAATGGACGGCCATAGCCGCCAAAAACGGCAAGCACGTATTCTGCGAAAAACCGCTGGCGGCCAATGCCGACGAAGTGGCTGAAATGGTCGCCGCCTGCAAAGAGCACGGCGTGCTGCTCTTTGAGGCCTTTGTCTTCCGCTGTCATCCGCAGTCGCTCAAACTGCGCGAACTGCTCGAGACCGGCGCCATTGGCGAGCTGGTACAAATGCAAGGGCATTTTAGCTTTTTGCTGGAGCGCCCGACGGATAATATTCGCATGAATAAAGAGCTGGCCGGCGGCAGTCTGATGGACGTCGTCTGTTATCCCATCACCTTTGCGCGCTATGTCTTTGGCCGCGAGCCCGTCGCCGTGCAGGCCAATTGCCGCATCGATGCCGATTATGGCGTCGACACGCGCGCCAGCATATTGCTCGATTTTGGCGACGGCGCCACAGCGGCACTCTCGGGCGGTTTCGACGCCCCCGTTGGACAAGGAGCCCATATCTTTGGCTCTGAGGGCCATATCGTATTGACCAACCCGTGCCACCCGGCCGAAGAGAGCGCCTTTACGTTGCACAAAGACGATGACGAAGAAATCTTCTCTTTTACAACGGGTAGCAAGCCTTTTACGCCGGCCATCGATCATTTTAACGACTGCATACTCGACGGCACAGAGCTGATGGCCACCGCCGATTTGGCAGCGGGCACGCTCAATATTATCGCCGCCGTGTTGGAATCATCGCGCAGCGGACAACGCATAGCGCTATAGATCTGCATCTATAGTGGCGATCAAAAAAAGAGAACGCATGTTGAGATCGATTTATTTCCTGTTGGCACTTTACACCCTGGCCGGCACCGCGCTGCAAGCCCAGGACTACGGCTCGCGTCTAGGCACTGTAAAACGCGGCG
>JBLHGI010000392.1:0-5106 GCA_047616505.1 Planctomycetota bacterium
GGGCGCGTATAGATATAGGTCCCAATGTGGTGTCGGCCGGAAAAATACTGGTGCTACAAACAGAGCGAACTCGCGAGGCTGGGCGAGCGAAAATGGCCGATGATGCAGAATTGGAGCTACTCTATTCTATCGATGCATATCCCGTTGGTTTGGAACTGGCTGAGGGCGGTTCGTTGAGCTGGCAGGAAGAGGCCAACGACGGGGATGGTTTGTATCGGCGCGAATCGGGACGTTGGGTTTATATGGGGGCGGCAGACGAGCCGGTTGCTATAGAGCATTTGGGGCGCTATGGCCTATTGCGCGACCAAATGGCGCCTAGGGTATATATAGATCAGTGGCCCGATGTCACCGCAGGAGAATGGGCGCTGGATATTGAAGAAGAAGGGAGTGGGCTGAGTCGCCTAGCGTTGCTTATAGATGGTCAAGCACACGAGGGGCAGTGGGCGGATGGGGTGTTGCGTTGGACGCCTGGCGAGCAGCAGGAGAAAGGTCTATCGATGGTTGAGTTACGTGCGGTGGACCGCGCTGGTAACGAGTCCGTTTGGCGTGGTGTAGTCTCGGCCCTACCCAGCGATGTTGAGCTGGGTGCTAATTTCCCCAACCCCTTCAATCCAGAGACGATAGTACCACTGGTCGTGCCGGCGCCGGCGCGACAAATACAGCTGTCGGTGTACAATAGCGCGGGGCAGTTGGTACGAGAATTGCTTAATAAGAAGATGAATCCGGGAAGATACCAAGTGCTATGGGATGGCCGCAACCAAAGTGGAGATCGGGTTAGCTCAGGCGTGTATTTGTATCGGGTACAGGCGCAGGGTGCCGTGCTCGTGCGGCGCATGACACTGTTGAAGTAGACGAGAGGCTCAAATGATAAAAATACGTTTGATTTGTACACTGCTCTTGGGAGCGTCGATGTTGGCTTGTGGCGGCGGTAGCGGTGTGGGGCCAGAAGCAATTCGCAAGCAGGAAAATAAGCTGCGCGATAGACTGCCTATCGACTGGGTCAACTACAATAGCGGTGACTACCAGGGGGCGATCGATTTCTTTGTCAAGACACTAGAGCAAGCCGATACCTTCGAGGGCTCGGAGGCCATTATCAACGAGATTAAGTCCGAGGCCCACAATGGCATTGGCTGGGCTTTTTTCCGCCAGCAGGACCTAGATGCCGCCTCGTCTTCGTTTCAGCAAGCGACCAAGCTCAATCGGCGCAACGAAGATGCATGGGTCGGATATGCAGGAGTGGCCTTGGCCCGCGGTCTCTACAACGATGTGGTGCAGTATGCCATTCAAGCTCTATCGATCAACTCAGACTATAGCTCGACCAATCGCATAGACGACTCAAATCGCCAACTCGGCCACGATGGCTTCGAAACGCGCCATGTGCGCCTGCTCTTGGCCGAGGCCTATTTCCAGTTGGGGCGCTACAGCGCTGTAGATCGTCCCGATCCGAGCAATGCAGCGGCACAGATGCGTTTGGCCCAAGGTGCGTTCATATTTCGTGACCCTGGGCAATTGCTCCAGGAAATAAGTAAACTTGCCCTAGAATTACAGCAAGAAAGCAATAACGGCTTCTAAGTGAGAAGATCATTCCCATACTGGCTGCTCTTTTTCCTGCTCTACGCCGATAGTCCAATGGCTTGGGGACAGAACTTGACGGTTTTACGGCGACCTGTTAACGGTGCCATCAGCCCGGCTATGGGGCAGGGTTTGGACTTCGTGCACAGCGCCGAACCGCTTGGTAAAGGGCGCTTTCGTCTACGTATGATGAACCGCTCCAACAGCATTGTCTTACCAGAGCTAGGCAACGGCAATATATATACCGGAAATTATGGGTTTGCCTATGGGTTGGGAGATGCAATGGAGCTGAGTTTTGCCGTGCCTTTTCTGATGGATTCGGCCGGCGGTTTTAACAAATATGGCACTGGGGACCCCGTGCTGGCTATTAAGATGTCGCGGCCCGGTAAATTGCCCAACGGGTTTTATACCGGCTATCAATTGCTGATTGGTTTGCCCCTGGGATATAAGGGGGAACACGCACTCGACAAAGTGGGCGGCGTGCGCTCTTTTAGCAGCGAATCGCTCGACCTGGGCCTACAGATGCTGGCCGATATACATTTTAGCTCAGTCTCGCTCTATGTTAACGGTGGTCTTTTTCGTTCGGGCAATATCGATGTGCTCACTCAGTTAGTATATGGGTTGGGCATGGAGTTCGGGCGTCGCAACCGCTTGGTCAGCTTTAACGCCGAGTATCAGTCGCAGGTCGCTTTTGCCGAACAGGCTCGTGCGACGGCACTGTTAAAATTTGGTTTGCGCATCAACCTCTTCCGCGGCGTGGAGTTGGAGATCAATCGCCAGTCTGGTTTTCTCGATTACCCGGTAGACCCCTCTATTACTTTCGGACTGCGCACACATGGTTTTCTCTCGGGACGTCGCCGCCTTGAGTCGCGGCATGCAATCTATCAACCGCCGCCGCCGCAGCATCGGCTCTATGCCCCAGCTGAGGTATTGCGCTTGGCCATACTTGACTTTGAGGGTTTTGAGGAATTTGGTGCGGGACAGCGTCTTGTAGAGAAGATTAAAACGCGCTTAGAGCCTCACGATAGCTTAGAAGTGGTCGACCTTAAGCGCTATGCCGGGCTTCCCTCAGCGGGCTTTATTAAACCGAGAGAAGCCTTGGAACTGGCACAAAAACTGGGAATTGATATCGTGGTAACGGGAGTTGTTTCCAAATACGACGTCGATCGTTTTGCCGGTTTACAAGTGCCCTATATCATAAAATTGCCCGAGGCGCACGTGCAGGTTGATTTGCGTTATCGGGTGCTTGAATTCGATACAAGTAAAACTCAGATGCAGGCTTTTTCTCAAGAGACCAGCGGAAGCAGTAGGCTGCGCAAGGGCATTCGTCTCTTGCCGGTGGACCGCCGCGATATAACGGCTAGTGCCTCAGCGGGGGAACTACAAACAGTACAGGAAGCTGCGCTGGATAACTTGGTGGACAACGTGTTAGCCGCCATGGCTATGCAGTTTTCATGGGTGCCACCGGATTTCTTGCCATGAAAAGAAAACGAAGCTTTACTCATTTGCTTATGCGATTTGGGCTCTTAGGCCTATTCGTTGTTGGGTGTGCCCTATCGGTGGCCCCGACCAACTCGGCCGATCGCCAGATCGCGTTGGAATTGGCGGCCTTTCCCGATCGGCTCTCGGCCGAAGATAGCACGTCCCAGGCCGAAATATGGGCGACGATAAAGAGGGGTGACAAGCCCGTAGCAGATAGCACATTAGTCGTATTTGCGACGACGGCGGGGACGATCACGGCCTCTGTTTTGACGCGAGATGGGCTTGCCGTTGCAGTCCTGACTAGCCCGGGTGATGGGCGACCACAGCGCGTTGAAATTATCGCTCAGGCGTTGACTATTCGCGATACACTCGAGGTCGATTTCATCCTAACGCAATAAAGTTGGCTTGACATAAAGGCTATATAAGCCATATAATTGGCTCTGTTACCTCACCTCCCTACGAGTCGCGCTGGATGCGACTTCTTTGTTTTAAAGCACCCCCCCTTTTTAATAGCATCCCCTTATGCTATCCGGGCGTTAGTATGTCTTGTTCGGACCAGATGGGCTTCGATTTTGGCGAGGAGAGCGCTGGGCATTTTGATGGAGAAATGCTCGAAGAGCGCTGCGCCTTTTGCCGTCAGGCTGTGCGCGTACCAGGTTGGTACGCCAAAGTGGTCGAATTGCATTTTTGCGAAGATCAATGTCGCACAAAATGGGTCGAGCAACAGCCCGATTTGCAGCCCAAGTTCGGCCAGCACAGCCGGCGTCGAGGTGCCAATTGGGAATTGCAGGCCAAATTGGCTCGTGAGCGCGATGCATTTGCTTGCCAAGTTTGCGGTCTGACAGAGGAAGAATTGGGGCGGCAACTCGATGTACATCACAAGATCCCCTATCGCAGTTTTAAATCCAATGTCGAAGCCAATAAGTTGGAAAACCTCGTTTCTGTTTGCCCTTCTTGTCATTCTAAACTCGAAACGCAATTGCGCCGTGAGTTGCCTCTCTTTGGAAAATAGGGGGTGCCTATGAGTGGGGCTAATGTGGACTTTAGCATCGTCATACCTGCCTACAACGAGGCTGGAGCCATTGGCTCGGTGTTAAAGCGTTTGAGTCGCGAGCTGGATGCGCTCGAAAAGTCATATGAGATCTTGGTGGTCTCGGATGGCTCGACCGATGCTACAGCCGATGAAGTGCGCGCGGTGGGGGGGAAGGTGCGTTTGGTGGAACACCCCTATAACATGGGCAATGGCGCGGCGATTAAGACGGGGATTCGCCAGTCGTGCGGCGAGGTGTTGATCTGTATGGACGCCGATGGTCAGCATGCCCCAGAAGATATTTCGCGCTTTTTGCAGGGATGTGAACGCTATGATATGGTCGTCGGTGCGCGCAGTCGAGCGTCGCAGGCCGGCTGGCACCGCAGCGTAGCCAATCGTCTATACAACGCATTTGCCAGTTATGTGACCGGGCGGCGTATAGAAGACCTCACATCGGGGTATCGAGCCATGCGCCGCAGCGTCGCCATCCGCTTTGTCGGGCTTTTGCCCAATGGTTTTTCCTATCCAACTACGATAACGTTATGTATGCTGCGCGCCGGCTTTAGCGTCGACTATATTCCAATCAATGCAGCGCCGAGAGTGGGCAAGAGCAAGATCCGCGTCCTAACGGATGGGCCCAAATTCTTGATGGTGATTATGAAGATCTGTATGCTCTTTTCGCCGCTAAAGATCTTCCTTCCCGTGAGTCTCTATCTCTTTCTGATGGGCATTGGTTATTACGGTTACACTTTTTTTACGGTACATCGTTTTACCAATATGTCGATGCTGCTCTTTATGACCTCGGTTATGGTTTTTATGATGGGTTTGATCGCCGAGCAGGTCGCTCAGATGCGTTCGGAACGTTCCGAGAACCACTAAGCGTCCAATGCGCATTGTCTTTTTTGGCACCTATATGAACACGGACGCTTATCCAGTCAACCTCGTTTTGCTGCGTGGACTGCGCGCTGCGAGTTGCGAGTTAGTCGAGTGTCGAGAGGACCTCTGGCAGGGTTTTTTGCACC
>JBLHGI010000393.1:0-5025 GCA_047616505.1 Planctomycetota bacterium
TAGATCTGTCCATCCGGGTCCGTCGCATCCACCATATACAGACTGTGACCGCTGTAGGCCATACCACAAGCCCCTTCGGTCCGACACAGCACGGGGGAAGGAAAACGCGCCAACTCAGCGCCCGTGGCGAGATCGAAGCGCACGATCTGCGAAAAGCGAGCGTCCAGACCGAAAAGATGGTCTTGTTGCGCATGTATTGGCATAGCTATACACAGCCACAACCACAGCCCAATGGCCCACCGATCTCTTACCGCCTTTAGTGCAGACAATCCCTCTCCTTAATAGGATCGCCGTCCCAGAGAGGGACGGCGATTATAAGTCGTTTTCAGAGTATGGATTTAATCAATGACAATATTTAGCGCAACAACAAAGCCTTGCGCACTTGTACAAATTCACCGGCGCGCAGACGCATAAGATACACACCGCTGGCCACCGCATGGCCCTGCCCATCCCGCCCGTCCCAACTTAGTGAGTGAAATCCCGGCGACCAGCCGCTCAAATCCCACGTGCGCACAACTTGTCCCAAAGCGTTAAAAAGCGTTAATGACACCGCCTCTCGCCGACGACCATCGGCCCATTGCGGAATGGCCAACGGGATACTAGTCGAAGGATTAAACGGGTTCGGATAATTGGCATAGAGCGCATAGACCTGCGGCACAATGCGCGCACTGCCCTCCTGCTCAACGCGCAACATGCGGCCACGCCCCGTGCCCAGATACCCCTCTTCTACGCGCAGCTCTACGTTACGCGGTGCCCCCTTCATTTCAAAAAGCAGCGCAATTTCCCAGCCCTCACTCAGATCGAGCGAAGATTGCCGACCGCGCAAATGCTCGCCTATGGCCAACACATCCCCCTCGTGCGCCAACTCCAAACTCGCCCCGCGACCGCCAAAGAGCGCCGAGTCGACCCGCCCCATATAACGCAAGATCGGTGGATCAGCCGCTATGCTAAAACCATACCCACTCAAATCCTTGACCCCATCGAGCTTTAAACGCACGATTACACGGTTGGCTGAAATGGCCTCGGCTTCTACTTCGATGCGCGATCCCTCTGCCACGGCAACGCGCTGCGTCTCCAGGCGCTTAGCCGGCATCACTTCGCCAAAATGCTCTTTGAAACGATCGAAGTCTTCGCCGTCAACGGAACCTCCTTGGTCTAGGTCTAACACCGCGTCGGTGCTGCCAAAACCGTTGGACATAATAAAGAAGTCACGAAAGCCGACGGTGCCATCGCCGTCAAAGTCCTCGCTATTAGTCGCCGTTAACGCATCGGCTGGGCGCAGCAACTGCGACGCGCCCCACGGTCCTTCAAAACGCCCGTCAAAGATGCGGGTGCGGAACCAATAGCTGAGCTGTGGATCGAGCGAGCGCGTCAAACGCCAGCGCGTGGTGCCCGATGGGCTCTCTGCGATATTGCCACCGCGGTCGACCATGGTCGAAAAATCTTCCTGCGTCGAGACCTGCACCGTATAGCTGAGCTCGGCGACAACGTCTATCGGCACGGCATTGCCGATCAGCACGACGGGTTTGCCCGCCTCGGCCCCCTGTTCCAAACCGACGATTTGCGGCACCTCACCCAGGGCATTCTCGTTCGGGCGCGCCGTTATAATAGTCGATGACGCACTCTCGTTGGCCGGTGTCTGCGCGTCCGCCGCGCTGACGCGGTAACGATAGGTCCGCGTATTCGTTAGCCCCACATCCAAATAACTCGGCTGCGTCAACCCCGTGGCCACGGCGACAAAGCGCCGGCGCAGATCCTCGCGGTAGACGGTATAACCGCCCAAATCGCTGGCGGCGACGGTATCCCACTGCAAGAGCACGGCACCAGGCCCTGCTGTCGCCTGCAGCGCGCTCGGTACAGCAGGTGGTTCAGTGTCCGGCTGGCTAAGCGTCTTAAAGCTCGCTACCGGCGATTCTATCGGCCCATTCTTCGCTCTATCCGTCGAGCCCGCGCGGAAGAAATAGGTCGAATCGGGTTCGAGATTGGTCAAGCGTATCTCGTGCTGCATCGTATAGGTGGGATTGCCGACGACCTGTCCTAAATAAGGCGACATATCGAAATCGACAAAGGAATCCGACAACTCGTCCGTATCCCAAACGATGATAACGCTCCGGTCGCCCAGGACCTTGATGCGCGGCTCCGTCAAAAAGCGCGGCGGCACGAGGTCGGGCTCGCCGTCCGTAGTAAAGCGCAGTTCAAACGGACGCTCCGTCTGGTTTGAATTGGCGTCGCGCAGTAGGATTAACACCTGGTACTCAGTATTGGGCGACAAATTAGTCAGCGAGACCTGCTGTTCGAGCAGGCGCTCGCGCACCTGGCGCACGAGCACCTCGCTACTCTGTGAGCGATATTCGATCGTCGCCGAAGCGGCCTCATCGCCCAGCCATTCGAGGGTCGCCTGTCGATCCGTCGTTGCCACGATTTTGGGCTCGCGCACGTAGCGCGGCGGCGAAAGGTCGACACCCGCTGCCGTAGTAGCGACAGCAATGCCGCTCTCCGTCGCACCATTGCCCGATGGATCCGTAGACTCGACCTGGAAGAAATAACTGGTACTCGGCGTAAGATTGGTCAGGGTAATACTGTGCTGCTGCACGTCCTGTCCCGCGCCCACAACCTCCTGCAGTACGCTCTCCTGTTGGCCAAAGCGCACGAAAGAATCGGCCAACTCGTCCGTCTGCCATTCGATCGTCACGCTCTCCGTACTCTTTTCACGCACGCGAGGACCCGCCGTAATGACGGGCAGACGCGTGTCGGGGAAGCTGTCGGTGACAAAGGTGCCCGCACCACCGGGCGGCTGCGCCACTTTGCCCGAAGCCAAATTGCGCAAACCTCGACTATAGGCCATCTTGGCCGCCGCCTTGGCCGCTGCCGATGGTTGCCAGATCATCTTGTTACCCGCCGCATCTTCCGAAACCACTTTGATCGCATAGAGCGTGCGCGGCACTAGGCCGGTTAACGTCGAGTTATGTTGGAAGACGCGTTGGTTATCGTCGACAAAACCCGACGCTCCCGTTTGTAGATCCTGCCACTCAATGCGCGAGGTAGACGCCTCGTCGGTCTCCCAAGAGATTACCACCGTGGTATTGGTCCATTTCGCAATCGGCTCGGCGATCAGCTCAGGCGGCTGACCATCGGCTTGCCCAAGCGTGCGCACCGTCAGGTCTTCACTGTAGGATTGCCCACCATCTCTGTCGGTAGTGACCGTATTATTCGATAAATCTATGCTGGTGACCTTGTAGTGATACGCCACAGCTGGGGTGAGATCCTCAAATACAACCTTGTGATCGAGCACGAGATCCTTCTGCTCTTGATGTGCACCGTACTGGGTATCTTCGCCCAAATCGACGATGGAGTTGCTCGGCACATTGGTCGTCCAGGTGATCGTCGCGCTCGATTCATCCGCCTCGGCAAACGGTCCGGCCGTAATCGCGGGCAACTGCGGACTATCTTTCGTGCGAAATTCGTTGACCGCACTTGTCGTGGGACCATTCTTCTCTTTATCAGAAGACGAAGAGACATACTGGTACACCGTGCCCGGGGCGAGGTTGTTGAGCACTACCTGATGCCCTAATACACGATCGCCCTCCTCTACTTCTCCCCCTTCGTTGGGATTGTCTTTTTTCCAGAATTTCACATGCCGATCTGCAGGCTCATCTGTCGTCCACTCCAATATCGCTTTGCTCTCTGTCGTCGTAATCGCCAGAGGGCCTGTAAGGATTACGGGCGCGACTACGTCGGGCTCCGCGTCTGTCGTAATAACAAAATCCGGAAAAAACGTCGGCCCATTGCCCAACGCGTCTGATATTCCTACGCGAAAGTGGTATTCGGTGCCAGCAGCCAATCCGTTTATTTGTATCTCGTGATCCTTAGCGGCAGTACCTATAGTGCTTGGGGGCAACTCGTAGTTGGTGGTCGCACCTACTTCCACCGTCGACGTTGAGGGCTCGTTAGCCGTATAGGCAATGACCACATTATTGTGCGCAACGGAACGAAAAATAGGGTTCTGCGTAAACACCGGCGGTAATATGTCGGGCACCGCCAGCGTCGTAAAACTATAGTTGGCACTCGTCGTACTATTGGTCGCTAGGTCGGTTGAGCTAACTCGGTAGGTATAGTTCGAAGCGGGCTGTAAATTCGTCAGCTCTATTTCGTGCACGAGTGTCTGCGCCGAATTGGCAGCACCGACGTTGACACCCTCTGGTCCTGTGCCAGTCACTTTGGAGTCAGAGGGTTCATCCGTCTGCCAGACTATTTTGGCACGGCTGTCAAAAATCGCCGTCACCGAGGGGGGCCCCTGAATCTGCGGCGGTATGATATCGGGGCCCTTCGCCGTGCGGAACGTGCCGCTAATCGGCTGCGACGCAGAGTTGGATTTATCATCAACAGCTCTAACCGTATAGCTATAGGGCGAATCGAGCTGCAAGTTCGTCAGCTGCACTATATGCACAAGGGCGCGCTCATTCGGTTTTTCACTGCGTATATCGGTTGGCAAACTTTCCAGAGCGTAGTCCACTTCAATACGCGTCGGAATGTTAGTACTCAGCTTGATAAAGATGCGATCGTCAAAAATTGCCTGCTTCGTCGGTCCATTCAAAATTTCCGGTAGCACGATTTCGTTGATCGTACTCACTACATCTTGCACCGACGTCTCGTTGAGCTTTGCATCCTTGATCGTAAGGGTGTACTGGTATTTCACACCGGGGCTGAGACCGCTGACCTCCAACCCATGCGAAGTGGCCCTCTCGATTGCGTTGACACTAAAAACCTGTGTGAGTGTCCCTGGAGGATTATCGACTGAAGTCAGTTTCAGCGTAGCCCCAACGGGTTCATCCGCTTCAAACTTCAGCTGGACACTTGTCAATTGCGCATCTTCTACAAAGGGCAACTGGGTAAAAACCGGTGAGATGATATCGGAGATCAACTCCGTCGTAAACGATATCGTCTGCTTGTTGACCAATTTAGCCACATCACTCGCCGTCAACTCCGCGGTGTATTCCGTACCGCTCTGCAAACCATTGAGTTCAA
>JBLHGI010000394.1:0-5014 GCA_047616505.1 Planctomycetota bacterium
ATGTCACTCGACGATACGCTGGCTCTGTGCCGCGATGCAGGCTACGAGGCGGTGGAACTGGTCTTTGCTGAGGATAAAGACCTGCGGGTAGATATGGGGGATGGGGAATTGGCAGAGGTCGCTGGAAAATGCTCGGCTGCCGGAATTGAAATTGGCAGCGTCATTGTCCAGCCACAAGAGCGCGGCAATCTACTCAGTCCTGATGCCGACCAACGCGAACTCTGTTTAAAACGACTGCGGCGATCGGTGGAGATTGCTGCCGTGCTGGGCGTTGATGGCGTGCTTTTGCACCCGGGGGCGTTGAGTGTGGAGGCCGATTATCGACAGGCGTGGAATAATTTTCGCGATGCGCTGCGGGGTGTGGCGCCACTGGCCGAGGATAGGGGCGTGGCCATCGGCGTGGAAAATGTGTGGAACAAGTTTTTGCTCAGCCCATTAGAGGCGCGACTCTTTGTCGAAGAGGTGGGCAGTGATGCGGTGGGAATCTATCTCGATACGGCCAATATGATGGCCTATGGGTATCCAGAACAGTGGATCCGCGAGTTGGGTTCGCATATAAAGAAAGTGCATTTTAAAGACTTTGTGCGTCGTGAACACCGCTTTGTCAATTTGTTAGATGGGGATACGGACTGGCCGTCTATTATGCGCGAACTTCGTGCGATAGGCTACGATTCGACACTGATCCACGAAGTGGGCGGCGAGCGCGAAATGTTGGTTGAGTTGGGCGAGCGCATGCGTCGAATTGTCGCAATGTAAGGAGATATACAGGATGGCCTATATACTAAACTGGCGCGACGTGCAGCCTAAAATAGCCCATATGAGCGCTGTGCATTGGGGCGGTTTCCGCGATCGCGATCGCGCGGATGACCCCGACGAACGCAATTGCCTGGAGCGCTTGGGCGGTTTTGCCCGCCATGCTTTGCAGGGGCGAAAAACGTCGGATCATCACAAGCACGACCAATTGGAACAGGTCTACTATATTCTCTCGGGCACAGGCGAAGTACTCTACGGCGACGAGCGTTTTCCCGTGCGCGATGGCGATGCCATTTATTTGCCGGCGGGAGTACCGCATCAGGTGTTCAACGATATGAATGAGCGTTGGCTCGAACATCACGTCATCAGCCAGCCGGTTGCAGGCCCTGGCGGAGAGTTTGTTATTAGCAACTGGCGTCAGGTCGCCCCGCAGGGGGATGGAGCGGGAGCCGTGCGCTGGCGCCAGTTAGAGCGCGGGAGGGATGGTAAAGAAGGAAATCTGCGCACATTGCTGGCTATCGAACGCGAGGCCGTGCAGCCGGGTGGGCAGACGCGTGAGCATTGCGAAGAGTTTGAGCAAGTGTATTACGTGCTAGAAAATAAGGGGGTGCTCCTAGATGAGAGCGAGGAGCAAGCCCTGACAGAGGGAGATATGATACACGTGCCCGCCGGAAGCTCCTTTAGCATTAGAAATCCCAACGAAGAGTGGCTGATCTATATGATTATGGCCGCCTGAGGAGATCGATCTATGAGTGAAGAAAAAGAGTGGCAACAAGAAGTACACGCGGCATTACAAGCGATGATGCAGGCCATTGCAGAGGGCAGTGGAGATATTGCAACCCGAGTGCGAGAAATCGATGGTCTGACGCAGAGAATGCCCAATGAGACGCCGCCTATGTTGCGCCATTACGTAGAGCGCCGCAGCTATGCAAAAGCGCTGGACTTTATCGAAGGACGAGATGAAAGCGTCTCTGCAAACTGTTAAGAACGATATGCGCCGCGCCTTTTACGAGGTTGTAGAACGCGTGCCGGAAGGGTTGGTCGTTACCTATGGACAAGTCGCTACGCTGGCGGGATATCCCGGTTTGGCGCGGCAAGTGGGTTATGCGCTGGCGGCTCTGCCGGAAAAATTGGATCTGCCTTGGCACCGAGTGATTAATGCGCAGGGAAAGGTGTCGCCGCGCAAGGGCACTAAGTTTCACCTGATGCAATACGAGATGTTAGAAGCGGAGGGGGTCGCCTTTACGGGGGAGCGCATCGATTTGCAGCGCTATCGCTGGGCGCCCGAGGGCGAGGAGGAGTGATCGATTTAGATCGGCGCATCTTTCGCTTGGCCGTCCCCAGCGTGCTCTCAGCGCTCTCAGCTCCCCTCATAGGCATAGCCGATACGGCGATGGTTGGGCATTTGGCCGATGTCGCCTTTTTGGGGGCCGTATCAACGGCGAGTTTGCTCTTTAGCTTGCTCTATTGGAGCGCCGGTTTCTTACGTATGGGCACGACCTCTATGGTCTCCCAGTATTATGGCGCGGCCGATCGCCGTTCCTGTGTCCTCATCCTCTACCGTTCGCTGGCCATCGCCATGGTATTGGGGGTTGCTATGTTGGCCCTGGGCGATGGGTTGGCCTCCTACGGTTTTCAGTTGGCCGGGGGCAGTGCCGATGTGCAGTTATGGGGTACGCGCTATTTAGACGTGCGGCTCTACGAGGCGCCGCTGGTGCTGGGGGTATTGACTCTTAATGGCTTCTTTTTGGGGACGGCCAACGCGTTGGCACCGCTGTTTGTTACTTTTACGGCGAACCTAATAAATGTCGCTGCCGATTACGCGTTGATCTATGGCCACTGGGGGGCACCTGAAATGGGGGTCGTCGGTGCGGCTTGGGCTTCGGTGCTGGGCAATATGGCGGCCCTCGCGGTAGGTTTGCTGCTCTTTGTACGTCAATATAGTGCCTATTGGCGTCAGCCCTTAGAGGGGCTGTGGGAGCGCGCGCACTTTGTACTGATCTTGCGCACCAATGCCAATCTCTTTGGCAGGACGCTGTGTCTACAGTTTGCACAGTTTTCGATGCTGGCCATTGTTTCGCGTTTGGGTGAGGTGCCGCTGGCGGCCAATGCGGTGGTCTTGCAGTTGTGGGGATTGAGCAGTTTCGCCGTCGATGGTTTCGCCCATGCCGCCGAGACGTTAGTCGGCAGCTTGTTGGGTGAGAGGCGTTTTGTCGAAGCGCGGGCAATGGCGGCGCGCATCATCCGCTGGGGGATGGGAATTGGCGCTAGTTTCGGACTGCTCTTTCTCTTGGCTCTAGATCCATTGGCTCGGCTCTTTACCGAAAATAGCGAGGTAATCGCCGTCGTCGTTTCGCTGCGCTGGTATATCGCCCTGGTGCAACCGCTCAATGCCATAGTGTTTGTTTTTGATGGTATTTTTATTGGTGCCAATGATATGGGCTATCTGTTTCGGGCGATGGCGGCGGCGTCTTTTCTGTTCTTTGTGCCAGCAGCTTTCGTATTTGTATCTGTATTGGGTTGGCAGATGCAGGGGGCATGGCTGGCGTATAATGGCCTCATGATTGGACGATTTGCAACGCTTTGGCCGCGCTATCGCGGCGAAGCTTGGTTAAAAACCTTTATAAAATAATAAAAATGAAGGAGGATTTATGCCGTTTGTAAAGCCGGGAGATCTTCCCCGCCTCGAATTGTTTCCGGGCATTATTGGCTCTTTGGCCGCCGGTGAAAACCTCATGCTCTCATTTTTGGAAATGGCCACTGGGGCCGAGGTTGCCGAGCATAGCCATCCGCACGAACAGGCGGGGCTAGTCTTAGAGGGAAAGTTGCGTTTTCGCATTGGCGACGAGGAAAAGGTCGCCGGTCCTGGAGACGCCTTTATAATTCCTCCCAATGTTGTGCACTGGGGCATTGTCGAAGAAGGGCCGGCCAAGGTCCTCGATATTTTTAGCCCGTTGCGCGAGGATTATCTGGAGCGCTATAATAGCCATGCAAAGACGACTGAGAGTACCATATGGAAATAATAATTTGCCAGATGGACATCGTTTGATGGAGAGGCTGTGATGAGTGAGTTAAAACAGGCGGACTGTGCGACGGTATTGATAGTAGCCATCACGCCGCGCAGTGCCGATGGCAGCATCGACCTACTCGGTGCGGCGGCCAATGTTCGCTATTTAGTAGAGAGCGGCGCTAATTTTATTATGCCTATGTGCGGCACGGGTTTGGTCTACGACGCGACCCTAGAAGAATATGAGGCGGTCGTCGGGACTTTTATGGATGCGGCGGCGGGTAAGGCTTTCATCGTGCCGGGAATTGGCCCCGGTTATGGTCGGACCTTAGAGATGGGAGGGATTGCTCGGTCGTTGGGCGTGGCGGGTGCCATGGTCATGCCCATCGTGGGGCCGGCCTCTGCCAAGGGGGTAGAGGAAGGCATGACGCGCATTGCACGCGATGTGCAATTGCCGCTTCTACTCTATCAGCGTCGCTTGGATATTATGCCCGTTGCACAGGTGATAAGGCTCTGTGCTCTAGACGAAGTAATTGGGCTTAAGTATGCCGTCGATGATCTAGACGCATTTGCTCAAATAAACGACGCGGCCGGCACGCGGGCGGCGATGGTCTGTGGCATGGCCGAAGATCCGGCACTGGAGTATCTGGCGGCGGGAGCCGTGGGTTTTAGTTCGGGTATGGCCAATTTTGCTCCGCGCATGAGTCTAGCTATTTTGCAAAATTTTCGCTCAGACAATAGAGCTGCCGCCGAAGTGCTGCGCGAAGTGATGGTTCCTTTCGAAGATCTGCGCGGGGAACGTGCGGCGCGCTATAGTGGTTCGGCGTTACATGCGGCGATGGAACGCGCGAGGTTGGCGGGGGGGCCGGTTGTGCCTTTTGCAGAAGATGTGGCAGAGGGAGATTTGCCGCACCTGCACCTATTGGTCGATCGAGTTATGGAAATTGAAAAAACACTATTGGGAAATGGAGAAGGAAATGAGTGAGCAGACATTGCGCATTGGTTTGGTCGGCGTAGGAGGGGTGTGTGATGCAGTGCATTACCCGGGTTTTAGTCGGATTGATGGCGTCGAGATTGCCGGAATCTGCGAACCGAGCGAAGCACTGCGCGAAGCGCGGCGTAAGGAATGGGGAATCGAGGCTTGTTTTGCCGAAATTGGAGACTTTTTGGAGCAGGTCAAGCCAGATGCCGTCGTCATTGCCACGCCTAATGTCTATCACAAAGAGCTTATTTTCCAGGCCCTAGAAGCGGGGT
>JBLHGI010000395.1:0-4988 GCA_047616505.1 Planctomycetota bacterium
TCGGTGTCCATCGCTTGTGCTGTTCTTTTTTGACGTCGTCGGCCGTATCTCGTATGACGAGAACGACGAGCAGGGCAATCGCGAAAAGACCGATGGCCATTACGGCGAAGGTCCAGCGCCAACCCACTAGGGTGATCAAAGCGGCGACGATGGGGATCGCGATCATACTGCCGAGATTGTTGCCCGCGGTGACTATGCCCATCATCCGACCGCGGATGCGCGGGAACCACGCGTTCACCAATCGACCTGCTGGCATCATCGTCGCACCGGGCATTCCCGCGAACATTATGGCGCTGAATAAATAGAAATGCCAGAGTTCTG
Source organism: Planctomycetota bacterium (assembly GCA_047616505.1). Taxonomy (GTDB): domain Bacteria; phylum Latescibacterota; class UBA2968; order UBA8231; family UBA8231. The sequence continues at coordinate 322 of JBLHGI010000395.1, forward strand.
TCATGACTGAGCGCAGCAGGAATGCGATGGCGACGAGGGCTATCGACCCTGCCATGGTCCATTTGGCGCCGACTCGATCCAGCAGGTTGCCGATAAATGGAGATAGTAGTCCCGAGACGACTCCGCAGGTCAGAGCGCCGTTGACCTGTGTGCGAGACCAGCCAAACTCTTCTTCAAGTGGCAGAATGAAGAGGCTAAAGGCGAATTGCGCCGTTCCCAGTACTGCGCCAATAGAAAGGGCTGAAACCCCGGCGATATACCAACCTCGGTAGATTCCTTTGGCTACTTCTAGGGGCAGGGGCTGTTGCGCGGTGGTATGAGAGATTGTATTTGCTCCAGATGGTGATCGAATCTGATCCAGCGGGCAGTCTAGCGCTCGGCCCACGGTGCCCAACCGCGTCCCGGACTGTGTGGGCGGTTGTCGGCAAAGCGCTGGCGGATGGCGCGGAATGTGACGGGGTCTACGACTTCGCGTGCGGGGTTGTGCGTATCGCGTATGACGAAGTCGGCCTCGGGCGGGTGGCAGGCCATGGTGACGGAATCGCGCTCTGGTGTATAGGTGGCGGGGTCTTCGTCGATATCGTTGGGCGGCTCCATGTTTTGGTAGCGCAGGTCGACGCACCAGCGGACATCGTTGGTCGTATTTTCAAACGATGTCCGCTGGAGCGTCATATTGGTCAGGAGGAGGGCGTCGCCGGCGCGCATTTCGACGGCGATGGGCTCGACGGGGGCTCGATCTTCGAGAGCGATTTCGAGGAAGTTGGCGTGGCCGCCGGTGTAGTGGCGATAGATGCCGGTCTTGTGGGCTCTCGGTTGTACGTAGAGGCAGCCGTTGGTCAGCGTCGAGTCGACGAGGGGCACCCAACAGGTCACGATCAGATAGCGGTCGCAGTGCGGCAACAAATAGCCCGAGTCTTGGTGCCAGGGCACTTCGCCGTGTGGCAAATGCGGCATCTTGGGGCGGATGCGGTAGACGGACGAGCTGATGAGATCGGGGCCGAGCAGCGATTCCATGCAGCCGAGCAGGGGCTCGTGGCGCAGCATTTGTAGCATGGCGGGGTCATCGTAGCCGCCGCCGCCGTAGCCCGTTACGGCGCGGTGCACTTGCAGGCCGGCTTCTTCGTTTTGTGCGTAGAGTGCCGCCAAGCGTTGCTCGAAGGGCTCGTCGGCGCAAGGGTCGGTTAGCGCGCCCTCGCTGCATAGGCGCCGAGCTTCGGTGTCGATTATTTCAGTAATGGCCGCTTTGATGGGGGCCATGTCTGCAGCGCTGTAGACGCCCCAGTGGATAAAGATGCCGAATTTGGCGTCTTGGTACCAGCGCGGAATTTGGTGTTGGGACAGCGAGTCCCACGAGAGTTGGAAAGGGCCTTCGGCGATGCGGGTCGATGTGGTCATGATGTTTTCCCTAGATAATTTGGGTGTCGCTGCCCTTGGCGCTGTGTGTGCGGACCGATTCTATTAGCGCTCGTCGTCGCCTGAACGCTCTTGATCGGATTTGAGCTTAGCATAGGGGATCGATTCTACCGCTGTGGGCGCAGATAGAATTAGGTCGCCCCAGCCCGCCTCGCTCTTCCAATTGCTAGAGCCCATTCCCTTCCAGTATAGCGCCGCATCGCGGTCGCCCCCATTATCGTCGTCATGAGCACTGATCGTAAAACCTATGGTGCTACCGGGACCAACGGCTTCTCCCATAATACGGTAGTGGAAACGGGCCTCAATGGCGAATTCTTTGGTCTCGCTGTCCCAAGGGCTCTGATAGGCAGCGCCGGGGGCGGGGCTATAGCTGCCCTGCGAGGTCCAGTACTCTTTGTCGCCGTTCTTTAGCGGCACGCCGCTCATCTTGCTGGTGACGGCCCCGTTGGCAACGATTGAAAACTCGCCGCCCGTTTTGAACTCTACACCCGCCGTATCGCGGGCATTGGGGCTGTGGCTGTGGTTGCCGTCTATAAAAATCTCAATGGCGTCGTCCATCCATGCCCGTGCGTCTTTTTCCGTCGGATCGGGATTGGTGTCCAGCACGATGATATCGTCTGTAACGCGCACGGCTACGTAGAGATATTGCTCGTCGTTGCGCACGGCAAAGGAAAAGCTGAAGTCGTCTGGGTCGTCTGTCGTTGCTGATTCCGTATCAAAAACACCGCTTGTGGGGGTGACGGATATAAAATCTGCTTGCTCCCAATCGGCCAGGTCTCCATCGAGCGTTGGTGGGCTAGTGGCATAGGTCGAACGGAGAGGCTGGGGATCGTGTGCAAAAGCGACGCTGGCCATGGCCAGTAGTATATATAGCGATTTCATATTGATCCATATCTCCAATGAGCCAAGCAATATAGCTGGTTATTGTTTCTCAGTCGGTTAACGAACCAATAGCCCCTTGGCCGATGGCTTCGTAGGCTGTGTCGCTATTGGGCGGGTGCATATGACCGGCGCGCGCATCGCGCAGATAGCGCTCCAAAGGTAGCGCGCGACTAATGCCGGCGGCTCCGGCAATGCGTATGCACTGATCGGTGACGCTATTGGCGGTTTCGACGGCGTATTGTTTGGCGGCGGCTACGCGGGCCAGCGGCGAGTTCTCGTCGTCAGCGACCTCTAACATCAGGGCGCGGGCGGCCATCAGTGCCATGTCGACCTCGCCGATTTGGCGCTGAATCTTGGGCAAGTGCGAGATGCTTTTGCCCAACGCTTTGGGCACGCGCTCTAGGGCATAGCGCACGACGGCATCGCGCGCGGCTAGTCCCGTGCCTAAATAGACGGTGGCAAAAAGCATGGGCCCCCAGATTTGGAAGGGTTGTGGAGCCGCATCGCTGCGGACGGCCAGATTTTCGAGGGGCACTTCGACGTCGCGGAAATAGACGTCGTGGTTGTCGGCGGCGCGCAGCGACAGTGCGTCGGTCCAAGTCTCGACCCATTCGACGCCGTCGCGATTTCCTTCTATAAGGATATTGGTCGGCTCTTCGTCTAAGCTAACGCCGACGATCATATGCGTTAAGTGAGCGCCGCCGGTGCTCCAGGTCTTGCGACCATTAACGGTGTATTTGTCGTCGCTTTTCACGGCCGTGGTGGCAAAGAACCGACCGCGCGAGGGGCTGCCGATCTCGGGTTCGGAGGCCAACGAGTTGCACAGCATGTCGCCGGTGACGGCGGCGTGGCACAAACGCTCGTATAATGCTTCGGGCCAGAGCCGGTTGCGGCGCGCTCCACCCATGACCTGGATCTGCATGGCGGCGACGAGCGCGGTGGAAGAGCTGCCTTTGGCGAGTTCGAGCTGTGCTTCGACGCAGGTGCGTAGCGATAGGTCGGGACCGCCGTACTCGCGCGGGACATTCATCGCTAGATAGCCCGACTCTTTGAGTGCCTGCACATCTTCGGCGGGCAGTTTACCTTGGCGGTCTGCTTCGTCGGCGCGGGTAGCGAATTGGGTGGCGAGGTCGCGGGCGAGGTCGAGGGCATCGGCGTGGTGCATTGGGTCTCCGCTGTAAAAAATAAATGGCAAAAAGATACGATAGCGCCGCGCGTGTTTTTGGGCAAGGACGGGATCTCGAAGTAGCGCTGGTTTTTTAAAAAGCCGTAGAGGCTGAAGCGAAAGAGCATAGCGGGCGGTCGAATTGGGGGCGGTGGTTGCTGTAATTTAAGAGCTCGCGTGTACCTAAGCATGACGAGAACCTGGCAAAAAACAATGGATAGACTTGCCGCGAAGCGATTTTTCGCTTTCCGTTTGGGTGTTAATTACGCCGATTAAGGAGTCTATATGAAACGCATTCTCGTCCTATTTGCCGCTGGTGCCCTGCTCGTCTCGTGCGCCAGCACGCCGAAATCCACGACCGTGTCCAACGCGTCCGATCCATTGGCGCAAGTGCTTGCCGCCGACCCACAGGTCTCGACCGGCACGCTCGCTAACGGTTTTCGCTACGTTATCCGCAAGAATACCAAGCCGGAAAACCGCGCCGAGCTGCGTTTGGTCGTCAATGTCGGTTCGGTGCTGGAAGACGCAGACCAGCAGGGCTTGGCGCATTTTGCCGAGCACATGGCTTTTAATGGCACCAAGAACTTTGAGAAACAGGAGCTCGTAGATTATCTGGAGGGGATCGGCATGCGCTTTGGCCCCGATCTCAATGCCTATACCAGTTTTGACGAGACGGTCTATATGCTGCAGGTGCCGATGGACAGCACTGAAGTAATCGAGACGGCGTTTCAGATCTTAGAAGACTGGGCGCACCAGGTTAGCTTTGAACCAGAAGAAATCGACAAGGAGCGCGGCGTCGTCGTCGAGGAATGGCGCTTGGGGCGCGGCGCCAACCGGCGCATGTTCGACGAGCAACTGCCTATTCTGCTCAAGGATTCGCGCTATGCTGAGCGTTTGCCTATTGGGCAGAAGGCGGTGCTCGATACGTTTAAACACGCTTCGCTGCTGCGCTTTTACAAGACGTGGTATCGGCCGGATCTGATGGGCTTTGTGGCGGTGGGTGATTTTGAACCGGCCTATATGGAATCGCTGACTAAGGTCTACTTCTCGCGCTTAGCCCAAGCGCAAGAGCCGCGCGAGCGCGAGGTTTTTCCAGTGCCAGGTCACGAGGAAACGCTCTTTGCCATTGCCTCCGACCCAGAGGCTTCTAATAATGTCGTGAGCATTTACACAAAACAGGACGTGCGCGACCAGAGCACGGCGGGTG
>JBLHGI010000396.1:0-4919 GCA_047616505.1 Planctomycetota bacterium
CAGGCCTCGGCTATTTCCGGCTGTGCTCCCGCGCTAAAACCGTCAAAACCAGCCTCTTTAGCCGCTTTCACCTTGCGGTCAATCGACCAATCTTTCTCCGCTGAAGGATAATTCGTCAGCGTCCACGCCGCCGCACATATACGCAGCTGTGGTTTCTTACTCGCTTTTTTCTTAGCCATTTCTTCCTCCCTTTCTTTATCGAATTGATCTTTTTTTATTCTGCCAACTCTATTATAGGCATATCACCGATAATGCGCTCGGCACCGGCATACACATTGAACCCTCTGCCGCGCAAAAAACCTACGAGCGTCATACCCGCTGCCGCCGCCAAATCTACGGCCAAGCTCGACGGCGCCGATACCGCTGCCACCAGCGCAATACCGGCGGCCATTGCCTTCTGAACAATCTCATAACTCGTGCGCCCACTCACCAGCAACGCGCTGCGCTGTGGCACCGATTCACCGCGCAGGGCAAAAGCACCAACGAGTTTATCGACGGCGTTGTGTCGCCCCACATCTTCGCGCAGCAACAACAGTTCGCCCTGCTCGTCAAAGAGAGCCGCCGCGTGCAACGAGCCCGTGCACTCGAACACCGCCTGCGCCTGACGCATTTTGTCGGGCAACGCACAGAGCAGGTCGGGCGTTAGCACGAGATCGCTTTGTAGGGCGGGCACGCGACTAGTTATAGCCTCTATGCTGGCTTTTCCACAGATACCACAACTCGACGAAGCGTAGAAATTGCGCTTGAGCTGCTCGTCATCAAAATGCTGCCCCGTCGCCATCTTTACTTCAATGACATTTTTTTCGTTGGGGGCTTCGGCGCTGGCACAATAAGAAATTGCGCCTATAGCCTCAGGCCCATCAATCAAGCCTTCGGTCAGCAGAAAACCCGCCGCCAGATCAAAATCGTCGCGCGGCGTGCGCATAATGACGGCAACGGATACGCCGCCAACCCGCACCTCCAGCGGTTCTTCAACCGTGACGATATCGTCCACGGCCTTTGCTCCACTTTCACGCCAGCGCACAATGGGCCGCTCTACCTGTCGCTGTGTAGATGTATTGCCAAAGAGCGCCACTACATCGGCCCAACGCGCACAGAGCCTCGATCCATCGCCAGCATCGATGCGTCAAAGCTGCGCTGCATAAGCTGTAATTTCAGCGGCTGTGCTTCGGGCTCATCCCACATATTCTCGAACTCCTCGGGGTCTTCTTCCAAGTCGTAGAGTTCCCCCAAATTGTGACCGTGGTACACGACGAGCTTGTAGCGCTCGTCGCGATACATCGTCGCAAAAGTGCCGTCCGGCTCGTCGAGCGCGTCGTAATACTCACAGCGCACAAAGTCGCGATGTTGACCCAACGGAGCCTCGCCCTTTAAGATGGGCAACAGCGAGCGCCCCTGCATGCGCTCAGGGACAGCTAATCCGGCCAATTCTAAGATCGTCGGCGCCTTGTCGAGCAACTCGACCAATGCATTGCTCTGTACTCCCTGCTGAAAATGCCCCGGCCAAGAAAAGATCAGCGGCACCCGCACGAGCCCTTCGTAAAAGCGGCAGCCCTTCTGGATTAATCCGTGGTCACCGAGTGTTTCACCGTGGTCCGAGGTGAAAATTACGACCGTATTCTCGCGCTGCCCCGAATCATTGAGCGCCTGCATAATGCGCCCGACCTGATCGTCTATCAGCTTGATCATCGCGCAATAGGCGGCCTGTAGATCGCGACCATCAGCGGCCCGTCCCTTCTCGGGGTGAATCGGATCGCGGATATCCAGCTCGTGTGGTTTTCTCACCTGCGACTGAAAATCGATGGCCGCCAACTTCTGCTGTTGTTGGATATCGCTGTCGCGAAAGAGCGGTCCGGGCATCTTTTCGGGGTCAAAGAGTTCGCGATAGCTTTGCGGTGGATTAAAAGGCGGGTGCGGATCGTATATATTGACACAGGCCATCCACGGTTCGTCGCGCTCTTGTTCTATAAACTCAATGGTCTTTTCCGCACACCACGTAGTCTGATGCAACTCGGCGGGCACGCCGTGCGGATCTTGGGTCAGATCAGCCAACACCGCACCCTGCTCGCGCACCCAGTCGGCATAGTCATGTCCTTCGGGCCAATCATCACGCGGCGCATGGCTGTATTGCCAATAGATAAAACCATCATCGACCCGCGGCTCAATGCGCTGGTATGCGCTGGCCAAATGCAGCTTGCCGATCAGGCCACAATCGTAGCCCTCATCTGCGAGCCGCTTGCTCAAGAGCTCTGGCTTGGGCGGAAAAACGTCATTCCCATTGCCCGTCACGTGGATGGCGCTCGGATACATGCCCGTGAGAAACGAGCCCCTGCTCGGCGTGCAGATCGGCGATTGACAGTAGGCATGGGTAAAAGCAACGCCCTCGGCGACGAGTTGGTCTATATGCGGCGTGTCGACGTGTTTGTATCCCAGCGCACCAATGGTATCATAGCGCTGCTGGTCGGTGCAGATCCACAGTATATTTGGTTTTTCACTCATCGCGGTAAGAATTGCTCCACTTCTTTTTCGCGCCACTGCAGCTGCTGAGCAGTCGTCTCGTGAGGGGCAAAGGATTGGGCGATTTCGGCGATGGGCACACCGAGCACTTCGATGCGCTCCAGATCGGCTACGCCTAGACCCAGAGTGTCGGCATAGTGCAACAAACCCAACTGCATCGGCTCAAATCCCATCGCCTTACTCATGACGGCGTCCACCGCAAAAACATCGGCTGAAGCCGCCGCCACGCCCAGATCTACGGCATCCGTCCCACCGGGCCCATTGCCCTGTAGGCCAACAGTTCCGTCTATCACACCTATATCGGCTTTTATAAACTGAGAAATGCGAATCAGGTTGACGTTGAGCACCTGCGCCTCATTGGGCAAAATACGCTCGGGGTGTGAAGGATAGCCGTGCATCCAAATGCGATCATCTTTTTGCAGCGTACCCATAATCATATTCTTTTGCGCCAAGGTTACCACGCACACATCGTGCGTTTTGGCCACGGCTACAGAGATGGTACAGGGGCAATCAATTACCGTCTTCGGCATGCGCACGACGCGTTCCTCGCGCGCGGCCGTAAAGATCGTAGTCTCCTCCCATTGGGTCTCTTTATTGAGGTCAATCAGCCGAATGGGCACCGCATATTCTTCCTGCAATTTTTTGTAACCAAAGTTCTCAAATGCCTCGCCCGAATTGTTTTCGTTGCCTCCTTCAGCGATGAGAATCTCGGAGGGTGGAGTCGGCGTCGACAGCAAAAAATCTATGGCCCCACGCATGGCATCAGCATGCGTAGAAGCCAGTTGGTTCTCACTAGAGAGAAAGTTGGGTTTGAGCATAACCTGTTCGCGCACTTTCGCCTCGATATCGGAGCGCACCTTGTTCATAGACTCATAAACATTGGCGCGACGGCTTCCCGCCTTCACTAGGCCAACCCGGCTCTTTTTTGTTTGCATATTGCAGCTCCCCTCGTTATTTGTCAGACTTCAATGTACCTATAACGGTCGCTCCGAACAAACGGGGAATATGCATAAAAAAGGCCCGCCCCCTCGCCAAAGCGAGGAGTCCGGGTCGAAAAAAAACGATATATATTAGCTTGTCTGCGTCGCAACTTCGACGGGCACGCGGTGCCAACCCGTACGCCCATCGTACAGATCGGCCCCCGCGTCTTCGACCGGCTGCATATCCCCGGCGCTGTCGGTCGCCCGCGCAATAATTTCGTAATTTCCCCGACTAGGCAGCGGCCACTCATAGGCCCACGTAACCCAAACATACGGCACGCTCTCGCTCGTAAGCCGCGCGACATCCCACGTCTGCCCACCATCGGTGCTAACCTCGACCTGCTCGATAGAGCGCTCACCCGCCATGGCAATGCCATGGACGACAAAGAGCTCTCCAACCGCGCCCGTTATGCGCTGCAAAACGCGCTGGGCATCGCCATTGGCCGGGTCGGATACATCGTCCCAGACCGAGAACGGTGCATCAATACGTGAATTTACCGTAGCTATGGCATCGTCCGACCATTTAAATGATTTATTTTCTGGCTTGCTCTCCCAATACCCCAAGTAGACCTCGTCTATCAGCTCGATACGAACGATCCACTTGGGCATTTTCTGACCATAATTCCCCGGATTGATAAGGCGCAGTGGATACCCGTGTTTGGAGGGCAGCACTTCGCCGTTCATTTCCCACACCAATAGCGTTTCTTCCCGCAGCGCATCTTCTAGGGGAATCGAAGTGGTATAGCCATCGACGCTATAAAACTTAACGCGCAATGTTTCCGCCTGTACGCCCGCCATTTCCAATACCCGCCACAAAGGCGTGCCCCCCCATTCGGCATTGCCCACCAAGGGCCCACCTATCCAGTTGCCAATACACTGGAGCGTTATGACCTGTCGCACTATGGGCAAGCTGGTAATATCCTCGTAGCCCAGTGCTTCCAACGGAGTCTCCACCAAACCATCTATGCGCAAACGCCAGTCTTCGACGCGCAAGCTATAGTCGTAATTAGGACCATTAATCGACTGTAGATAAAAGCGTTCATTCCGCGTTATCGGCGCGGCATTCAGCTCGCTCCCCATTGGCACATCCATGCCCGGAGCCAGCGGCATACTCTTAAAGCGCACGTCGTTTTTGTCGCAACCCAGTGGAAAAATAGCCGCCACGGCTACCAGCCCTCCCGTGCGCAGAAAATCCCTTCTATGCTGCTTCTTCATTGCTATACCTCCTGCTAATGCGCTAGGGATAGACCAATACCCCAAGTCGTTCCCGCGCCGACATTTTCCCCATCGACGATGCGTTCATAAAGCACGTCGAGCCACAGCGGCTCCGTTATGCCGATGGCTAGTTGTGCACCCAGTTTTAGAAAATCGCCTTCTGATACTTGTGCCAAACCAACGATACCCGACGCCCCGCTGTCATCT
>JBLHGI010000397.1:0-4869 GCA_047616505.1 Planctomycetota bacterium
GAAGGGCGGGTTGTCGCGGATACATCCGAGCACGTCGCCCTCGCCGTCTACCACGTGCAGCGGCTCGACCTCGCGGCTAAAGCCGTGATCGGCACCCTGGCCTTTAAAGTGCAATTTGCCAATGGAATCGCAGGTGTAGCCCTGTTCGCGTAAGCGCTGGTGCCACGAGGGAATAGAGCCGTCGTAGGGGTGACCGTTGTCCCAAAAACGCGTCTGGTGCACGTAGCGGCCGGTGGCCAACGAGGCGCGTTCAGGCACGCAGATCGGGCAATTGGTGTAGGCGTTCTGAAAGCGCGTGCCACGTGCCGCCAGCGCATCGAGGTGCGGCGTCTGCACCAGCGGATGACCGTAGGCACCACTGAAGAGGCGGTGGTGTTGGTCGGAAAAAATAAAGAGAAAATTTTTAGCTTGCATAGGTACTTTGATCCATAAGAAAGAAGGCGCGTTTGCGGCGCAATGTACAATTCTCGATTTGCTTCTGTCGACTACGGAATACCCACGACCTTGCCCGAATTGTCCAAGGGGGGCTGCGGAAAGTGCAGGCCGCGCACGCCGGAGAGGGCCTTGTTGGGGCTGGGTTCATAGTCTTTATCGGGCAGGCCGACGAGCTGACCGTCTTTGACCCACGTTAGGTCGTCGCCATACAACTCCGCGACGAGCCGCTGGCTGAGTTCTTCGCGAATGGTGGCGTGAGCCGCCGATTCGCTGAGGTCGTTGAGCTCGTCGGGGTCCTCTTGTAAATCAAAGAGCTGTGTGCGGTTGCCGACGGGATAGTAGATGAGCTTGTGGCGTTGACTGCGCAGCATGCGGCTGGCGCTGATGTTTTCGCCGCATTCGCCGTAGAGCGCGTCGCGCGTCTCTTGGCCGGCCATCGACAGGCCCTCGACCGTATCGGGAATCTCGATGCCGGCCAAGTCGAGCAGCGTCGGCATGATGTCCTGCCAGCCGACGAGGCGCTCGTCGGTATGGTGGTGCGGCACGCGCTGGTTGCTGCCGCCGACTAGAATCATCGGCACATTGGCCGAGCGCTCGTAGTAGAGGCGTTTGGCCCACAGGCCGTGGTTGCCGAGCATGTCGCCGTGGTCGGAAGTAAAAAGAATGATGGTATCGTCGAGCAAACCCTCTTCGCGCAGGGTGCCGATGACAATGCGCAGCTGGTGGTCTATATGCGTGCAGAGCGCGTAAAAGGCGCGGCGAATGCGGCGAATCTCGGCGTCTTTTATATGCGCAGACTTGCCTTGAATTTGTTGCAAGGGAAAGGGCAGCTCGTCGAAGTTTTTGGACCAAGAGCCGTGGAAGGGGCGGTCTATATCGACGTCCATATAGAGATCGAGATAGCTCTGTAGGGGCACGAGCGGTGGGTGCGGGTGGCAGAAGGACAGAAACCAGAAGCCGGGGCGCTCGGGGTCGCGGCGTTTGATCATGCGGCTCATTTCGCGCGCGGCCCAATTGGTCACGTGGGTGTGTTCGGGCAGATGCCACGGGCGATAGGAGTACTCGTTGTTGCTCATGCCGTGGGCAAAGCCCTGGCCGGCAAACCCCTCGTCGGCTAAGAACAAATCGTGGTCATCGACGGCGCCGAGATGGGGGCGGCCCTCTTCGGCGAGTATGACATCGTCAAAGCCGATGCGGTTGCGCTGCGGGTAGACGTGCAGCTTGCCGACGGCGTAGGCTTGGTAGCCGTTGTCGCGGAAGGTCTGTGCCATGGTGGGTAGTTCGGGCATGGGCTCCATGGGTTTGAAGACGCGGTCGTTGTGCGTTTTGGGCGGTGTGCCCGTCATCAGCGTGCGGCGCGCTGGGATGCATACGGGGCACTCGCTGTAGCAGTTGGTGAAGCGGGTGCCGCTGCGGGCGAGTTCGTCTAGGGTCGGTGTGATGATGGCGGAGTGGCCGGCTTCGCCTAGGAGGGCGGCGGGCCAGTGGTCGGTGCTTATTAGGAGGACGTGGGGTTTTGTCGACATGGTGACCTCTGTGGGTGGGGGTCTGGCATCATTCCCTAAAAAATGAATCGAAACTCGGCCCGTTGGGCCTCAGACAACGATTCATTTTTTAGGGAACAACGCCAGACCCTTAAGCAAGATCGAACATAGCTGAGATGATACCCTGATCTTAAGGAGGGAGAGGAAGGTGTGTCAACTGGAGGGAAGTGGTAAATTGTGGGGGAAATACGAGGTCACCTACAATGAAAACGGAGGAAATCATGAGCGAAAACAAGGAAATATCGGAAGAGGCGGGCACGCGATTACTCTTTGAGAACGAGCGCGTGCGGGTGTGGGATCTTCGCTTGGAGCCGGGGCAGAGCACGGGATTGCATCGACATAAAGAAGACTATTTGTACGTGGTCATCGGCGACGGAAAATTACAGGCGGCTGGCGAGGACGGCGAGCGCTGGGAGGCGATGGAGATGAAGGACGGTGACGTGCGCTACCGCGAATTGGACGGCGAGGACGTGCACGAGGCCTTTAATGTCGGTGACGGGCCGTGGCGGAATATTATCGTGGAGCTGAAAAAGTAGGCTGTGATCAATTTATTGGGTGCGTGCGACGCCGTGGTGCCCTTTCGATGACACTGGCTTATTTTTTGGCTCAAATCACAAAATAATCGAGTGAAATGTAGAAACTTCTTAAGTAAGAGTCTTGACAATAGGTTAGAGTTGTTATCTTTTAATGCAAACGTTTGCAGTCAATTGTTTTCATTAATACCACCTTCAAGCAATTATTACTATGCCTCGAACTGGATTGACCGATGTCGCTCGCCAGGCAGGCGTTTCCGTCTCGACAGCATCGCGCGTTTTAAATAAGACCCAAGTGACAGTGCCCATCTCAGATCACACGCGAAAACGGGTCGAGTCGGCAGCTTTTGAATTGGGATATCGCCCGAGTGCAGCAGCCCGCGCTTTGCGCACCGGCCAGACGCGCACCTTTGGCGTTTTGGGCAACAGTCCGCAGGCGTTCTGGTTATGGTCGGAAGGCGACGGCTTTACGTCGGAAATGATGCGCGGCATGATGCAGGCCGCCCTCGAGCACAGCTTTCACCTGACCCTGCTCACGGGTGAGACCGCGGTAGATCGCATGCCCGATCTGGGCATGGTCGATGGGATTTTGGTCTTAAATCGCGATTTGGGCGCAACACCCGATATAGCAGAGATGCTCTCTGGTAGCGGCAAACCCGTGCTCTATTTACTCGACTATCCCGAAACACAGGCTTGCCATGCGCTGGCTCCAGATGATGTCGCCATGGGGCGGCTTGCTACACAAACGCTCTTAGAGGCGGGTCATCGCCGCATTGGTTTTGCGCGCACGGCCAATTGGCGCGGCATCTTTGGACGCCGCGAACAGGGCTGGCGTCAGGCCATGGAAGAAGCCGGCATGGAAGCGCCTGCGAGTTGGTCTATCGAAATGGATGGCACGGCGACGATCGGCGCAGAAAACTTGACCGCACTAGTGTGCGCCAATTCGAATATAGCCCGTGCTATCCGCGAACAAGAACCTACAAAAGTCCCCACAGAACTGTCATTGATAGCGCTGGTCCACGCCGATGCACAAGGCAACCCACTGGCAGACCTGGCCGCTGTGACCTTCCCGTTATCTCAAATCGTCCACGCTGGGGCGGACCGACTCATTCGCCTGATCAAAGGGGAAGCACTCGAAATGCAAAAACAGCTCTACGCACCGCAATACACTGTAGGACCAACACTCGAGGAGCGCGTTTCATGAAGGGTAAGGACTGGACGCCAACAAAAGAACAGCAGCAGCAGTGGGAAGAGCAGGGCTATTTTGTCTTGCGCAATGTAGTGCCGCAAGACCTGGCCTTTGATCTACGCGGAGTGATCAAAAACGAATTGTTAAAACCCGAACCCGAGGGCAATCCCGATGCCGATCCGATGGACCCGATGGGAAACACGCCGGAAGCAAAGGCGATGCGTTTTCGCAAATTGGGCAACTTCTGTTCTAAGGCGCCTTTGATCTGGCACAGCTTTCAGACCGGAGAGCCGATGCTTTCCGTGGCCCGTTATTTCTTAGGCGATGATATCATCGTAAAATTTAATAGCGTCTTTGTAAAACCGGCCAAAAACGGCAGTGCCACGCCCTGGCACCAAGACAACGGGCTATGGCGCGACGGCGAAACCGAACCCTTCAACGCCTGGATGGCGCTCGATCCGGCCACGCGAGAAAACGGCTGCCTGCAGTTTATTCCCGGCAGCCACAAAGGCGAGATCGTGCCGCATGTCGTATACGAGGATAGCCTGCATGCAGAGTTGCCGCGCGAGCAGGTGCAAGAGATGGTCGCAGAGCATGGAGTGGTGCACATAGAAGCGGAACCGGGCGACGTCGTTTGCTGGCACAGCACCCTATGGCACTATAGCCCGCCCAATCCCAGCCCCAACAGTCGGATTGCCATTGCGGGGGTGTGGAGCAATCCCACCATCAATGGTGGCCTCAACCGCTCTCACAGTAAGTGGGGCATGAAAAACGGTCAGATCTGCGATGCCTTCCCACCCGAACAAGCTGAATTTGAGGGGGGCACAACGCACAAGCCAGAGCCACACACACAAATCCAATAACACTACCATACAAAGGGGCCTCCATGTCCAATTTTCCATCTCCATCGCGCTACGACAGTATGACCTATCGCCGCTGCGGCAAGAGCGGTATTAAACTGCCTCTACTTTCTCTCGGCCTGTGGCATAATTTTGGCGGCGACGACGTGTTTGAAATGGGGCGGGCCACGGTGCGCACCGCCTTCGATCACGGCATCACGCACCTAGATCTGGCCAACAATTACGGACCGCCCAATGGCTCTGCCGAAGAGACGCTCGGGCGCATCCTCCAGCTCGATCTGGCGCCCTACCGCGACGAGCTGATCATC
>JBLHGI010000398.1:0-4723 GCA_047616505.1 Planctomycetota bacterium
CGTCAACAGAAAACGACTCAAGGGCGTGGACCTTCCGCTGCGCTATCGCATGGACCTGCTCCTGCTGAAACCCCCTGGAGCATCCGGGTCCACCTATCACCAGGATTCGTCCGAGCATGGCTCCGACCGAGTCGGCGAACTCCAGTTTTGGCTGGCACTCGCTGAAGTGAGCGCGGAGATGGGGGCCATGCGCTTCGTCAACCGCTCGCATCGCGAAGGGCCCCTCGGCTCGGTATTCAACGACGACAAGGGCGACCTACTCGAACAGTTTCCCAATCTAACATCAGTGTTGGAGCTTTCGCCGCCCTTCCACTATCAGCCCGGTGATTGCACCGTACATCACGGCTACACGGTGCACGGCGGCCCGGCCAATAGCACGGACAAGCCGCGCTGGTCCTACCTGTTCTCCTATTCCCCTGTCGACACCCGCTATTGGAACGGCACCACGGCCAACTGGGGCAGCGAGCGCAAGCGCCTGAGCGACCCGGACAATCCCACCCTCCCCTCTGCAGAATCCGTCGAGGACTAACCATGGACCTCAAAGGGCAGGTCGCCGTAGTCACCGGAGCGAGCCGCGGCGTCGGACGAGCCATTGCAGATGCACTCGAATCGCGCGGCCTCGTCGTCGCAACGGTCGCGCGCAGCGCGGCACACTTTACCGCGGATGTTTCGAATCCGGCCGATGTCGCTCGCCTCAAGATCGCGGTCGAAGCCGAGCTCGGCCGGCCGACGATTCTCATCCATGCCGCCGGGATCTTCGGACCGATCGCCCTTATCAAAGACAGCGATCCCAAGGAATGGGTCGAAACGTTGATGATCGATACGGTGGGGCCCTACCTCGTGTCCCGCGCATTTCTGGACGGAATGATCGACGCGGGATGGGGCCGGATCGTCAGCCTTTCCTCCGCAGCGTCATTGCACACGCCCGGGCCGCTCAATAGCGCCTATGGCACGGCCAAGGTTGCCCTCAATCAATTTACGCGACACCTTGCAGCCGAGCTGGAAGGGACGGGCGTTACGGCGAACGTCATCCATCCCGGCGACGTCAAGACCGCGATGTGGACGGACATCCGCGACAAGACGGGCGCTGGCGATGGCAGTGGCTACGATCGCTGGGTGGAGTGGGTGGAAAAAACGGGCGGTGATCCGCCGGAGAAGGCGGCCAAGCTCGTCATCGATATCATCGAAAGCGACGTCAACGGGCGCTTCCTATGGATCGACGATCCCCTGCAAGCCCCGATTCCCAGTTGGGGTGATAACCCGTAATCACAACACCTGCATGACGACAAGTCGGAGGAGTCGTCTCGACCTATTAAGAAAGGGCCCTATGAAAGTTTTGCGCACTATCCCCATTACAACCGTTTGGTCCGGGCATCCCGTCCACTTCGATCTGCTGACCTACAAAGAGCGCCAGTTCATCGCATTCTACGACGCCGAACGCAAAATGACTGTTGGCCAACGCCCATTGGGCGAAGCCGAATTCGACCTCCATCGACTCGCGGGAAAATGGCTCGAGGCCAGGGGGCGGCTCTCGACCGACATCGCCTGGGACAGTCACAATAGCGTCACCATGGCCATTGACCGAGACGACCAAATTCATCTGTGTGGAAACATGCACGTAGATCCTCTGATCTACTTTCGCACGACGACGCCGCTCGATGTCAGCAGCTTCGAGCGGGTGGATTATATGGTCGGTGAGCACGAAGACCGCTGCACCTATCCCGCTTTTATGAGAGGGCCCAACGGGGAGCTAGTTTTCAGGTTTAGAGACGGTGCCAGCGGCAACGGCGTCGACTACTACAATCAATATGATGAAGCCAGCGCGGCGTGGCGTCGTCTGGTAGACGCACCCATCCTCGACGGCATGGACGAAATGAACGCCTACGCGCGCATGCCCGAGTTGGGTCGGGATGGCCGCTACCATATGATATGGATGTGGAGGGACACGCCGGACTGCGCGACCAATCACGACATTTCCTATGCGAGGAGCCGGGATCTCGTGACGTGGGAGGCCGGAGACGGCAGTATATTGCCCCTGCCGATCAAAGTGCGGGCGACCCCTTCGATTGTCGATCCAGTGCCGGCCGGGGGCGGGCTCATCAATATGTGCCAGTCCCTGGGGTTCGATGCGGCGAACCGACCGATCGTGAGCTACCATAAACACGACGATAATGGCAACACACAGGCCTACGCCGCCCGGCTCGAAGAAGACCGCTGGGCAATCTACAAGCTGAGCGATTGGGACTACCGTTGGAACTTCGGCGGCAATGGGTCGATCACTGCAGAGATTCGGCTGGGCGGGGCGAAAATCAGCGAAGACGGGTTCCTAAGCATGAACTGGTGGCATATTGAGAAGGGGGCGGGCATTTGGAAACTGGACGAGACGTCGCTCAAAGTGGTCGGCACCTATCCCGAGTCACATCCCGAATTGCCTCCAGAATTATCACAGGTCGAACTCAACTATTCAGGGATGCGAGTTCGGACGACGAGCGAGCGCAGCACCGCCGACGCGGCCGCCGAACCCGGCGTGGATCGGTATCTGCTGAGGTGGGAAACACTCGACACCAATCGGGATCAGCCACGAGACGAAATTCCTCCACCCAGTATGCTCCATCTTTACGCACTCAGTTGCGGAGACTAAAATGAGCTTTATTCGCAGTTCCGCTATACTCAATTAGAGGGCCTGGATTACAACAATAATGGCGGCACACTGACGCGACGCGATTCCATCATCGGATTGGGATCTGTCCGAGATCTGCTACGCGACCAGTGAAGATGATTTCGTCTGGCAAGAACGGGGCGTCGCCGTGCCGCGTCCCCCCAAACCGCATGCCGGATGGCGTTCGGTCTCCACGCCGGACGTCCTGTTGGGGAAAGGAAAATATTATCTCTAATACCAGAGCTTTATGGAGATGGCCGAGCGCGGCGATATCTATTTTGATCTAATTTCCTTTGGGCATTTCCATAAACTAGAGAACGAAGAAACCCAGCTTTTCCTCGACGCCTACGCTGCTGTCAGCGATTTTAACCCATCGACGGAAAAACTCAACCGCATGCGTACCGCACTGCGTCTGCGCGAATGCCTCTGGGGTTTTACCCAAACCCATAATGGCTTTAGCGATTCATTCTATAGCGATTGCAGCGCACACCACCTCAAAGCACTGCGCGAACTAGAGGACATTTAGCAGGAATTCTGCAATACCCTGATTCAGGGCTGGGGCACGTGCGGCTGAAATCTATAGAGAGAGTGGAATTAGCGAATGCAATACAGCGTTACAAAGCTTATACGGCACACCGCAGTGGGCATTGCACTGGCAGGATTGCTATTGGCCGACGAAGCGTTAGCGCTAAAACCAAGCTCGGCGCATTCCGCTAGCGCGCAGTCACTGGCGCACCCAGAGCTTTGGCCGGTGGTGAAAAGCAAGATTCAAAAAGATGCCAAAATGGAGCAGACCATCGCCAAGATGGTGAAGGGTATGACTACGGAGCAAAAAGTGGCTCAAATGATTCAGCCCGAGATCCGCTCCTTTACACCTGAAGACATGCGCAAATATGGTTTTGGCTCCTTCCTCAATGGGGGTGGAGCATTCCCCAACAATAACAAATACGCCACCATGGCCGACTGGGTCGCCTTGGCCGATACCCTGTATAATGCCTCCATCGATGACGCGCTCGATGGCAGCCGTATCCCCGCCCTTTGGGGTACAGACGCGGTACACGGACACAATAATGTCATAGGTGCCACGCTATTTCCGCATAATATTGCTTTGGGTGCTGCCAATAACCCCCGACTAATAAAAGCCATTGGCGAGGCAACGGCACGCGCAGTTGCGGTAACGGGGATCGATTGGGTATTCGCACCAACGCTCGCGGTGGTGCGGGATGACCGCTGGGGACGAACCTATGAAGGCTATTCCGAGGACCCTATAATCGTCAAAGCCTACGCTGGAGCGATGGTCGAGGGCTTACAAGGTAGCGCCGGTAAAAACTTCTTGGACGAAGCCCACGTACTAGCGACCGCCAAACACTTTTTGGGCGACGGTGGCACCCACGCAGGAGACGACCAAGGCAACAACCTCGCGACCGAAAATGACCTGCTCGACATTCATGGTCCGGGTTATATCGCCTCTCTGCACGTTGGGGTGCAAACCGTGATGGCCTCCTTTAATAGCTGGCACGGCAAAAAGATGCATGGCAACAAGTCACTGCTGAGCGGTGTATTAAAAGAGCGCATGGGATTTGATGGTTTAGTCGTAGGCGACTGGAATGGCCATGGCCAAATCGATGGTTGCAGCAATAGCCGTTGTGCGACGGCAATCAACGCCGGCGTGGACATTATTATGGTGCCCGATGACTGGAAGCTGATGCTGGAAAATACTTTAGAGCAGGTGGCTTCCGGAGAGATTCCCATGGCGCGCATTGATGATGCGGTCACTCGAATCCTGCGGGTAAAAATGCGCGCGGGTTTGTTTGAAAAAGGGGCACCCTCTACGCGTGGCTTTGCTGGGAAATCAGAATATATTGGCGCCCAAGAGCACCGGGATTTGGCGCAGCAAGCGGTGCGCGAATCCTTAGTCTTGTTGAAAAACAAAGGAAACTTATTGCCTTTGAGCCGTGCTTTAACCGTCTTGGTGGCCGGCGACGGTGCCGACGACATAGGCAAAGCCAGCGGCGGTTGGAGTCTTTCATGGCAGGGCACCGGCAATACGAACGCCGATTTCCC
>JBLHGI010000399.1:0-4693 GCA_047616505.1 Planctomycetota bacterium
TTAGTGGACCAATAAGCAGTGTGCGCCCCACGGCGCCCTGGTAGGCGTCAGCGGTTATCAAACCCCGCAGCACCGTGCCAATACCCCCAGCTTGGCGTACGGCCTCGTGTGTCACGTGTGCCAATGTCAACATAGTTCAATCTCCGCAGTGAATATAAAAGGGGCTGCTCCACGCACGGGCACCATCGACCTGGGTCAGGCGCACGTAATAGGGTTGGCAGCCCGCCATGGGGGCCGGATCTTCCCACGTAAAGGCGCAGTGCTTAGACTCCAAGCCCAACGGCAGATACTCCACCTCGACTCGCAACTCTTCCCCCCCTGCTTCGACACAGTGCACCGCATCTCCCAGGTCGGCAAGGGCCAACGTGAACGAAGCCAGCTGCGTTTCAAAATGAAGCTGTGCCCCCGCGGCAATTTCTACATCGAGCAGCAGACCATCCTCATCGCCGGACGTAACGGATTTCCAAGAAACGCGCTGTGCATCCCACGCCTCTACATACTCGGCGGCGCTATCAAAAGCAAAGGGCTGAACCGCTTCGATGCGCGCATTTTCCAGGGTGAGTTGACCGTCCCAACACGCGATGCGCGCGCGGCCGCGAATCAAGGCCCCACTCCACTTGATGCGCAGGCGTTTTTTGTCGCGCGGCATCTGCTCTGGATAGGTATAAACGGTCTCGAGACCCCGCATAAGACGCACTTCTTCAATAACAGCGGTGCCTTCTGCGCGCACGCTAAAATGCGGTGACCCCTGTATTTTAAATTCCTCTCCCATC
The DNA here is from genome assembly GCA_047616505.1 of Planctomycetota bacterium. GTDB lineage: Bacteria > Latescibacterota > UBA2968 > UBA8231 > UBA8231. The sequence goes on from JBLHGI010000399.1 coordinate 774, forward strand.
GCATGTCCATCAGCCTCAACTTCCAACAAAATGCGTTGACCGCTCGTAGCGTAACAGCGACGAGCCTTGAGCGCTTGCCAAACGCCTTCGCGGCTTAGGTCGCACGCCAACACACAGGTTAGACCACCATAGACACCAAAGGACGAAGAGCCGGGATAGCTGGCACCCGGACGCCCCTTGTGGTCGTCACTACCAGCGACAAAACCCACTTTATAACCGCGCTCAATAGCCTCGCGCAGGAGCCATTCGAACTGTCCCCACGCCGAGTATATTTCGATCACGGGCTCTAGCGCTGGATCGTGGAAGGCCAAATTCGCCGGGCGACCACCAATATGCGGTACGACCAGCGCTTTACGCGCTCGCAATTCGGCGAAAAGTTCAGCGACGGGATAGCGATCCGTAGCGATATCCTTTTTATCGGCCACCTGCCAATGGCTAGTGCGGTAGATTGCCTCGCCATCGTGCAAATAATAGACGTTGCGATCCCCACCGGCCGGTGTCGTCGCCGACCACTCGTAACCGGAAAAACAAACGAAGCGGCCGGGTTCGTAGAAGTCGCGCGCACAGCGACTGATCTCTGCCCACGTCGCAGCCGTAATCTGAAAATCGTTGCCCTGATGACCAGCAAAATCGACCAGCGCCGCATCGCGAGCAAAACGAAAATAGTCCTCTACTGTATTGGTGCCCACCGTTTCGCAACTCTGCCCGTGCAAGTCGCCCCAGAACGGGCGCACTTCCCCCCACTTCTCTACGCACTCAATAGCGTTGCTTTCGGCCTCTATACCCGCTACGCGAGCCCGCAGGCGAAACACTCCAACCCCCTTTGAGCGCACGCCACTTAAGCGCCGCACCCCCTTGTCTTTAGAGCTAAAAACACAGCGCGAGCCCAACTCCTCAAAATCATCGATAGAATCGATCTCGACTTCGCCGACAAAACCCTCGGCCGGATTGCCCCATTGATCCTCTAATTTGACTCCCAGCGCAAAACCCTCCCCCATGGCCACCTGCGTCGGCGCCAACAGCACGAGCTTGGCCGCCTCGTCCGGCACGATTTCCAACCAAGGTTGCTCTTCGAGTTCGGCAAACTGGCCGCTGCCAAAACAGTCTACGGCCACCTTAAACTCAAAGCGATGCTCGCGAAACGTCTGCACTATGGTCCCCGGCGAACCGCCCGTGCGATCGCCATATACCACGCGGATCGTATCCCCTTCGGCCAGCGCCCACTGCTCCACGTCGACGACTAGGCATTTCTGGTAGGGGCGGATATAGCCCTTGAGGTCAAAGCGGTACTTTATTTTTCCCTGCCCTGAAGTCTCTACGGTCGCATAATTGGGCGCCTGTGGATCGTCAAATTGTGGATACCCCCAATCGGAGGCAAAACGCACGCCTATTTTTAAGGTGCCGCCGTCGTCAATACCATAGCGCCCCACGTGATAGGTCAGCACAAAATGACCCGTGCTACCAGCAACGACCTTTCCCGCCTTTTCGATTTCTGCCCAGCCAAACATCGTTTTATGATCGGTGCTCATATTCGTCTCCGCGCCAGCACTGTGCGCTCGCTCACAGCCCGCTCGTTTTTTATATGGCATTTTATGCGTATTAGCGTTTCTTGCCTTGTGAATAATAGCCTAGCAACCCGCCCGTGTCTACCTTGGGTGGCGATGGCGCAACATCCTCTTTCTATCTATTTTCGCAGAGGAGGAACTAATTGAAAATGACCGAGATACAGGCCCATATACGCGAGCCATCCGGCATATCGAGACAGCGCTGGCCACTTACTTGGGGCGTGCCTCTTGCCCAGGGACAATGGCGCCCGGACCACGCCATTAACGCCATCGATAGCAACGAGCGCGCACGGTCTATTTGCGCCACCCCGTTGGCGACTTGGCCCGATGCTTCAGTTAAATGGGCTCTGATCGATACCCAAATCGATATAGAAGCTGGCGAGCGCTTAGATCTGCGGCTGCAATTCGGCGATACCCCCTCTCCCCCCCCTGCCAACACGTCGCTATCGCATAGCGTCGACGACGACCATATAACCATAGAGACCGGCGCGCTCACCGCACAAATAGCGCGTAGTGGCCCTCGCCTCTTTACGCAACTTATGCGGGGGAATCTCTCTTATCTCAGCGCTGGAAACAGCGGCGAATTCAGCGCGACAGATGCCCATGGCAAACGCTATATAGCCCATGTAGAATCGCTGGAGATAGAGGAGCAGAATCCCCTGCGTTTAGTCGTACATGCCCGGGGATCTTATATCGCACACGATGAAGTATCTCTATTCAGTTGGCAGTTGCGTATCTACTTCTACGCCGGGCACAGTTATTTTAAAGTCTACCACACCTTCGTCCACGACCAACCCACAGACTTTGTCCATCTGGCACAGCTGCGCTTTGCCCTGCCCCTCTCTTTTAACACGCCATGCTCAGCCGCCCTCGGTGCGCGCTCATCGTGGTTTGGCCACGGCTATGATATGGCGAAATTAGAGGGCGAAACTTCACTCGTACAGTGGCACGCCGAACGCCACGCTCTCTTTGCCGACGACCGGCGCCAGGACGCCCGCAGCAATGGCCACGGCTGGGGCCATCTAGCCGATAATGAGCGTGGGGTCACGCTCAAGCTGCGCCGCCCCTGGCAGAACTACCCCAATAGCGTTGTACTCAACAAAGAGAGTATCGCACTCGAATTGTACCCAGACCTGCGCGACTTTGCTCCACCGAAAAATGAAGAGGGACGACGCTGGACGGAGATCGACCCCGTAGAGGCCCCGCTCTTTGATGGTCCGCTGCGCATCCCGCAAGGCATGGCCAAGACACACGAATTTTTTGTCCACTGCGGACCACCACAGCAGACGGCCCGCGCCGTGGACACATTCTGCCTAGCCTTTGAACAACCGCTATTTCCCGTACTCGACAGCGAATACTACGCCGCATGCGGCGTCCTCGGTCCACTGCAACCCTATCGAGACGCCTACTGGCCACTCGAATTAAAGCTGCGCCGCTCCTGCCGCTTCCCCAACGGTATGGGATTTATAGACAGTGGCGACCACGTGCGTATGAGCACCACCGACGGTCGCACGCGCACACAGACCTGCAAAAACTTGGCCTACGAGCTACCGCGCTCGCTGTTCTACCAGTTTCTGCGCTGTGGCGATATGCCCACTTTTGCCGCCGGTGAAGCCGCCATAATGCACCTGATGGATATCGATACCGTACACTACAGCGCAGAAAACCCCCAATCGGTGGGAGGCCCCTACTGCGAGTGGTCGCAGAACCACCACTACGCCGACAGCAATGAAGAGGCGCTAGCCTGCCCGCAGACCAGCCATACGTGGTTGGGGAGCCTACTCGATTACTATTTTCTTACGGGCTATCGCCGCGCCAAAGAAGTGGCAGAATCCTGCGCTGACTTCTGCCGCCTCAACGCGCCCTATAGTTGGAAACAGCAGCTAAGCTCCGACCTGCACCAACGCGCCTTAGACCCCGACCAAGACTGGCCCTTTAGCACGCGCGTAGCCGGTTGGCCCCTCGTGGCAATGGGCACCTATTACGAAGCCTTTGGCGACGAGCGCTTTCTGCGTTCGATGGAGGCCCTCGTCGATTTATTTGCCAGTTGGCAAGACCCGGAGGGCCGCTGGCGCGAGCAGATTGGCAGTTTTAATCGCGGTGCCACCCCGTTTATGAACGCCTCCGTCCTACAGGGCCTGATGCGTTACCATCGCTGTACCGGCGACGTGCGCGCCCTGCAAATCCTGCTGCACGGCACGCGTTTCCTCGTCGACAAAGGACGCACATTAGAAGGCATTTTCTACTACAAAGAAAGCGCGTTATCCGACACGCCGCACGGGTCGACCGCCATGTTATTAGAGCCGCTGGCCTTCGCCTATCAGCAGAGCAATGACCCGGCGTTCTTAGATGCCG
>JBLHGI010000400.1:0-4684 GCA_047616505.1 Planctomycetota bacterium
CCATGTCATAACCATCTGGTTTTTTGATAATAAACTCGTGCGCATTGGCCGCCCGAGCCGCCCGCATCACCTCTTCGAAGCTGGCTTCGGGCCGCGCGTAAGAGATATTTTCAAAGACCGTGCCGTTAAAGAGAAACGACTCCTGCGCCACCATGCCGATCTGGCGGCGCAGGTCGCCGAGACGGATCTGGCGTATATCGGTGCCATCTATTTCCAACACCCCGCGGTCGACATCGTAAAAACGGCATATCAAATTAATCAAGGTACTCTTACCCGCCCCCGACTTGCCCACTAACCCGATCATTTCTCCCGCTTCTACTTCTATATCGACGCCCTTGAGCACCGGCTTGCCAGGATCGTAACCAAAAGCCACGCCTTTAAATACCACCTGCCCTTTTAAGGTTGGCAGACTCTTGGCATCCTTTTCGTCAAAGGACTCGGGGCGCGCATCAATCACTTCAAAAATGCGCTCGGCTCCCGCCAACGAGCGAGTAATCATATTATTGGCGCTGCTAAAAAATTGCAGCGGCCGATAGAGCTGCCATATATAGCTGATAAAAGCCATCTGCACACCGAGCGTCAACTCGCCGTTGATGATCTGTCGGCCGCCAAAATACCAGACTAAAAAGATGCCAAAACTCATGACGAAATTGACGATTGATGAGAAGACCACCCACACGCGTTCGGCCGTAACGCTGGCCTCCCACAGATCCTCATTACGCACGGTAAAACGCTGCTCTTCGCGTTTTTCCTGCGCAAAGGATTTGACGATGCGAATACCGGAAATGGATTCGTTGATATGTGAAGAAAGCCGCGACCACTTAGCCGACCATGAACTCCAATAACGTCGGAGCTGACCAAATTTTTTAATGCTGGCAATAACGATAAAAGGCACCGGCAACAGCACGTAGAGCGTCAACTGCCAGTCCATCCACAAAAGCAGCACTAGAATACCCACCAGCATCAGCGCATTGGAGAGTAGAAAGGGCACAAAAAACAGCAGAAACATCTCTAGGCGATCGGCGTCGTTTAAAAAACGCGAAATCAGGTTGCCGACCTTGCGCTTCTCATAAAAACGCAGCGGCAGAAACTGCAGGCTGTGATAGAGTTTGGCGCGCACATCACGGCTTGCCCAAGCCGATAGGTCGGCGCGCATAAAGCCAGAGAGCAAATTGGCAGACCACGATAGTACCTGCGCCCCAAACAGCGCGCCGACTAATACCCCCAAGAGCGCCATGCCCTCCTCTACTGTAATACGACCATCGACTCCCGGCTCGAGTACATCGTCGATGATATGGCGCACGACATAGGGCGGTAGCAGCCCCAACAAGGTCATCAGCATAGAGCCGGCCATCAGCACGGCGACTCGGATTTTATAGGGCGATAGAAACGAGGCGATGCGACGCAACGTGTCCCAGCGCGAGATACAGAACGGGCAGATACCGTCTTTCTCTGGCAGTAGCCTATTGCACGCCTCGCAGCGATTGCGCTCCATTAGCGTCGGTAGTTCCAACTCTTCGCCTTTAATTGACTGGCTCAAAGCCTCGGCAATTTCGACAAAGAGCGCGTAGAGCGAACTCGAATAGTGCAAGAGCTCCGGCGGCCCGGTTTTGCGCTCTATTTCCAACAGCCCCCCACCGACCAATTCGAGCGTGCGCACCGCGGCTACTTCGTCTAGAGATAGTTCGATCCACGCCTCTTGATCGCTCAAAAGCAGCTGCCGATCCGTCAGTACAAGGAAGCGTTCGCCATAGGCAAAGGCATCGGCCATATCCGCCCTTACCTGAATTTGTACGGCTTCACCTGTTGCCAAACGCTCTTCGACTTCCCTCTGCCGACGCGGAGGCAAAGCAACTTTGAACGGGCTCTTTTCTACCCCAGGCGCTTGCATAGCTACTCCTTGACCGCGATGATTTCGGCCACCGCGCGCTGCAACTCTACCAATTCTGCAAAGCGCCCATCCTGCGCCATCAGCTCCTCGTGCGTGCCCATCTCGACGATCCGCCCCGCCTCCAACAGGACCAAGCGATCGGCGTTGCGCAGCGTCGACAGCCGGTGGGCAATGGCAAAGGTCGTGCGCCCTTTAATAAGGTGAGCAATCGACTCCTGAATCTGTTTTTCCGTTTCGACATCGACGGAGGAAGTCGCCTCGTCCAGGATCAGTATTTTCGGGTCGTGCAAAATCGCGCGCGCAATGGCGATGCGCTGACGCTCACCACCCGAGAGCCCCGCTCCGCGCTCGCCGACATGCGTATCGTAACCGTCGGCTTTGGCCATGACAAAGCGGTGAGCATTCGCCGCGCGCGCCGCTTCCATAACGTCCTCCAGACTAGCCCCTGGCCGACCGTAGCTAATATTTTCGGCTATCGTACCCGAGAACAGCACGGGGTCCTGCGGCACAATGCCAATCTGGCGCCGCAAATCGGATAGGTCTATTTTGCGAATATCTACGCCGTCTATTTCTAGTGCGCCGCGATCGGTATCGTAAAAGCGCGCGACCAAGTTGATCGTCGTCGTTTTGCCGACGCCGGAACGCCCCACCAGCCCGATCATTTCACCCGGCTTGACGTCCAGTTCAATCTCGTGCAGCACGGGTTTGCTCTTGTCATAACCAAAGGTCACCCCGTTAAAATGAACGTGGCCTTTGATCTTCGGCATGGCCTGTGCATTGGGGTCCTCGTAGGATTCAGGCGGCGCGTCGATGACCTCAAAAATGCGTTCGGCTCCGGCAAAGGCGCGCGTCATCCACGAGTTGACCTGCGCCATCCACTCTAACGGGCCATAGACCATCCACATATAAGAATAAATCGCCAGCAACTCGCCGATGCTCAGCTTATCACCCAACACCTCACCACCGCCAAAATACCATACGACGAGGATACCGGCGCCCGTGACTAGCTCCATCGTCGACCACATTATAAACCAGTTGCGCGCCGTGCGCCGACTAATCTCGCCGAGTTCATCGTTCCTCTCGTCAAACGATTTCGTCTCGCGCTCCTCTTGCGCAAAGGCTTTGACTACGCGCACCCCGTGCAATGCCTCGTTTAAACGCGTGCCCAATTGCGACCAGCCGTGGCTGTATTTATTAAAAATATTGCGCATGCGTCGCCAGAAGAGAAAACTCCACAACGCAATAAAGGGCACCGGCAGCAAAATGAGCAGGGTGATCTTCCAACTCATGCTAAAGAGAAAACCGATAATGCCAACGACCATTAGGAAGTTAATGATCATATAGGGCAGGCCATCGACTAGAAATTGCTGCAACATAGTCGAGTCGCGCGTCACTCGCGAAATGAGACCACCGACCTGCCGCTTGTCGTAAAACTGCAGCGACAGCATCTCGAGTCTTCTATAGAGCTCGGCGCGGATATCGGCCGTTACGCGCGCGCTGAGCCAAGATACGACCCAATGGTGTAACAATTCCGACAGCCAGCTCATTATGCGCACGCCAATCAGTATGAGCACGAGCCAGCCCAACATAGTAAAGCGCTCCTCCGGACTTGCCGTCTTACCTTCTGTTGGCACCAGCACATCGTCGACCAAGCGCCGCGTAACTAGAGGGGGTAAAAGCTCGGCACCCGTCGTCGCGAGCGAAGCGACGGCTAACACGGCAGCGCGTTTTTTGTAGGGTTTTATAAAGGAGGCAATCCGCCCTATCGTCTCGAATCGACGTATACAAGCGGGGCAAATGCCATTTTTTTCGGGGAGCAAACGCTGACATTTTTCACAGCGCGTGCGATCGAGCTGATTGTTTATAAAGAAGGGTTCGCCTTTGCGCAGCTGTTCTATACCGCGCGTGACCTCAGAAAATTTAGAGGCCAGCGAACCCGAATAGGGTATGTGCAGGGTCGGAGCCCCATCGCGTTCAATTTCGAGACGACCGCCGCCCACTAACGGCTCAGTGCGAGCCAGCTTAATCTGAGAGATCGGCACATCGACTAGATCGGCCTCCCCCTTTTCCGGCACTAAGAGCAAGCGCTCATTCGTGACCAACAGCCACTGCGCTCCATAAGTGCGCTCGGCCGTCAGATCCGAAAAGACGCGTATGAGTACTTCCTCATCTGCCGGTAAAGCCGCCGCCACCTTCGCCCGTACCGCAGCGTTGAGCGGCTCGTGCAAATGGACATGCCCATTGCTCTCTTGCATATCCCACCTTAAAAAAACTGCGACCTCTATGCGAGACCGCAGCAACCTCAAAAAAAGCCGCAAATAAAACACACTCAACGACCCGGTCGTCTTCTCGCCGAAACCATCCCCCCGCAGCATATAAAAAAGCGCGAAGGCCTACTATGTTTCAGCGCTGCCTCCCTGTTCGCCAGCGCAACGCAGGGCCTCTGCACGGCAAAATAGCCGCCGCATTCTACCGTGTCAAGGACCCTGCACGGCACATCCTATCTACCGCAGTAACAGCATCTTGCCAATCATCTCTTGCCCGTCGGCGTACAGGCGCGCAAAATATAGACCGGAGGCCACCGCTTTGCCTTGCCCATCTACCCCATCCCAAGGCACCTGATATAGACCGGCTCCAACGCGCCCCAGCACCAACGTGCGCACACGCTGCCCGATCAAATTATAGACGGCTAAATCAACCTCTGCAGTCTGCGCCAGTTCGTAACGCAGCACCGTACTGGCATTAAAAGGATTGGGGGAATTGCCGTGTAAAGTGAATAACAAGGGTAATGCC
>JBLHGI010000401.1:0-4678 GCA_047616505.1 Planctomycetota bacterium
CGGCAGCTCAAAGGAAAGTGTCTGCGGCAAGTAGCACTCCTTTTCATCACAGGCCTGGTAATGCAGGGTGCCGCGCACCGCGATATCGCCCTCTTTATCCTCGCTCCCACCCAAACAGTGCACCTTGAGCGTCAGTTCCCCGCTATAGGCCGGTAACGTCTCATCTAACAGAGCAAAGTGCAGCGGCTGCGCCGGCGGATACACTATCTCTACGAGTGCCAAGTCTTCGCTCTCTTCCACCTCCAGAGACACGGGCACATACCCCGCGGGCAACGGCTGACCATAGACGTGCATGCCTTCATTTAATTCAATCTGGGCCGTTAATATCACGCGCTGCTCGCGCCTGATAGTCGGAGACGAAAAGTAGAGCCGCGCCTTGAGCTCTGGCGTTTCCAACACCGCCTCGGCGCCGTGCTCACCCGCCTGCACCTGAAAGCTCTCCTGCAGCATATTATTGATCGATTCGCGCTCGCGGTGGCTGACAAAGAAGCTCTTGTCGAAAACACGGCCCTTTTCATCGACTAAATAGGTACCGGGGCGCGGGATGCCATAGTGGGGATGGTCCGATGCGACGTCTTCGTTGAGGATACCGTATGCTCTGATGACGGCACTATCGGCGTCTGAGAGCAGTGGGTAGGTGATATCGTATTTGCGCGCAAAAGCGGCTAAAAGCTCGGGGGGGTCGGGACTGATGGCAAAGGGGGCAATTCCCGACTTTTCAAGCGTGGACAGATTTTGCTGCAGCTCGACCAGCTGCGTCTTGCAAAAGCCTCACCAAGAGGCGCTGCGATAAAAGAGCACTAGGCCCTTCTTACCGGCGCGCGCCGCCTTGAAGTTGACGGCTTTACCCCATTGATCCGGCAGCGTAAAATCGGGTAGCACTTCGCCGATACCCGGGCCGCTCTCTACTCCTTCTTCTACTTTCATAACGGCGACCTCTTGCTGAGCATCGATCTTTTTAAAAAAAAGCGCTCACGCCTCTAAGTCTTTAAAGGGGTGTTCGATGACAAATTCTTCTACGACCTTGCCGCCGATGAGATGTTCCGTAATAATGCGCTCCAACTTCTCCACCGTCATCGAGTGGTACCATATCTCTTCCGGGTAGACCACCACCGTCGGCCCCGCCTTGCAGACGCGTAAACAGTCGGCCTTGGTGCGGTGAATGCCACCGCGCGGATCGCCATGTCCCAACTCGCGTAAACGCTTCTTCAAATAGTCCCAACACTCGGCCCCAAGTGTGCCCGAATGACACTTCGCTTTAGTCGGCGTAGCGCAAATGAAAATATGGCGCTGGATCGGCGTATGTGACGCAATGCTCGTTTCGCTCATATAGTCTCGTTTGTATTTAGTTCCAACTCGCAGACAGCGGCTTATGCGTAAAGCTGCGCGCGCCATCGCCCTCGTAGGAATCAACTACGTGCCCATCGCCTTCGAGCACATATTTGTAAATAGTCAGCCCCTCTAAACCGACTGGGCCGCGGCTGTGCAGCCGGTTGGTGCTAATGCCCACCTCGGCTCCCAAACCATAGCGAAAGCCGTCGGCAAAGCGCGTCGAAGCATTGTGCACGACAGAGGCTGCATCGACCTGCTGTAAAAAGGCCCGTGCCGCCGCTTTGTCTTCTGTGACGATGCTATCCGTATGATGGCTTCCATATTCGTTGATATGTGCCACGGCCGCGTCGAGGTCATCTACCACGCGCACGGACAAGATATAGTCGAGATACTCCGTCTTCCAATCCTCTTCTGCAGCGGGCTGCATCTGACCATTGGCCTGAGCGGCAACCCGCGCGCGCTCATCGCCGCGCAACTCGACCTGTTTTTCGCGTAGCGCAACCACCGCGCGCGGCATAAAGGCCTCGGCAATATCTTGGTGTACTAACAGCGTCTCAGCCGCGTTGCACACAGAGACATACTGCGTTTTCGAATCCACCGCAATCGCAATGGCCTTGTCGATATCGGCCGCCTTGTCGACATAGACATGGCAAATTCCATCGGCGTGTCCCATCACCGGTATATTGGTGTTGTTCATGATATACTGCACAAACTCGTTGCCGCCGCGCGGAATGATCAGGTCTATATTGTCGTGCTCATCGAGCAGGGCGCGCACTTCCTCTCGACCTGCAAGCAACGCCATCCAGCCAACGGGCATTTCGGCTAAAGAGCGCGTAGCCTCTATCATCACTTCGGCCAACACCGCATTGCTCTTGGCCGCCTCACTCCCACCTTTGAGCAGCACAGCATTGCCCGATTTCAAACACAGACAGGCAATCTGCACCAGAGCATCCGGGCGCGATTCAAAAATGACGCCAATAACACCGATCGGCACACTGACGCGGTAGAGCGCTAACCCCTCGTCTAACTCAGTCGCACTCTGCGTCTGGCCCAAGGGTTCGGGCTGGGCAATAATGCTGCGCACCATCGCCACGGTCGAAGCGAACTTATGCCCGCTCAGATCGAGCCTCTTGAGTAGCGGTTCACCCAACTCGCCGCGCGCGACCATCTCCGCTGCCGCGGCGACATCTTCTGCGTTGGCTGCGAGAATTTTCTCCTCGTTGGCCTCTAACGCTACTGCAATGGCTTCCAGTGCTGCATTGCGCGCAGCAGCAGAAGCCACGGCGAGCCGCCGCGAAGCGGCGCGTGCTTTTTGCGCCATCTCGCTTACGTCGGACATGTTATTCTCCTTGGACAAAGTGGCCCGTAGCCGCTTCCATAACGCCCTGCAATGTGCGCGTCACACGCTGCGGGTCTTCGACCTTACCTTCGCCCAAAAGCACGTAGTCGACAAGTAAATGGGCCCAGTCTTGTAGCTGCTTCGCATCGCGGTCCTTCTTGAGCAATGCTGCCATATTTTTGACGATAGCGTGCTGGGGGTTGATCTCCAATACGCGCTTAGTGCCCGAAAACTCGCGATCGGCCATTTTCATTAAACGCTCCATATTCTGGCCCACACCGCCCTGCGCCGTGACCAGCACGCAGGGACTATCGCTCAAGCGCTTCGACTCGACCACGTCAGAGACGCGCTCATCGAGCTGCTTTTTCAGAAAATCAATCAACTCAATCCGCTCTGCTTTGTCATCGTCGTTGACACCTTCGAGCTTGACCTCGTCTTCACCGAGGTCGATATCGGCCGCATCAATGGCCTGCAGTTCTTTGTCGGCAAATTTCGGCAGCGAGTTGACGACCCACTCGTCGACCGGCTCGTCCAAAAAGAGCACTTCTAGTCCCTTCTTGCGAAAAGCTTCTAAAAGCGGGCTCTGCACGATGGACTGGTAATTTTCGCCCGTCATATAATAGATCTTGTCCTGCTCGCTCTGCATGCGATCGATATAGGTCTGCAGCGATACAAAGTGGTCGGCGCTGTCTTCTAGCGACGAATGAAAACGCAGCAACCCAGCGATCTGCTCCTGGTTCTCAAAATCCATCGCCACGCCTTCTTTGAGCACCGTGCCGTAAGCGCGCCAAAACGTCAGATACTGTTCGTCATCCTTCTTGGCCATACTTTCGATCATGCCCAATATGCGCCGAACTAGCGTTGCGCGAATTTTGGCAATCACGGGATTCTTCTGCAGTACTTCGCGCGAGACATTGAGCGGCAAATCGTCGCAGTCCACTACGCCACGCACAAAACGAAAGTGGATCGGTAGCAACTCAGCGCAGTCGTCTTGGATAAAAACCCGTTTGACGTGCAAGTTGAGAGAGATTTTCGGCTCGGGACTGAAGAGCACCTGCATCGGTGAACTCTTGGGTATATAGAGCACCGAATAAAATTGTATAGGTGCATCGACGGCAATATGTTCGCGCGCCATCGGTGGCTCTTGATCATTCGTCAGATGCGTATAAAATTCGTTGTACTGTTCGTCCGTAATCTCGTTGCGCGAACGCGTCCACAGCGCCGAAGTATTATTGGCCTGTTTGCCCGCAATTTTAATTGGATACGAAACGAAGTCCGAATGCTTGCGGATGACACCCTCTAAGCGATGTGCGTCGAGATATTCCTCACAGTCCCCGCGCATGTAGATCTTTATCTCCGTGCCGCGCTCTGCCTTATCGACCTGTGCCAGCGTATAGGAACCATCCCCCGTCGATTCCCACATCACAGCCTCGGCATCCGCATCGGCAGACCGCGTGGTGACTACTACTCTATCGGCGACCATAAAGACCGAATAAAAACCGACGCCAAACTGACCGATCAGTTTGAGCTGCTCCTCTTTTTCGGCCTCGCCGGCCTCTTGCAGCTTCTTGACGAAATCGGCCGAACCCGAGTGGGCGATCGTGCCAATATTTTCGTTGACCTCGTCGCGGGTCATACCGATGCCCGTATCGCGAATGGTGATCGTCTTATTGTCACTGGAAATTTCGACATCGATGACCAACTCGGCATCTGCATCGACGATGCTCTTATCCGTCAACGAACGGTGGTGCACCTTGTCTAGCGCATCGGAAGCGTTCGACACCAACTCGCGCAAAAACACGTCCTTGTCCGTATACAGCGAATGGATGAGCAGATGTAGCAATTGCTGCACTTCCGTCTGAAATGTGCGCTCCTCTACACCGGCAGTTCCCTCTTGAGTCTCCGCAGTCATCTCAGTACAACTCCTTGATTTTTAACGTGTAACATAAAGGAAAATAAAATTAGCTCGCATTTATATATAGAACATGAAATGTAAGGAAGAAGGCT
>JBLHGI010000402.1:0-4648 GCA_047616505.1 Planctomycetota bacterium
GCTTTTTTCGATGCGGGTGAAGTATGGGAGAAAGTCGGCGCGATAAAGCTAGCCGAGCTGCGTCCCGGCTGTGGCGGTGGTCTGCGCTATCGCGCCCCGATTGGCCTCGTGCGCTTTGACCTAGGGGTCCACGGCGACAGCGGCAGCTGGGGGCAACGTTTGGAGTTTTATTTTGGCATCGGGCAGGGGTTCTAAACGGCCAACAATAGAAAAGGACGGACCTCAGAGGCCCGTCCTTTTTCTTTTACTGCTGTGGCGCGGAACTTAGAGCACTACGCCAAAAAGCACTAACAAAAAAGTCTCACCAATAACGAACCCCAAGAGAAAGGTCTTCGCCATCTTCCAGGTTTCATCTTCTTTGTTTCCACCGCGTATATAAAATGCGAGAGACATGTCTTTACCCGTTTGGTTGTAACAACGGGGGAGCGACCTCAGTGGGATTCCAGAGTCGATGGCAAATATGCCGGATAAGTCCTTTTTTGTCAAGCAGTTCGGAGAGAAATAAACACGGCCATTGTTGGCGCCAGCTCCAAGAGCTATACTATATTCCCCCACTCAACGACGCATGGTTACATCGCGACAAAGGAGTTTCATTTCATGTCTGAAAACACACAATTAGCCACGTTCGGCGCCGGTTGTTTTTGGTGCGTAGAAGCCATTTACCAGGACTTGCGCGGCGTTTATAGCGCCGTCTCCGGTTATAGCGGTGGCCCCGGCGCCAACCCAACCTACCAACAAGTATGCAGCGGTACTACCGATCATGCCGAAGTCGTGCAAATCAGCTTCGACCTTGCTGAAATAAGCTACGCCGACTTGCTCTATATTTTTTGGCGCACGCATGATCCGACCACGCTCAACCGCCAGGGCGCCGATTCCGGAACCCAGTACCGTTCGGTCATCTACTACCACGACGAAGAGCAGCGCCAACTCGCCGAGGCCTCGCGCAATGAGACTGATACCAGCGACCTCTGGCCCGACCCAATCATCACGGAGATCTCGCCCGCAGAAGCTTTCTATGGGGCCGAAGACTACCATCAAAACTACTACCGGCAAAACCCGAACCAGCCCTATTGCTCGATGGTAATAGACCCCAAAGTGCAAAAGTTTCGCAAGAATTTCCAAGAGCGTCTGCGGGGCGCCAATTAAATGAGCGCCGTGTATCTGGCCAGTAAATGATATCGAAGTTTTTATCGCCGGCAAAGATGCCTATTACGAGTTCGAAATCAACGCGCTGGGCACCATCTACGAAGTGCTTTTTTTCTGGGAAGAGGCCTACGAGCGCGACGGCTACGACCAGCTACCCGGCTTGAACCGCAACGCCCCGGGCGCCGCGCCTTTTAACGGCGTCGGCCTACAGGACCACCCGCGCGGCAAGCGCATGGGCTTTTTTCAGTGGGATCTGCCCGGCTTACAGTGGGCCGTGCACGTAGACGGCACGCTCAACGACGATAGCGACCGCGACCGCGGCTGGAGCGTAGAGCTGGCCTTCCCCTGGGCGGGCATGGACGTGCTAAAAAAAGGCGGTGGGCGCGCTGGGCCGCCGCAAGAAGGCGACATCTGGCGCATGGACTTCTCGCGCTTTAACCAGTACAAACAAGCACCGCCGGCCAACGATCCCGGCGGCTGGGCCTGGAGCCCGCACGGCGTCTGTGGATTCGCACGTGCCCGAGTGCTTCCCCTTTATCGAATTTTCCAACACATCCGTACTCGATCTCTAAGTTAGAATAAACAGCGGAGTTATTGCATGTCCACCGAATTAGTACAGCTCAGAGCCGACGATTTCGAAGATGCCATGGATTTTATGAACATGGTCTTCAGCGCCCACGGCCCCATCGACTTCACCCAGCTCTTGCCCGTGCTCTACCAGCCGGACGACGAATTGATGGGCTACAATTGGGCCGTGCGTGAAAATGGCCGCATCCGCGCCGTCGTCGGTTCCTTTCCCATGCAGTGGCAACTCGGCGATGCTACGCTAGAAATTGCGGGAATCGGTGGTGTTTCGAGCCACCCGCGCGCACGCGGCGCCGGTTATATGCGCCAACTCATGCAGCACTGCGTCGAACGCATGCGCGATGAAAAAAAGCACCTTTCCTGGCTCGGTGGCCAGCGCCAGCGCTACGGCTATTTCGGCTATGAGAAATGCGGCACAGCACACTCTTTTTCGCTCGATAAAACCAATCTGCGCCACGTCTATGGCAGCGACGCAAGTACCATCAGTTTTCGCGCTTTAGCAGCCGACGACCTAACGCACCTAAAGGGCGCAAAAGAACTCTACGACGCACAGCCCTTTCGATGTCTGCGCCCTCTTGAGTCCTTTCACTCCATGCTCTGCAGTTGGCGCCACCGCCCGCAAATCGCCCTGGCAGCCGACGGTCGCATGGTCGGCTATCTCGTCGCCAGTCCAAACGGCGACTCCGTCAGCGAATTATTCGCCGTAGAAGAAGGTCACCCCGACCTCGATATCGCGCGCGCATGGACCGAACAACAGAGCGGCCACAGCGTGCGTTTCGAACTACCGCCCTGGCATCGTCTCGTCCTCCCACTAGGCCGGATCGCCGAATCTTTTTCTACGGGCAGCACCGGCAATTGGCAAATTTTCAACTGGGTGGCAACGCTTGACGCACTACTGAAATTACGGGCAACTGTGGGGCCTTTAGTCGACGGAAGAGCCGTTATTGCCATCGAAGACTACGGTCATATATCATTAGAAGTTGCGGGGGGAGAAGCTGTGTGCACAGCCAGCAAGGACGCGGCAGATCTCCACGTCGGTGCCTTTACCGCTCACCGTCTATTCTTTGGCCCGCTACCTCCTTCCGCCGTCGTCGACTTACCGGCCCAACTCACGGCGCTAGAACAGTGGTGTCCGCTGCCCTTGTTCTGGGCTAAACAGGACGGCGTATAAGAGGTCCGCAAGACCTAACGGGCATCGCCACCAAAAGATTTTAACGAACCCTGCGATTGAGGAGAATCGAATATGATCCCCCCCAACCAACAGCGAGCACATGACTCAGTATATTTGCCGTTGCGGTCATTCTTCATCCGAAAAAATCGGCGAAAGGTCTCGTTTCTGTAATGCCTGTGGGCAGTCGCTGCGCGTAGGTGACTTTGGACACAGCAAAAAACATCAGAGCACTAGTAGTAGAAGACAGCACGTTGATACGGCGTAGAGCAAAGGAGGTTTTAGAGTAAGTAGGCTGTAGCGTCGAAGAGGCCGACAATGAAAAAAAAGCGCTGACCATGATTAAGATTAACCCTCCCGACCTAGTCATCAGCGATATTCTAATGCCTGATATGGACGGCCTGACCATGCTTCAACCCTGCGCGCCGATATGCAGTTTAAAGACCTGCCGGTCGCCTTATTAACTTCCGAGGGCAGAGGGAATATCATCGGCAAGGCTATGAAATTGGGGGTGCTCAGCGATATCGAAATGCCCGAAATGGACGGTATCGAACTATTAAAAACGATTCGCCGCGACCTAAATCTCAAAGATATCCCAGTGATCATATTGACCACGCTAAGCGACGATGAGCATATAACCCAAACTATGAACGAAGGCGTCATGGCCTATATCATCAAAACCGAGATTACCCCGGCCTCGTTGAGACAACAATTAAAACACCACCAAACTGCCACCGTCGGTCATTTATAAGACATTCATAAAATCGGCAATACCACACGCCCACCACCGAGCCAACGCGACCGCTGTGGTGGACCAACAGGATGGAGTCGATAGGGGTTACACATGGACATAGCCGCCGCGATCAAAGAGACATCTCAGTTGCACGGCACTTTCGCCTTGCGTTCGGGAAAAACTAGTGCAACCTACTTCGACAAGTACCGTTTCGAATCCGACCCGCAACTCTTGGCGCAGATCGCCGCCGCACTCGCCGCATTCGTCCCCACGGACACCCAAGTCCTCTGCGGGCTCGAAATGGGTGGCATTCCCATTGTCACAATGCTCAGCCACCATACGGGCCTACCCGCCGCCTTTATGCGCAAAGAGGCCAAGACCTACGGCACCTGTCAATACGCAGAAGGCGCCAATCTCAGAGATAAGAAATTGCTCTTGGTAGAAGACGTCGTCTCCAGCGGCGGCGCCCTGCTCTATACCGTGCAGAAAATGCGCGCCGACGCTTTAGAGATCGACACAGCCCTCTGCGTCATCGACCGACAGACGGGGGGTAAAGAGAAACTCGCCGAGGCCGGTATCGAATTGATGGCGCTATTGACGATGGAAGAAATCGTCGGGGCGTAGAGCCTGTACTGCTTCCTCTTAAATTGACCTTACGGATAAACCTGGTTCGCCTCCGGCGTATAGTCTACAATCTCGCTACTGCGCCCCGCACGTATCTTGTCGCACCAAGCCGCATCGCTGAGCAGCGGCCGCCCCACCGCCACCATATCAAAGTCGCCGCGCTCGTAGCGCCGCAACAATTCGCTCGCACTCTCTTGTCCTTCGCCGCACAGCTCTTCTGTCACCAGCCCGACATTGCCCACCGTAATCGTCGGCGCCCCCGTAACCTTTCGCGTCCACCCCGCCAAGCTCATATCCGAGCCGTCGTATTCGGGCAACCAAAACCGGCGCGTGCTGGCATGAAATATATCGACACCCGCTTTTTGTAATGGCAACAAAGCACTTTCCAACTC
>JBLHGI010000403.1:0-4643 GCA_047616505.1 Planctomycetota bacterium
AGCGGAGTCGGATCGACGACCTAACCGCGCGCTTGCGCCGGTGGCAGGAGCAAACTGGCGACGAGACGTCGCTCCCGGCGCTGTGAGGGAATCGTTCCATGCAAATCTCCCAGTTATACCTCGTTAGTACGGAAATAAACGAATGAATATTGAGTTTTCTTTTGGCGTGCCGGTCTTTGCCAATCCGGGGCAATCAATCACTCCCGGTTGTAGTGAATTGGAAACGGTCGCTGTCTTGGACATGGCCCGCAAAGCAGAAGAATTGGGCTACGATGCGCTGTGGGTGCCCGACCATCTGATGTTGGGAAAGGACGACGCCATTCTGGAGGGCTGGAGCGTGTTGGCGGCGCTGGCCGGTTCGACTACTCGGGTGCGATTGGGCCTGTTGCACCAGTCCAACCCCTTCCGCCATCCGGCCCTGGTGGCCAAAATGGTGGCGACGCTGGATCAGATTTCAGGCGGTCGTCTGATATACTATCCCGACATGGGGAACCAGGTTCGCGAACACCAGGCCTACGGTATGCCGTGGAGCGATGACCAGGCCGAGCGCATAGCCCGCATGGTCGAGGGGCTGGAGCTGACGTTGGAACTGTGGAGTGCGTCGGAGCCCGTTACCTTCAAAGGGCGCTATTATCAAACGAGCGCGGCGGTGTGCCAGCCCGCGCCCTTACAGCAGCCGCATCCACCGATCTGGATGGGAGAAGTGCATCCAGACACGCTGGCCGCCTGCGCCCGCTACGGTCAGGGTTGGCATTCGACGCCGGTCTCATTGCCAGTGCTCGCGCAGCGACTACAGGCATTGGACGAAGCCTGCCTGGCGGTCGGGCGGCCTATGGCCGATCTGCAAAAGGCCATGGCTACGCAGGTTTTGGTGGCAGAGGATCGCGATACGCTGCGCCGTCGCTATCGGGATATTTTCTCTCTGGCCGCGACAGAAGACATCCCGCACAAGCTCAATCCAGCCTGGCTCATCGGCACGCCCGACGAGGTCGAAGAAAAGATTCGCGCCTATGCCGAGGCGGGCATTGGACACTTTCTTCTGTGGTTCATGGACGCGCCCCGAGAAGAGGGGCTGCGGTTGTTTGCAGAGGAAGTGGCTCCCCGGTTTCGACGGTAGAACTAACAATTTCAAATAAAGGGTAAGCAAACGATATGGCCTCTTCTCGTCCCAAAGTGCTGCTGGTCTGCGATAGGCGAGTGCGCGATACGTATCTTGCCCCCGAAGAGATTGAGCGTCTCGAACGTTTTGCCGACTGGGAATGGGTCGAGGGCACGGGTGGGAATATCTACCAAGCCAGCGCAGATGATTCGTTGGCGGCGAGTCTGGTGGAGCGGGCGGCAGCCGCTGACGGTCTAATCGTCTGTCATGGAGCTCCCAAAATAGACGCTGCACTCATGGAACGCATGCCGACCTTAAAAATCATCGGTGAGTTAGAGGGGGATCGTTTTGCCAGCCGCATCGATGTAGAAGCTGCCTGGGAACGGGGTATTCGCACGGTGGATACGACTAATGGATCTTCTTATCCGGTGGCCGAGTGGGCGCTGGCCTTGATTATGATCTCGCTGCGCAACGCCGGAGCCCGCTTTCGCGAGTTCGTCGCAGGCGAACCCGAAAAGGCCCAGGCGGGGCGCACCAAAACGCGCGGTATACTCACGGGCAAGCGCGTGGGATTGATTGGCTGCGGACATATCGGGCGGCGGCTGATTGAATTCATGCACCCCTTCAGGACAGAGGTCTGGGTACACGACCCCTACTTGTATGGGGAGATGGCCGATGCGGTGGGTTTTCTCCAGACCTCGCTGGACAATGTGCTGTCACAGTGCGACGTGGTGGTCTGTCTGGTGCCACTAACGCCGCAAACGGAAGGCATGATAGGGGAGCGGGAGTTGGGGTTGATTCGTTCGGGGGCGGTATTGGTGAATGTGTCGCGCGGGGCGATTATCGATTCGGCCGCGTTGATAGAGCGGCTCAAGCGCGGGGACATCACGGCTGGCCTGGACGTATTTCATCCGGAACCGATTCCGGCCGATAGCGAGATTCTCCAGTTGCCCAATGTTTTTCTGAGCCCTCATTTCGCCGGGCTTACGGGCGATGCCTATCCGCATTTTTTTAGATTGATGGTCGATGAGTTCGATCGATTTTTTCACGGTCACGAGACGCAATTTGATTTGACGCCGCGTTCGCTTGCCAATCGTCGGGGAGACGAAGCGACTCGAGACTGAAGTGGATAAGACCTATCTACTGGAGATCATGGGCTGTGGGCTATTCACCCACGGCCTATTTTTTGTTTGTTTGAGAGTACATGCCGATATGACTCCGGCGGGTATGGCGATGTGAGGAAAAAGAGCAGGCAGCAGAGAATCTAGTCCAGTCCTGCACAGTAGGATTAATGGAGAGGCGTTTACCTACGATATGTTCGATCAAGACAGCTCTTGGTCGAGCGTGGCCTCGTTATACTGGATCACAGAAACCTGGTGTTGGCTAAGGATATGGATAAACTCAGATCTCGTGACTCCGCAGATCTCGGCACCTTTCGCCTGGGATACTTTCCCCCTCTCGTACCACTTGGCTACTGCTGCATGCTTCACCTCGAGCACGAATTCTTCGGGAGATGTGCGCAGTATGCGTTAACGCCTTATCTATACTATATGTAGACAGATAGAGAAATCCCATGAATCTTGGGGTGGATAACGATGCTGGTCACGGGGGTTTGATGGTGGAAGCAGGTCTTAAACCACAGGCAAAAATATGATAGTATCCGAGCGATGTCGCGCCGTCCGAAAGCGATTAGAACACGTCGGTTGCCTACCTAGCATGAGCCGGAAAGGAAATTGTTGGGACCGTGCTTTTGCCGAGTCGTTTATCCACTCGCTCAAAGGCGAGTGCATGCAACAAGGGCTTTTTGATACACGCCACCAAGCCCAGATCCAGATCTTTCGCTATATCGAAGGCTTTTACAATCGCGTACGGAAATATTCCGTGCTTGGCAATAAAAGCCCCGTCGAATTTGAAATGATCGTAAGTGCTTAACTCGATCTCCATTTTTCCGGGGCAAGATCAAGCTGCAACTGCCATACAGAAGGGCGTCTGTTAGTTTGCTATCTTGAGATCTGGATCGGTAGTAAAAAGTTTTCTTCTATTGTGTATCGGGGACTGTTGGTGGGGTACGCTCTATACGCCGGGCGAGAAAGCGCCGTATGATCTCCTGCTCATTGCGACCGACTTGATCCCCTGGAAGCGGCACGCGGATATTTAGATTGATCAGCTCAGGCTCCGGTATAGAGATGGTAATCCGTGGATCGATCGTGCTGATTTCTAAGCCTTCCCGACTGATCATGCGAGATATGGTCAGTCGGGCTTCTTCGATAAATCCCTGACAAACCTCGTTGGCTGCGGCCAATAGGTCCTCTTCAGCTTGTTGCCAATTCTCTTCGGCCTTGAGCGGCAAGAGAAACATATGCAAAACGAACTTAGGTGTAATGCTGTAGTTGATGACGGGATCCGTCAGGAAGATGCTATTGGGTACTACAATTGTTTTTCCCGTATACATATGAGAATGCGGACCTGGTCCTACTTCCATAATTCTGGTCGCCAAGAGCGTCTGGTCGATCACATCGCCGCGCAGGGTATTTACCTCAATGCGGTCACCAATGCTGAAAGAGCCCGAACTGACTTTGAGAAAGCTGCCCGATAGACAGAGGATGAGCTCTTTGGTGGCCAGGACAAAGGCGACCATGAAAGCGGCGAGGGAGAGTGCGACGGTATGGAGCTCGCTGGCCCAGATTATGACCAACCCAATCAGGACCAGCAAGAAACAGACATTGCGGGTCTGCACAATCCAGCGGCGGCGCAGATCCATAGACTGGATGGATGAGCGCCGAATCCAGTGGACCAGAATCTGACGCAATACCAGCACAATGAAAACCAGTAGCAGGCTGGCGATAGCATTGTAGAGCCAGGGATGGCGCTGTAGTAGTTCGATAGAATATATCATTGTGTATTACATCAATCTGGGCAAAAGTGCGCTTGCCAAACTCAGCACGAGAAAAAAACCGAACATATCCGTTACTGTGGTCAATATAGGGCCAGAGGCCAAGGCGGGGTCCATTTTAAAACCGCGCAACACAAGCGGCACTAGGCCGCCGATCAATACAGCCAGCAGCGTATTGGCCGCTAGCGCCCCGCCGACGACTAAACCCAGATAGACATTGCCCTGCCAGATCCAGGCTACACATCCAATCAGACAGCCCAATATCACTCCATTGAATATGCCCACTCCCGCCTCTTTGACCACCACCCTAAATATTTCTCGTGGTTTCACCAATCCCAGCGTGAGCTCGCGGATACTGACCGCGACGGCCTGATTGCCCGAGCAACCGCTCATGTCCGAGATGATGGGCAGAAATACGGCCAGGGCGATCACGGCCGCCAGCGTATCCTGATAAAAGGCGATCACGCTGGCGGCAGCGATATTGAGCAAAATATTGATGCTCAGCCAGGATAGGCGCCGGGAAGCACGCGTCCACAGTTTCATGCTGCGCAATTCCTCGCCACCGACGATGCCGCTGGATTCGAGGTAGGTTTTGTTGGCCTGGTCGCCGGTCGCCTTTTCCACGGCGGCCCGCTGGACTATCCCTACGAT
>JBLHGI010000404.1:0-4603 GCA_047616505.1 Planctomycetota bacterium
GTCGTCAAAATCACCGTTGACGAGTGCATCATTAGTGCTCTGGGCGAGTTTGCCTGCGCGCGGTGTCGCCGAACCAGCAAAGGCATAGAGCAGGCCGTTGTCGGCGCCAAATAGGGCGTATGCCACCGGCATGAGGATGCGTTTTTTATTCTGTAAGTTATTTATTGGAAAGATATTATGGGTCAAAGGAAAATACAGTCTGGCCTCGTTTAAACCCGCGGGCAAGAGCACGTTAAATTGCGCTCGTCCACTGTTAATAATGGCACGGGCGATAGGATGGCCCGATCCATCCTGTAAAATGAGCAATTGCCCTTGGCTATCGATTGTGCCGTTTGCTGCGCGAACTTCTACGTCCAGTTGGGCCCGCTGGCTGGCTGACCAGTTAAAGTCAGCGGGCACATCGAGGTCGACAAAGGGGACAACGGCTTCGCTTTTGGGGGCCGTGGACTGTTGCAGGCCACAGGCGATAAATGTTGTGCTCATGCACGATATAAATAAGAGATAAACTAGCTTCACGACATTTTTCCACGAGATTAAAGTTTTTTATATGTCATTACTGACAAATAGAATAAAAATATAAATGATATAAATCAAGTATAAAGTAACAATAATCGTTGCGGCGATGGCGAATGGGAGAGAAAGCGGTGCCACTGTATGCGTAAATAAGACTATGTTGTGCATTGCGCTTAGGCTGTGCGCATGCATAGAAATGTGATATACAAGATAGGAAGCAGAGAGTGCAGAGAACGGAGTAACGGTGAAGGGGTAATGCGTTGGGCTAAATGGGGGAGCTAATCTATTACTCGGAACACTAGATCCGGTAGCGTTTCTGCTAGAGCCCTTAGATCCTCCAACTCGATATTTAGCCTCGTTAGTGTCTCAGCGGATACTTCAGGTGGCGCGGTGGTCCCGCTAAAACCAATATCGAGTTGGTGGACTAGCACATTAGCTACGTGAACGAGGTGGGTGACCAGTTCAGCATCAGCGGATGCAGGGTTGGTATGGAAGCGCATCGCATCGACGACCTGCGGCGGCAAGTGCCACCACTCTGCCAAAATACCGCCCACGGCCCCATGGTCCGTTCCCAACTGCTCGCGTTCAACCGTGGCGATAGAGACGTTTTGTCGGACGGCCTCCCGCAAGATATTGACATACGATACAGGCAGGCAGTTTGCCAAAACGAGTTTGCCGATATCGTGTAGGATTCCGGCTAGCATGGCCGTTTCTTGCACCTCCTTGCTTTCGCCCCGCTCCTTGGCCAAATGGCTGGCGATTGATCCGCACCCTATCGAGTGTTGCCACAGCTGCTTAGCACTAAGGCCTTTCCCGTCGAGCGTTTTTATATCTTCAAAGATGCCCGCGGCGAGAACGATGTTTTGCACCATTTTCAAACCGAGCACGACGATCGCCTGGCTGACCGTGGCAATTTTCCGCTGCTGACCAAAGATCGATGTATTGGCTGCCTGTAAAAGGCGAGCCGCGATGGAAGGTGTTTCGAGCACAACAGCTGCTACGGCATCGATGGGGGCTTGGGAAGCGTCCTGCAAGGCCTCGCACACGGCGTGATAGGCTTGGGGCAAGACGGGCAATTCGTCGATGGCATTGATGATTACCTTTAGGGCCGGGTCTATTTGGCGCAGTTCCGCCGCACGCGTCAGCGCGTTCCGTAGAATTGCCCTGAGTTCGTCCCCCTTCCACGGCTTAGAAGTAATCTCGTGTATGTGTCCTTCCGAAAAGGCACGCGCCAGCATTTTGGGCTCGGTATAACCAGTTAGCCCAATGCGTATGGTGGCAGGCCATGACCCGGAGACTTGCTTTAGAAATTCGACCCCATCCATTTGCGGCATACGCATATCGGTGAGTACGAGGTCGACACTGTGTTCCGCTAGCAGCGCTAGGCCGCCTTTGCCGCTTTCTGCAAAGAGTAGATTCCAGCCTTCTCGCCGCAGTACGCGCCGCAAAGCGGATAGGACATCGGGTTCATCGTCTACAATTAGAATCGTTGTCGTCGGTTCGAACATGACCTATGTGTGCTTGTTGGAGGAGATGGACCGCGCTCCGGTGCCATCTAAAGAGTTGGTGAATATTTGTCCGTTGGTATCTTCGACTATATTGATGGCGGTTTCCCCAATTTTGACCTGCACCCCCGCAAAGAGTGCTTTCTCAACGTGGATTTCGCTTTGATCGAGCATTGAACTCTGCTGTGCCATCAATTTGTTGCGCTCTGCTTCTAATTGTTCGCGCCTTTCGATTAGTTCGTATAATTGGCTCACTTTCTCAGCCATTGCTTTGCCTTTGGAGTCGCGCAGGTTGTCCAGTGCCGTCTTGATGTGGGCAGTATCTATGGCCTGCAAACCCATTGAGCGCACGAGACGGGTAAGGTCTGACTCACAGCCCTCAAGAACCTTGTCTAGTTTTGTTAGGCGAGCGATCATTTCTGGGCCGGGCTTAATACCAATGATAGTGTTCGATGCAGATACAGATCCAACAATATGGCAGCGGATATATTGCGAGGCATACGATTCGCCCCCTACAATGCTTCCCCCGCGTTCGCCTCCGTTTGCCCGCACAATAAGGTCTCTGCCGGCCCGCACTGTAGAGTTAAATATATAACTGCCTACCTCGATATTGCCTCGGGCCATTACCGTAGCGTTTTGAACGAACTTAGTCTGGATATTGCCCATTGAGAGGGCTCCTTGGGCGGTCATTTTGGTGCCTTCGCCAACGATGCCCTGTGCAGCAATAATATCACCGCGTGCAGTGACAGTGACACCGGACTCAATGATCCCGCTGACGCTTAAGCTGCCGCCGGCTTTGACGGTAAATCCCGCTCTGATATTCCCATCTATTTGCACATCCTTAAGCGTATCGATATTGCCTGTTTCGTAGTCTACATCGCCGCGCACATGGAATACTTCTTTTACGTGTATCGATTGCTCTGCTAAGTGTATGTTGCCGGTTTTTGTCGCGTAGAAACTTTCGACGGGATCTCCTTCGGCCCGCACATTCTCCCCTGCTACAAAAAAGATCTCCTGACCATCCTCTACCGGAATAACTTCTCCGAGGAGACCGATCCCTTCTGTTCCCACCGTTGCTGAGACGACGCGGCCGATGGCTTGGCCTTCCTCGATCCCGATCGCCGTATTTCGCTCACGCAAATCAATACTGCCGTCGGGCATAATCTTGCCCGACCTCTTTAATATATCAAACGTGAAGTCTATCCTGGTGTCTTCTCCCTGCACGGGCAAGGTGCCAAAAGCGACGGGGAACTCGCCGTTTTCCGCCCCTGCGAGAGGCGACTGACACAGCGCGGCGATTCTTTCCGGGTCAATGCCGTGCGTCACTCCCAAGTCTGCCAGTAATTCTAATAGCCACTCATTGTGCAATTTTACAGTAGGAGCTGCTTGCTGTAGAGATAGGAAGTGTGCCGACATCTTATCTGGCGATAACCAAAGGGGGGTTAGCACCGACAATTGATCATCTATAAGACATACGTATCCACAGCTTTCAGCTAAGTAAAAACCGTCTGATTCAGATACATTGGTGCCGGCTTGCATAGGAGGGTCCACGCCCGGTAATAACTTGTCGTTGCCGAAGATGTCGCGCCCACTTTCGCCTTTGGTCGATGCGACGCGACGGGCCAGAGCTTCACCCGGTTTCACTAATAGGCCGGGGGGAGATTTATCGAGAACCGCTGCTAAGGTGGGCTCTTTAAATGCCGCTCTAAGCCTTCTAGGTTTTAATCGGTCGCCTTTTTTGAGACGGGCGCGAAAGGTGTATATGATTCGCCCATCTGCTCCTGGGATGGGGGGCTTGCCGCAGGCGACGAGATAGTTGCCCACTACCACGCGTTGACTGCTGGCAAGGGCTAGTTGGGTCAGGTCGGAGACGAGGGATTCATCGATGCCGTAGGTAATATGGAACTGGTCTCTCAGTGTATTGAGGACATCAGCGGAACTCAATGATTGGTCACCGCCCAATGTAATGCGCTCAACCGTGGCGCTAAGGTTGTCGTCCGAAATCTTTACATCCATCCACGCTGCGCCAGTTTGGCCGAAGGCTTGGCGCTCGGCCTTAGCCGATATAGCGGGATTCTCTCCGACATCATTTTGAGTCTGATCTTTAGCGATAAATTGCTCTGCAATAGGGGTACTGTTCTTACCCTTAGCTGTGCGCGAGCGAGTAGCGCTACGTCTTTTTCGCATCATATCTAGTGGCTACCTGAAAGAATGCCTTCCATCTCTATTTAAAGGCCTGCACTTGCGAGTAATATGGGGTCTTTATACATCCGACCACCGAACGTTTTATTTTTCTGTATCTACTTAGGAAGTTTAACCGTAAAGGTTGTGCCCGACCCTTCTTTGCTGTCGACGAGGAGCAGACCTCCGTGTTTTTCAACGATAATTTGATAGCTCACGCTCAGTCCTAGCCCCGTGCCATCGCCGATATCTTTGGTGGTAAAGAACGGTTCAAATATCCGACTTTGCATTTCTGGTGACATGCCTTTGCCCGTATCGGCTAGGTCGACGCATACGTATTCTTCTTCTTCATACGTGCGCACTTTTATTTCGCCGCTGTCTTCTATGGCCTGTCCGGCATTAAC
>JBLHGI010000405.1:0-4602 GCA_047616505.1 Planctomycetota bacterium
ACAGCCCATTTTTTCGAGAAAGGTACCAACACTTCTGTGGATCACTTCTTCGTCGTCTATGAGTAGTAAATTCAGGTCGTAAAAGCGTTGATCGTCCGAAATGGATGCCTCTTAATATTCTTTCTCAGTTAAGGGCATGCGCACGCAGAATGTCGCGCCTGCTCCCGGTCTGTTTTCAACATGTATATCCCCTCCGTGCTTCTGGACAATGCTATAAGATATAGATAGACCTAACCCCGTGCCTTGGCCTACTTCTTTGGAAGTAAA
This sequence comes from Planctomycetota bacterium, assembly GCA_047616505.1. GTDB lineage: Bacteria > Latescibacterota > UBA2968 > UBA8231 > UBA8231. The sequence goes on from JBLHGI010000405.1 coordinate 268, forward strand.
AAAAGGGTCGAATATATTTTTAATGATATCCTCGGGTATGCCGCCACCATTATCGGCTACTTCGATGAGCAAATCATCATCAGACGCGGAGACATCGATGGCCAATACGGGGGTCCAGTCTGGTTCGGTCTCCAAGCCTCGGCGTAGATTGTCTTTGCGCTCGTCCATAGCTTGGCGTGCATTGGTGATGAGGTTGAGTAAGACCTGTTCGAGTTGTTGCGGCCAGCCCTGACAAATGGGTAGCAGTGCAGGTATGTTTTTATTGATGGCGATGCCGTGGCTTTTGAGCTGTGTCTCGACGAGCTTAAAGACGTTGTCCATGACTTCTACAATGAAAAATGGTTGCGCATCTTCACCAGAGCTATCGCGCGAAAAATCGCGCATATGATTGATAATTGTCGTCATGCGGTCTACCTGGCTGACGATGTCTTCCAGTGTAGATTCAACTTCTGCTGGTTTGGTTTCCCAGCCATGTCGCATACCGAAGAGGAGACTTTCGGTAAAGGTGCGAATGCCGCTGAGCGGTTGGTTTATTTCGTGGGCGACGCCGGCGGCCATTTCGCCTAAGGCTTGCAATTGACTGGTCTGCAGTAGCTTCAGTTGCTGTGTGCGCGATTGGATTCGTAGCGCTGCTATATCGGCTAGTGCGGCGGCGAATTCGCGTTGGACCGTCAGGCTGTCGGGCGCCTGGAGCGAGAACAGTTCTAAGTGTCCGTGCACCTCGTCCTCAATGGTCAAAGGGAGTGACAGGTAGGGGGAACCCATGGCGGCGATCTCGCCGATAATACAGTGCTGGCCGTTAGAACTGATGCGGATGCCAACCTCGTTAAAATGGCCTAGGCCGTCTGCCAGTTGCGCCGCCATCTCAGAAAGTAGGTTGGAGGAGTGAATTGCCTGGGCCGTTTCGGCGCGAAAAAGATAGGTCCTTTTAGTGCACCAATCGCGCAACTGTTGTTCGCGTTCTATACGCACCTGCAAGGTTTGGTCCTGGAGGAATAGACAGGTCAGATTGTGCTGCGTACTAGGATCTATGTGGCGAATAGAAAAAGTTGTTACGTAATAGTAGTGCGTCTCTCCGCCTGCGGCTTGGGGGCTTATCTCGATCGTGACTCCAGCTTTTGCATCATCGGTACTGGCCGGGGCAAAGAGCTCCTCGAGGGGTAATGGGCCCAAATCGAAGTTCGCGAGTGCCTGATCGAGTGTTTGTCTTGTTTTGCTATCTTCGCTGTCTGTAAAGGCATCGCGAAAGGCGGCGTTCGTCATATGCAGGACGTGCTGTGCATCGAACAGGCAGACAGGGAAGGGGATATTGCGCAATACGGCTGTGCTAAAGGCGCGCTCCTGCTCTAAGTGCTGCTGCTGATATGCCGTCGTTTTTTCTAGCTCTTCGAGGCGCGCCTGTTCTTGTCGGCGCTGGGTGAGCGCAGTGAAAGCTTCATTAATGCTGGCGTCGAGAGTAGTGGGTGAAATTGGTTTTTGCAGAAAGGCGAAAGCGCCCTCATTGATGGCTAGGATGGCCATATCTGTGTCGGCGTATGCCGTGACGATAATGACGGGTATGTCGGCATTGAAGTCGCGCACCCGGTGCAGCACTTCCATGCCATCAATATCGCGCATGCGCACGTCGGTGATTACGAGATCGATCCTGTTTTTCCGCAACATCTCTAGCCCCACTAGGCCGCCATTGGCTACGAGCGCCGAGTCGCCTCGGTACTCAATAAAGCGCTGGAGGGTGCGCCGTACTATATCTTCGTCGTCAATAATAAGGATGTTCATAGCTAATCCGCTTAATAGAGAACCGATAGTATAACAAATTCACTCATAGTTCCAAGAAGCTTGACGCCTTTGTCTGTACATTCCATTCTATTGTGAAATGGTCCGAACGAAGTCTCATAAAGAGGAGGATGGGATTGATCGAACACTACGATGTCGCAGTGATGGGGGCTGGTGGTATGGGCAGTGCAGCTATCTACCACTTGGCACAGCGCGGTGTCAGCGTCTGTGGTATCGATCGCTTTGGTTTGGTTCACGACAGAGGGTCTTCGCACGGAGAGACACGTATTATACGCAAGGCATATCTGGAACATCCCGATTATGTGCCGCTCTTGGATCGAGCGTACGAACTGTGGGACGAATTGGAGGCTGAGAGCGAGGCAAAGCTGTTTACTCGCTGCGGTCTCTTGGCACTCGGACACGGGGAATCGCGCGTTATTCGCGGCCAGGAAGCCTGTTATGCAGAATACGATTTGCCGCACGAAGTGCTAGAAGAGGACGAGCTGCGCCGGCGTTATCCAATGTTGGCCATCGGCGATGGTTGGCGGGCGTATCACGATCCACTCGGTGGTTTTTTAGGCGTGGAAGACTGCGTGCGGCAACACCTGGACCTAGCGCAAAAACGGGGGGCTGTGCTATATGCGGGCGAACGCGTGCTGGGATGGCAGGCCGAGGGGGATAGCGTGCGTATAGAGACGGATAAACGACATATCGCAGCGGGGCGTTTAGTGCTGGCTGCTGGCCCCTGGGCGGCGCCTGAACTGTGCTCATTGGGAATAAAAACACAGGTCGTGCGCAAAGTGCTCTTTTGGTATCAGGGCGAGGGAGTTGAGCAATACAGCTTGGGGAAATTGCCCTGTTTCTTAGTCGGTGAAGACGGTAGCCCCAATACTTTCTATGGTTTTCCAGCCTTTGGACCCTGGGGGTTAAAGGTTACTGAGCACAATGTAATGATGCACAAGGTCGTAGAGGATCCGCTAAAAATAAACCGCGAGTTAGAGGTCGATGACGAAGCTCCGGTTCGGCGCTTTGTCGACCAGTTTTTCCCTCGTCTGCGCGCGCAGCGCAGCCGGCATGTCGTGTGTATGTATACTATGACACCCGACGAACATTTTGTCGTTGATAAACATCCAGAATGCGCTGCCGTCGTTTTGGCGGCTGGTTTTTCGGGGCATGGCTTTAAGTTCTCATCCGTCATGGGCGAGATTCTCGCCGATTTGGCCTTGGAGGGAAAGACGAGCCAGCCCATTGATTTTTTGCGCTTAGGTCGTTTTGCAAGCAGGTAGTTAAACTTATATATAATTCCTCCGCGGTGGTGCCTCGGCAGCGAGAAATGGAAGGTCGATGGGTGCGTTTATTTAGCCCTGAAACAGCGAGAGGGCTCCGTCGACATACATCTCGGTACCCGTGACGTAACTGGCCTCGTCACTGGCTAAGAACAGAATGGCATTGGCTACTTCTTCGGAAGAAGCGGCGCGCTGCTGTAAGGGGATCGGGCCATTGGGATAATCGCGCGGAATGCGAATTTTGTCGATATCGCGCGGGAAGGTATTCTCGCCAATGCTGGTATTTGTTGCCCCGGGACAGACCACATTGATGCGGATATCCCACTGGGCCAACTCGACGGCGGCCATCTTGGTGAAGGTCACCTGTGCTGCTTTGGAACAGGAATAGGCCGTGAAGCCGAAGTTGGAGAAAATGCGGTTGCCGTTGACGGAGGATACAACGACGATGCTGCCGCCGCCGGCCGCGCGCAGATGGGGTATGGCGTATTTGACGGTGAGAAAAGTGCCGCGCACGTTAATGGCCTGAGTCTGGTCCCACTCTTCGGGCGTGATGTCTTCTATGGGGGCGAAAACGCCGTTAATGCCGGCGTTGGGCACGACGATATCAAGGCGTCCCCAGCGGCCGACGGTTTCGCTCACGAGCTTTTCTACGTGCGCGGGTTGAGACACATCGCCCGGTAGGGCCATGGCTTCGCCGCCCAATTTTTCAATTTCTTCCACGGCCTCCTGACAGCGTTCGGCACGGCGTGCTGTAATCGCTACTTTGGCGCCTTCTTTGGCCATTGCTACGGCGGTGGCGCGCCCGATGCCGCTGCTGCCTCCCGTAACTAGGGCTACTTTGTCCTTGAGTTTCATCGTTTGTCTCCTCTATATAAGAGCATGAGATGGGCGATTCATATTAACTCGCCCTTATTTATCGATTGTATCCGCGCATCTGCTGTTGACTGGTTTCACTGAGGTAAATATCATTTAAGGTTATCGCCCGTTAAAGTCTTCCAGTATTTGAAGACGGCAAATATAAACCTATCTAAGACATCGGCAATACTGCATCATCTCAGACATGAGGGAGAAAAGAATGACAGCCAGCGTCGAAGCCAATGTGAATACTAATTCGCGCCCGACGGAATTGAAGATTACGGATATGCGCGTCGTAAATTTGAAAGGCGCGCCCTTTCGCTCGACGATTATTCGCTTGGATACGAACCAGGGTATCTGTGGTTATGGCGAAGTGCGCGATGGTGGTAGCGAAACGTATGCACTTATGCTCAAGAGCCGA
>JBLHGI010000406.1:0-4591 GCA_047616505.1 Planctomycetota bacterium
CGCTGGATTTTTCCCAGCGTGCTGGAGCAAATGCGCGCAGTGCTCAACGCAGTTCTGCACTGAGCCGCGGCTCGGGGCTTCCGTCCTATGAAACGAGCGATTTTGGTTTTGAAAGTGGACTCACCGGCGATATTGGCGAGCGTTCGCGTCGTCGTCGTTTGCAGCTGAGTCATTACTATTCGCGGACTCGCTCGAACTCCTCGACGAACAAGCGCTCTTGGGTGCGCTTGGGAACGGGATTTGGCTTGGGCCCCAAGTGGAACGTCGACTATTCCGTCAACTACAGTTTGCGCGCTCCAGGCGTGTCGCTATTGGATACGCAGCGGGTTACGTCGGAATTACTGTCGCTACAGCGTCACTTCCACGATTGGACGGCGACGCTCAATATAGAACCGAGTCGCTTTCACGAGAATCGCGCGTTCTATTTTAAGGCGCAGTTTAACGATATTCCCCAGATCAAACTCGAGCGCGGTGACGCTCGGTTTTGAAAGGCGTTTGCCAAAGGGTTCATGCACACATAAATTGCTATACTTTCAATCGGTTAATGAAAAACAATGAGAGTGTTAGTACAGCGCGTCAGCCGGAGCAGTGTAGCGGTTGATCGGCGCGTAGTCGGCCAGATCGAAGAGGGATTACTGTTATTGATTGGTATTCACCGCGACGACGACGAAAAAGCGCTGCATTTTTGTGCCGAAAAATGCGTTCACTTGCGCATTTTTGCCGACGATGAAGGAAAAATGAATCGCTCCTTACTCGATGTGGGTGGTGCGGCGCTGGCCATCTCGCAGTTTACGCTCTATGGGGATTGTCGCAAGGGGCGGCGGCCCGGCTTTGAGCAAGCTGCGCGTCCCGAGCAGGCGGCTAAACTCTATACGCGTTTTGTCGAATTACTTACAGAACAGGGCGTTGCGGTAGAATGTGGCGTATTTGGTGCCGACATGCAGGTGGAGATACACAATGATGGTCCTGTGACGCTGATGGTGGAGTCACCGGTATGATGCGTCTCGTGCTGGCTTCGGCTTCGCCGCGCCGCGCCGAGCTGATGCGCCAGATTGCGCTGCCTTTTGAGGTGCTGCCCAGTTCGTACGAGGAGCCGTCGCCAGAGGGTTGGGCGCCGGAGCACTTTGTCGTCGATCTGGCGCTCAACAAAGCCCGTAGCGTACAGCGCGTGCTCCACGAGCGCGGCGAGGCAGATAATGCGATTGTCATTGGGGCCGATACCGTCGTTTGTCGCGAGGACGCGATATTGGGCAAACCTAGTAGCACCGCCGATGCGGTGCAGATGCTGCGCGGTCTCAGTGGCCACAGACATCAGGTCTATACGGGGTTGGCATTGGTGGCGGTCAATGGGCGCGAGTGCAGTGGTTACGAAATGACAGAGGTAAAGATGGGGGAGCTGTCCGAGGCCGATATCGCCGCTTATGTTGCCAGCGGCGAACCGCTGGACAAGGCCGGTTCTTATGGGATACAGGGAAGCGCTGGCCGTTTTATTGAATCCGTCGAAGGTTGTTATTATAATGTGGTGGGGCTGCCGCTGGCACGGCTCTGCGCCCTGCTAAATGAAATGGGTTACGGTGTAACAGCCGCTATAGCCGCCAACGAAATGCAAGCGTAAAATGAGTGAGAGCGAAAGAGAAAGTATTCCCCAACAGCTGCGCGCTGCCCGTCGCACCAAAGGGGTAGAGCTAGAAGATGTATACCGGAGCATCGGCGTTAGTTTGCCAGTTTTACAAGGTATAGAAGCCGGTAATTACGATGTAATTGAACCCGTATTTTCCCGCATGGCCTTCGGTGCTTATATCGATTATTTGGGGTTGGACAAGGAGGCGCTACTGGCGCGATTCGACTCCGAACAAGGGCCCCCATTACACCCAGTACAAGCGGTCGAGCTCTCTTCTTCTCCTGCTCTACCAACACCGGAGGCTGGGCTCCCGTTTGATATGGGCGTCGTACGCATGATCGGTCTCGCCGCTGGTGCACTCGTCGCACTGATAATTGTCATTTCTCTCTTAGACGGGGATGAGGCATCGACCGTGCGGGAGTCGTCGACTCGCCAAGCCGTAGATGTACCCATTGCAAAACGGAGCGAACCTGCTGTAGTTGAGCGCTCGCAAACGAGCACTCCTCCTCCCGTTGTTGCAGACCCAATGCCTGCTATACCGGAAAAAATAGAGGAAATTGCTGCTGATAATATGGAGCCCGAACGCCGTGAGCTGAATACAGATGGGGCTGTTGCCGCTCGTCGTGAAGAGCCCGGTGATGCTGTTCTTATAGCGGAGGCTGAGGGGGAGGCTGCTGTAATACGTCGTCCCAGAGATGCTACTACAAATGGAGATTCGCCGCGCGACGAAGTAACTTTGCGGCCGAACGACGAAGTGCCGATAGCAGCTTCTGTTAATGATGCTCGTGCCGAAGATTTTGAACCGGTGATCGATGCGCAGAGCGCATCAAATGGCACCAGCGTCGAAGAGCCGGAGTTGGCTGCCGCTGCAGTGGTTGAAGCAGGAACTACAGATGTAGATGGAGTCGTCGTTGCGCCCGCTGCTATAGAAGATGGATTGTTACTGCTTGAAGTAGAGGCTGTCGATTCGACCTGGGTACAGGTGAACTGGGACCGATCGGGTTATTTTCAGGGCATCGTGCCGCGTGGTGAAACTCGGCGCTGGCAAGCCAAGGATTTTTTCCGCGTGCATTCGGGACGCGCCCACGGGTTGCGCTATACGTTTCAGGGGCAATTGCTGGGTGATGGCCTATTTGGTGAGGCTACGAAAGTACTGCGTTTCTCAGCTACCTCTGAAAGTGTGAACTTGTTGGGAGCAGATCTAAAGCCATTGGAAACTGCCGCTCAACCATGAGTCGCCGCTACGTGGAGGTCGCTCTGCCACCGCCATTGGCGCGGCAGCTCACGTACGGCTTACCCGCAGATTTAGCCGATGAAATTCGTCCTGGCGCGTTGGTATTGGTGCCGGTCTCACAGCGCCTACTCACGGGTGTTGTTATCGGCGTTGATATTTCCTTAAATCCCACACTCAAACCGGGACAGATTCGCGATATTGTCCAACTGCTCGACGACTCGCTGCTCAGCGAAGAGGTCGTGGGCCTATGCCATTGGTTGGCCGATTATTATCTCGCCCCGTTGGGCAGCGCGTTGATGGCGGCATTGCCGCCAGGTGTGCGGTTGAGCTCGAAGCGCTTGGTATCGTTAGGCGCTGATGTGCGCATCGAAGAAGGTCGCTTAGTAGGGATGCCCGAGTTGGAGAGTGTGCGCGATGGGGAGCAACCCATACTGGACCAGTTGGCGGCCCATGGGCCACTCAAGGTTACCACGTTACAGAGCCGTCTCGGTCGTCGCGGTCTAGAGAAATACCTGACGTCCTTGCGCCGACGGGGTTTGATTGAAATAGAACCGCTATTAGACGACAAGCGCACGCGATCCCTAAGCGAGATACACCTGCGCATAGTCGATCGCGAGGCGGTGGAAACGGCCCTGCCCTCGCTGGAGAAACGCGCGCGGCGCCAGGCCGATTGCCTGCGCTACTTGTTGGGCTGTGAGTCGGCTTCGCGCCCGTCGCTAGTGCAGGCAGGCTTCAGCCCGGCGGTGCTCAAGGGGTTAGAAGGGCGTGGTCTGATCGATCGAGTCGAGCGCGAGGTCCTGCGCGACCCGTTAGCCCATATCCCAGAGAGCCCCGCAGTCGAAATGACTTTGACGCCCGATCAAGAGGGGGTCGTCGAGGCGTTGGTTGCGGCACTTGATGCACGCGCTTTTTACCCGGCCCTGCTGCAGGGCGTTACGGGGTCTGGCAAAACGCTGGTCTACATTAAATTAGTGCAGCGTGCGCTGGAACAGGGCCGTAGCGCCGTGATCTTAGTGCCCGAAATCGCTTTAGCTTGGCAGATGGTACGTCGTTTCAAGCAGTACTTTGGCGGCGATGTCGCCGTGTTGCATAGTCAGCTATCGGCAGGAGAGCGCTACGACACCTGGAAGCGTTTGCGCAGGGGACAGCAGCGCGTTGTGATCGGTGCCCGTTCGGCTATTTTGGCACCGCTGCCCGATCTGGGATTGATCGTAGTCGATGAGGAGCACGATACTTCGTATAAGCAGGAAGACTTGGAAAGCCGTTATCCACTCAGTTATAATGCGCGCGATTTGGCCTTGATGCGCGGTCAGCGCCAAAAGGCGCTCGTCGTGTTAGGCTCGGCTACGCCGAGTCTTGAATCGTACTCGAATGCCCGCAGCGGCAAGTATCATTTGCACGCCCTGCCGCGTCGTGTCGACGATCGCCCGCTGCCGACGGTGCACGTCGTAGATATGAAGCGCGAGCCTTTCCAAAAGAAGCAGCGCGCTATTTTTTCCAAGTTACTCAGGCTCAAAATACAAGAGCGCCTGCAAAGAGACGAACAGGTGGTGCTCTTGCAGAATAGGCGCGGTTTCTCTCCCTTTATCAGCTGTGGCTCCTGTGGTGAGGCCGTGCAGTGCGAAAGCTGTAAAGTGTCTCTGACCTATCATCGCGCCAAGGGGCCGGCCATGACGCGCTGTCACTACTGCGAATTTTCGTCGCCGGTGCCGCCGGTATGCCCTTCTTGTGGTGCT
>JBLHGI010000407.1:0-4582 GCA_047616505.1 Planctomycetota bacterium
TGAAGATTGCCAGCCGGTGAGACCGTACGCCTTCGTGTGTATAGTCCATTGCGACGTCAGGCGTCCCATCGGGGCGTTGGATTCGCCATTCGGGATGGTCTCGCATGAACTGCGGCGTCAGGAAATCGTAGAGACCACTTGAGTGGTGGACATCGGACATGCGCACGGAGGCGAGAACGCGTTTACCGCGTTTGTGAACCTGGTTGGTGACGACATGAAGAATGTCGGTCCCAGAATCGCGAAATTCGTCCAGGATCTTTTTGTAGTGCAGCTGAGATTGCGCCGGCGCGACATCCAGTCTGGTGAAGTCGCGTTCACCAACGGTCGACTCGTGGTGCGTTTTGTCGGGCCGCGCGGAACAGAATGCAAAGATGTCTACGTGGCAATCCTGGATGAAGAAGTCGACCCAATCCCGGGCAGCCTGCTCTGCGCCTCCAATGGGACAGCTGTGGATCATCTGGATGCCGTCGTCGTTGCAGATGAGGAGTGGGTTTTTCATTAGGTCTTTCTGCTCGTGTGGCAAAGGGCGCGTTTTCTCACCTGATTTCATTTAGAAACTGTTTTGCCAACCCTTGCGCACTTTGGCGATGATGGTTTCCAGCATTGCCCCATTCACGGCAGTACCAACAAATACGTTCTGCGATTGAGCCATCAGATGGCTCACCGAGTTTTTCTTTTAGAGATAGTATTTGAGCGCCTATATCTACTAAATCTTCCATCGTTTTTTCAGTATGTGATTTCAACTGATTAAACGAATGATACCCCTTAACACAGAATACTAAATCATTGTTTCCAGCAGCAGCCTGTTCCAGATGTGGAACCAAACGTTCCTTTAACTCTATCTCGAGGCCATCTAGCTTTGAATATAATTTTGATTTAGCTACCATTTGTGGCACTCATTAAACATAACACCCGCATCAGCGGCGCGGCTCTGCCGTGTCCAACTGCATGCATTTGTTAGAGCGTAACTGATTTGGTTCATTATTATCACCCAAAACATAATGACTGGTTTAACTCTGTCCCGACTTCATCCAGTTTAAAATTTCTCTTTTCCCGCGAGGTGAGAGCTCATAAATACCGCGTGAAACTTTATCAAACCATCCGTAAACATCTCGATATAGAATATTTCGAGAGTTCGTTTCTTTTGTCCGGTGAGCTACGTCTGAAGCCTTCGTAGGGCCTTGCTTATCCAGAAACAAAGCGACTATCAGGGCTCTTTGTCGATATGCGGTCATGATTCCTTTTTGATTGTCGGATCCCCCCAGGTTTGGGTCACCAACCCGCTGTTCGAATTCACCGAGCAGGCGCACCTGACGATGTTTTGATATTCGAGGTTTATATTCGCCCGGATCGAGCAGAATCCTAATACCTCCTGATTTTCGTAACGGATCAATGGTAATAAGCCCGACTCCCAGCAATCGAAATAGTTTGCATACCTGCTTATACTTTCGCTTTAGTGCGCTGCACTGTTTGGGGACACCGATATAGACGCTTGAAGTCAGCTTAAGTCTGTCAACTGCCTGCAGAACAACCGTCAAATTTAGCGACAGCTTCAGTTCCACTATGAGAGGCGGCTCCGCGCCGCGGATTGCGAGTACATCACAATCCTCTACCTCCCCTTTAACCTCGTATTTTTGAGACTCCAGGTACGACTTCAGAGGAGAATAAAGATCTGATTCCTTCATATTTGTCTATCTAAAAAGTATTGCTGGCTCGTGATAGGTGTCTGCGCTGCACTGTATTCGATTGGTCAAGGGGTATTAGGTGTAAATTACAAACGGAGCGGGTATCATCTTCTTATGCACTGCCTGCCCGCTAGGATATCCCGTTATCCTGCTAATAAGCTCAAAAAGGTGTCATTGCAACAGGTTGGGTGAGAAATAGGGTACTCACTATTGTTAGGCATTTCTAACGCTCACCGGTAAGTTTGAACTTTCGTTCCAAAAAAAGCATGCCCTCGGAGGGATCCTCTTTCTGCAAGATACTAAAGCCGTTCTTTTCCAGCACTCGTATTGATGCCTTGTTGTCGACTTCCACTCCGCCTGAAATCGACGATACATTGCCCATTTCCTCGCCCCATTCCACCAGCCCCTTTATGAGCTCACTGCCAAGTCCTTTCCCCCAATTCTCCTGCGAAAGAAGGTAGCCCAACCGTATATCAATCGATTTGGAGTCGGAGGTAGATGCTTCGTTTAGAAAAAGAAAGCCTATCAATAAATTCGCCGGGATATATTGATAGGCGAAAAGAGCCACAGTCTTCGCTTCGTGCTTTTAAGCATTCATGGGCCTTTTCCACCGTATCAACATTCTGCCATCCCGGAGGTAGAGCCTTCGTAACTTCGGGTGTCAGTATGGATAGAACCTTCTGGGCAGAAGTTTCATCACTCGTTCCTGACGCAGCGTACGTCTGCCAGCTTTCGACTCGTATTCTTTCTGTTGCAAAGGTGCAGCTGTTTTCAAGACTTTCACTATTTGTCATATGTAAATTTTGTTTAAGACAGGCTCTTGCGCCCAATGCGGCTGCACAGCGGACAGGCTGTGATATCGTGGCCGCGTGCGGGGCAGTATTCGCGACCGAAATAGATGATCTGCAGATGCAGCTTGTTCCAACTCTCTTGTGGGAAAAGGCGTTTGGCGTCCTTTTCCGTTTGCTCGACATTCTTGCCGTTGGACAGGCCCCAGCGGTAGATCAGGCGGTGGACATGGGTGTCGACGGGGAAGGTCGGTTGACCAAAGCACTGCGCCATGACGACCTGTGCCGTCTTGTGTCCGACGCCGGGCAGGCGTTCCAAAGCTTCCATGTCGGCGGGTACCTCGCCGCCGTGTTCATCCAAGAGAATCTGCGACAGATCCCATATCGCCTGCGATTTGCGCGGCGCCAAACCGCAGGGGCGGATAATATTCCGTATATCGTCCACGGGCACTTTGATCATTTTTTGCGCTGTATCAGCGCGTTTAAAGAGCGTGGGCGTGACCGTGTTAACGCGGGCATCGGTGCACTGGGCCGAGAGCAGGACGGCGACTAAATGCGTATAGGCGCTGTGGCTCGTCAGTGGGATCGTCGGCTCGGGATAGAACTGATATAGCGTCTCTAGTATCAGGGCGACCTTTTCGGCCTTTTTCACGCCGTGCCCTCCACAAAGTTGTCGACCAGGCGGCGGGCAATGCTAATAGGCGGAGGCAAATCGGGTAGCTTGTCGAGGTCGAACCAGTGCGCTTCGGCCAGCTCGGCATCTTCGACGACAATTTCTCCGCTGACGTATTCCGCTGTAAAACCGAGCATCAGCGAGTTGGGAAAGGGCCAGGGCTGCGAGTCGAAGTAGCGAATATTCTGCACGCGGATGCCTACCTCCTCGCGCACCTCGCGGGCGACGGCTTCTTCTAAAGTCTCTCCCGGTTCGACAAAGCCGGCCAAGACGCTAAAGCGTCCCGTAGGAAAACGGTGGTTGCGCGCCAACAAGATCTGGTTGCCTTTGTTTATGCGCACGATAATGGCCGGCGATAGGCGTGGGAAACACATCAGGCCGCAGTCCGGGCAGACCTGGGCGCGCTCGGAGGGCGCCGTTTCGGTCTTGGCACCGCAGCGACCGCAGAAGCGGTGTGTGCGCCCCCAGTTGATAATCTGCACGGCGCGGCCGCCGATGCCGAAAAGGTCTTCGCCGAGGCGATCGGCCAGATCGCGCAGGCCATAGAAAGCCATGCCGTTGGGCGCTTGCGTGTCTTCTGGTAGGTCGGCGGCGAAACAAGGCCCGTTGCTAGTGTCCTGTCCGAGAAAGTGCTCGCGCTCAATGTGCAGTGAGCTTTCTCCGATCTCGGCGAGCGTCGGCACGACGCTTCCTCCGTCTTTGCGGTGGACGAGCAACTCGTCGCCGCAAAAGGCAAAACAGAGCGCATCGGCTGGGTGGTCGACGGGGGGAGATACTTCGGGTATAAATTTCTCGTTCATAGGGGGTGTTTTCTTTTTTGTTAGTAGGTCGTCAGTGATTATATGAACGCAGCACAAATTTTAGCCGTGTAGTTTTTTCCACTTCGCCTTCATCCGCTTCATCTCTGCATTGACCTTTACTTTGTGCGAAGTAGTCTGATTTTTTCCGTCGTATAACCAGTTGCCCTGGTTGTCGCGCAGGACCGGCATGCGCTTGGCTACGGCGGGTGGTTTAACCGCGCGCCGCGGTTTGTCCGCATACCAATAGGCGACGCTGCTCATCTCGTTGCACAGGTGGTTGCCATGGCCGTGCTCCATCGTCACCTTGATCTCTTTCTGAAACGAGACCGGGTTTTCGAGGTGGTGTACATAGGAGGTCTGGTAGCCGTCGGTATGGCGCTCGTGGATGGAGGAGCCGTTGCGCAGAAAGGCGTTGTCCTGCATGCCCCAGGCTTGGTTGAGATAGTCTTCGCTGCCGGTGCCGTGCAGTTGGGGGGGCCACTTATAGCCGTCGACCCAGATCATATCGTCGCCCTCGCCCCACCAGGTGCCCTGGAAGTTGGTGACGCTGATATTGCAGCCAATATAGTGGCCCTTGCCCTTGGCATCTAAGATCACATAGTTGTTGTCCCAGGCCTCTTTGCCCTTGTTGACGAT
>JBLHGI010000408.1:0-4551 GCA_047616505.1 Planctomycetota bacterium
GGGACTCAGAGGGGGTCAAAGCCTAGAGCAAACGCACAAAAAAAGCGCCGGGTAACTTAGGTCAGTTACCCGGCTCATATATCTTCTGAGGTCCTACCGACTCTACTCGTAACTCTTATGGAGCCAAGTAATTCGATAATGCGTTGGCGATGTTTTTTTCTCGCGGCGAAAAACTTCGGCGAAACGCCGTTGGTTACGAAAACCGCATGCCTCTGCGATATGATACATCGGCAGATCGCCCTTCTCTAAGAGGGCGCAGGCCCGTTCGATGCGATAGCGGTTCAGGCGTTTGCGAAAAGTCGTGTGTAGTTCTACTTGGAAGAGCAAACAGGCATAGCGCTGTGAGAGGAAGAAACGATCACAAAGATCCTGCAATACAAGCCCCATCTGATGAGCGTGGGCTGCGCACGTACTCATCGAGCCGCCACGCGAGAGCGTGAGGGGTCGGGCGCCGGCGGTCCAATAGATCACCGACCTTGGCGCTGTACTTCTTCCAACAATTCTAGGCCCGTATGTCCGGGCATGTTGACATCGAGCACCGCTACGTCAAAACTCTTGCTCTCTAGCTGCTCTAGTGTTTGGTCGCCGTCTTCAACTTTTACGACATCCCACGTTTTCCAACTAAAGACCCGCCCCAAATAGTTGCGCATCAACTCGTCGTCTTCCGCCACTAGTATGCGATTGGTCATAGCTCAACTCTCCAAAAGCGCACTCGGCGCTTTCTATTTCCAACAACTCAGTCATAAATGTTACGGGCATGCCCTTTTTAATACAAAATGCAAATTTAACAGTCAAATAACATTTTTTATGCTTACTGGTATCAACTTGCTATAATAGGTTCCAAGTCCAAATCGGCCACCAGGACCTGTGCGCAGTTATAACCGGGGAAACCCGTGATATTACCGCTGGGATGGCAGCACGATCCGCATAGATAGAGGTTCCTTAGATGGGCTCGGTAATGCCCCGCTCCGGCGAAGGGCCGATTATAACCGACCTGCCCGTGCCCGAGCGACCCCACCAGCAAATCGCCGTAACGCATATTGGGCAAAGTCCGCTCTACATCGAGTGGGCTGCGCACAAAGGTCTCCAGCACGGCATCGCGCATATTGGGAGCATGCTCCGACCACACCTCGAGCATGCGGTGGCCGTGTGCTTGGGCTTCGGCATCCCAGTTCTGGGCATCGCCCCTTAGTTTATACGGCAATTTTTCCCACATAAAGGCCGCGTGCTGTCCAGCGGGAGCTTGCGTGGCATCAAAGAGCGTCGGGCAAGAGCCCCACATCACCGTCGGCGGCACAAGACCTTCTTCGTGAGAGCGCACAATCTCGTCAAAACGCGCGGCCCCATCCAGACCCATTATCATCATAAGCCCTTTATTGACATGGGGATAGTCCTTTTCGGCTGTATAGGTCGGGCGCTCGCCCAGATTCGCATACACCCCGAAAAGCGGCGCCAGCACATTGTAGCGAAAGGCTTTTACTTTGCGGCGCCACGCCGCTGGCAAGACCTCCTCGTCCATCAAATCTAAGAAGGTCTGCTGCGGATTGAGGCCCGAGGCCACAAAATGACGCGCATGTAGCACATCACCGTGCTCCGTCTCGACCCCCACGGCGCGGTCCCCTTCTATTATAATGCGCTTGGGTGCCGTATTCGTCAGCACGCGACCGCCCTCTTCTTCGACGGCACTAAGCAGCGCCCTGGCCAGCTGCGCCGAACCGCCAACGCACATCTGCGCCTTGCCTTTACTGGCCAAGAGCGCCGGAATATGGTGCCCGAAACCAGGCGCGCGCAGATCTACCTCGCGCAGGCCATTAAAAAAAAGCAAGCCAGCTTGGATCAGCGGATGCTCAAATTCCCTTAAGGCAAATTGCTGCGGCGAAAGCTGGCTCGTTTCTAAGAGCAATCGCCCCTCGGGGCTGGCGCTGAGTTTTTTTGTGCGTTCTTGCGGAGAAAGCGGCGGCGACTGCGCCTCGGGGATCAGGATCTTCTCGACGATGGGCCGAAAGGCATCGCGCCAATAGCGCAAACGTTCGGCGTCGCGGCGGCTAAAGTGGGCAAAGGAGACGACTGTTTTTTCAAAGTCGGTCCACCACTCCAGCGCACGGCCGTCGCGCGTTAGCAGCACGACATTGAGCTCAGGTTCGATATAATGCGCACCGCGGCGTTCTAACTCTAAGTCTGTATACCAGGGCGCACTCGTCAGCGCGCGGTGGTAAAACGAGTGCGTATTGTGCAGGAAGCCGTTGTGGTCTTCTGTGCGCAGACCGCCGCCGACGGTCTCAGAGCGTTCGAGGCAGACTACGTCGAGACCGGCGCGGCAGAGATAGGCCTGGAGCACGAGGCTGTTGTGGCCGGCGCCTAGGATGATGCCGTCGTAGTGGGTGTTCATCGTCTAGCTTATTCTCGCTATTTCACACTAAAAAAAGATCGCACACAACATACGTATTACACCGTACTCCTCTGTGCCTACCAATTCGTAAACGACCCATCCTCGCGCACAAACCAAAGACCCTTGCCCGCGCGCGGCTCACCTTCGACCATCGCCTCCTCGTTTAGCTCCACCCCCAAACCCGGCTTGTCCGGCACCAGCAAATGCCCGTCGGCAAAGGGCACCTGCACCGGAAACACATCTGTATGCGTCGTGCCCGGCGCGCGCGGACACTCCTGCACGCCCACCAATGACGAGGCCAAACACAAATGCGCGCAGGCCGCCGTCGACACCGGTCCCAGCGGGTTGTGCGGCGCCAAGTAGATATAGTGCGTCTCGCACCAAGCGGCGATCTTGCGCGCCTCTGTCAGACCACCGGCAATACAGATATCGATGCGCGCATAGTCCGTCAGCTCTTCTTCGATTACCTGGCGAAAGGCCCACTTGCCCGCCCACTGCTCGCCAACGGCAATGGGTACGGACGTGTGCTGGCGCACCATGCGCAGGCTCTCGCTGCTCTCGCTGCGGATGGGGTCTTCGATAAAGAACGGGCGATACGGTTCGACGCCTTTGCAGAACTGTACCGCCGCCGATGGGTCGAGCCGCGTGTGCACATCGACGCAGATCTCGATCTCATCGCCCAACTCCTCGCGCACCGCCTTGACCTGCTCTATGCCAAAGCGCACGGCGCGCGACGGTTCGAACAAACCGTTGGGCTCCTGCGGATCGACCATGCCCCAGCGCACGAACTTATAGCCCGCATCGCGCGTCTTTTTGCAGCTCTCGATGAGCTGGCCGATATCTTTCGGATCGCCATTATGCGGATAACACACCACCTTGTCGCGCACCAGCCCGCCCAACAATTCGTAAACGGGCACGCCCAGCGCTTTGGCCTTAATATCCCACAGGGCAATATCGACCGCGCTAACGGCACTGCTCTGCACGCCGCCACCGGGGAAAAAACCGCCGCGAAACATCACCTGCCACAAATGCTCAATGCGAAAGGGATCTTGGCCGATCAGATCGGGCGCCATGCTGTGGATCGTCTCGGCAATGGCGCGGCCACGCCGCTTCATGCCTCCTTCGCCCAACCCATAGATGCCTTCGTCCGTCTCCACCTTCACAAAGATACCCGCATCGATAACGAAGGGTTTGATCGCCGTGATTTTCATCGCCGTCTCCTTTACGTTTTGTCCAAATAGCGCTTCGACACCCAACCCTCCAACCCCACTCGCACTCGACACCAGCCCCCTTTTTCCTCTACGATCTCAACGGACGTCCCCCCCTTGAGATAACCGACGACCTTCTCGCCAGCAGCCGTTGGTTCAGTGCGAAGATTGAGGCGCGTGGCCTTAACGGTCGCCGCACTCGAGAGTGCTTCGCTCTCGGCGGCAACAGCCAGCACGGGTTTGGCCAGCAGGCGCGCACGAAAATCATCCAGCGGAAAGGCCGGCCCCGGATCGATCTTGCGGCCCGGAGCAATTTCTTCGTGCCCGAGTATATGGCGTAGATCGTACTCGGCAACGAGCAATGCGCATAGCTCTTCTACTACTTGCAGTTGCTCATCACAATAGCGGTGCCAATAGGTCGGCTGCGTCTGATTCCGATGCACGCCGCGCACCACTTCTTCCGCTGGATACACCCGCCCAAACCAAGACACATACTGCCCGTCCTTTTCCTCCAGCTGTCCGGCATTATCGATCTCAATACCGATGGAGTACTGGTTAAAACTCTCTCGATCCCCCCACTTGCTAACCCCCGCATGCCAACCCACCACATTAAACGGCAACAACTGCGTAACAGCCCCATCACGCCCCACGACCAAATGCGATGAAACCTTGCGCTCGGTATCGCTCAAGGTGCGAATCGCCGACTCGGCATTAGCCCCCGCCGTATAGTGAAGAACAATCGTATCCAACACCCCTGCTTCATACGCCCCCCCCTGATTCGGCGACTCCCGATACACCCCCCCCGCCAACCGATGATCTTTAATCCTCATTTCCCCCAACTCTTTCTATCGGGCATATCTCGATCCTCTTATTTTTTATATACTCATTACCGATTGCGTGTGGCGGGGTGTTGCGGAAAAAACAGTTTGTTTTAATTTGGCCCCCCCGGCGCGT
>JBLHGI010000409.1:0-4541 GCA_047616505.1 Planctomycetota bacterium
CAAAACGGGTCTGCCTGCTTTGCGCAGTGCGCCGGCGTCGCCGGAGGCTTGTGCGGCAATGAGCACGCCAAAACTGAGCGCTGAGGATTCGCTGTTGGGCTCGTCGGGAATAGCTATATCCTGCGGGGTGCTGGCCGTTAGCTGTAAGAACAGCCCGTTGCCACCATCGCCCTTGTGCAGTTGTCCCGTAGAGTGCAAGAAGCGCGGTCCATAGCCGAGTGTTGTGGCCAGGCTGCTCTTCAGCTGTAGGCATCGGCGCAGTTGCTCTAATAAATGCTGTGTTTCTGGTATTGGGTTCAGATAGGCTTGCAGGGCGATATAGGAGCGATTGCTCTGACCGCGATCGAGCAGTTTGCTCAGTGCATCCGCTAGTGAAGATGCCTTTTCTTCCGCGTATGCCGAAAGTGCACCTTCCGTGGCGATGGCTTGCTCTGTGGGCAATTGGCCCTGTTCGTGATAGGTCTCTACCATTTGGCGCGCGAGGATTTTGGCCGCTTCGACATCGGGTTGGTCGAAAGGGTGTATGCTCATAAGATGCCCGGTGATAGCCGTAGCTAATTCCCAATGGTAAAAAACGGCACCTAGATCGTAGAGGTCCTCTACATCAAACTGTAGGAGTGGCTGGCCGGCTGCCACTAGGTCGCGGGCGCGAGCATCTAGGCTATCGTCGCTATCGTCGAGACGCAAATAAACAAAGAGGCGATCGCTGCCGTAGGCCGTTGCTGCAAGGGCTTCTTCGCCATCTACCGGTAGGATTCCCTTGCCGTCCTTGCCGGTGCTTTCGGCTACGAGTTGTTCGACCCAGGCGCCAACGGCCGCTAGTTTGGGCGAGGCGAAGATCGTGAGCTTGTCGCGGTTTTGCTGGGCGCCAGCCCCCATGAAAGCCCCGAGTTCGAGGGCCGGTTGCGTTTGGTCGCTCGCTTGGGCTGCGCGTGTGATTAGTTGCTTTAGGTCACAGCCGATGCTGCCGGCAGCAACTAGGCCAAAATGCGAGAGGGCCGAGTAGCGACCTCCGATATGGGGGTCGTTTATAAAGGTGTGGCGAAAATTTAAAGCGCTTGCCATATCGGCCAGGCCGCTGCTAGGGTCCGTAATGGCGACAAAGTGACGGCCCGCATTTTCAACGCCTACTTTTTTTGCTGTGCACTGGTAGAAATATTTTAAGAAGGAGAGCGTTTCGACGGTGCCGCCCGATTTGGTGGCTGGGATGAAGAGCGTTTTGGCTAGGTCTAGCTGCTGGGTCTTTGCCAGTACGGCGCCGGGTTCGGTGCTGTCGAGCACGGCGAGGTCGAGATAGCCATTGGTGACGCCAAAAACTTGGCGAAAGACTTCAGGGGCTAAGCTGGAGCCTCCCATACCTAAAAGAAGAGCATGCGTTAGGCCATCGGCACGCGCCGCATCGATTACACGGTGGATTTCTTCGATATGCGCGGGCATGGTGTGGGGGCAATCGAGCCACCCTAGGCGATTATCAATTTCTTCGGGTTGGGACCGCCAGACGCTGTAGTCGCGTTCCGCGATGCGCGCGAGGATATTTTGCGAAGAGAGTTCGGCCAGAGCCTGCTGCACGGTTTCTTGTAGCGGACCGGCATTTAGGGTGATCGAGATAGGCATGGAGACTCCTATAAGTAGTGAAATCCACGTAGGTGTATAAAAGTACGCCGTGAGGGGTATAATGCAACTGAGTGCGATTTGTTGGAGAGTGGAGATGGGGCTACTTTAAAGCTGGTTAAAGTGGCCGTGAAATGGGTCTATGGGGCTATATAATTGCGAGAAGGCATATGAAACTATATCGGAACAAAGAGCAGGACGAAAGCATTTATGTGCGCATGGGAACGAGCGTCCAACGCTGGAGTCGCAGCGATAATGGTTGGGTAGCTGAACGCTCTGAGTTGCCCACCGAAGCACTGGCACTTGAGTTTATCGACTTACCTACCGATTTGCGCGAAGAAGTGCTGGCCGCTGCGGTGCGAGCGCAGGCCGTGGGAGTTGGACGCGGGAGTGCGATGAGTTGATGAAGCGATGGATAGTGATTTTTGCGGTCTTGTTACTCGGGGGCTGTAGTGGTGATAAGGTGGTCTCACCGGAAGAGGTGGACGATCCGGCGGCAGCACTGGTTGGGACATGGGAGACGAATGGGGTTGACGAAGTACTAGGGCCGGTAGTCGTGCGCATGCGTTTGCAGGAGGGGGGGATCTTAGCGATGACACAGGTGCCCGAAGGGGGAGGGCAGCGAAGTTTTCCCGGTACTTGGTCTATTGAAGAGGATGAGTTGGTGTTGCGCGGTTTTTATTTTGGCGCTGCGGAAGAGAGTCGAGTGCGTTGGCTCATAGATGCGCAGGGAGGGCTCATCCTAGAAGACGAAAATGGGGGGCAACAAGAGTGGCTGCGTCTAATATAAAAAAGGCCGCCTGGGCATTAGAGCCCAGGCGGAGATGATTCAAACCATTACGACGGAATTGAAGGCGCCAAAAGGGTTGATTTGTCGCTCGGGAGCGTCCGGGTCTTCCTGCCAGTCGCCGTTGACGACAAAGCGATACTCGTGCTGGCCGGGCGTCAGATTCATCCATGTGCGCCAATTGCCCTTCTTGTCACAGCGCAAGGGACGGGCCGCTGGGTTCCATTCGTTAAAACTGCCGGCGACGCAGACTTCGCTTGCTTCGGGCGCGTGCAGGACGAAGTTGACCCGTTGTTTTTTAGGTGTGGGCATGTCGAAACCTCCTCTAATACAGCTTGAGAAAATAGGTAAACGGAATTTCGATAAGTGAATTAGATAAGTTAGTAAATAAAAGTCAATGATTAATAGTTTTACAAAATCCAACTCTATGTACTTGGTAGACTTGGAGATAGAGGTTTGAGGAGGGGAAGTTGATAGCCGGTGGATTGGTCGATGTCTTGCCCGATATTTTGCAGCCGGATTTGGCATTGGTATTCTGTGGATCGGCGGCGAGCCGGCGCTCGGCGAGCCGGGGTGCCTATTATGCGGGGCCAGGCAATCGTTTCTGGATGATATTGCACAAAGTGGGTTTGACCGCCGAGTGTTTGGCTCCAGAGGACTATGCGAGCGTGCTTAAATGCGGCATTGGTTTGACGGATTTGGCAAAAAAGAAGTCGGGGGCCGATTCTGCGCTGTCTGCAAAGGACTACGATCGACGGGCGTTGGCCGTAAAAATCGAGCGCTATGCGCCGCGTTGGTTGGCATTTAATGGCAAGCGAGCTGCGAGCCTATTTCTCGGTCGGCCCGTTGTCTATGGTCGTCAAGAGGAAGTCTTTATTAGTACGGGTATCTTCGTATTGCCTTCGACATCGGGAGCGGCACGGGGATTTTGGCACGAGGAGCCGTGGTGGCAACTCGCCGAGGAAATCAAAAGGCTAGGGACAAGCCGATCGTGTTAAAAGGCACGTAGAGTGTTTTGCTGCGTCCGCCTTCAAATAGCCCACCCTGACCGACGGTTTGGTCGACGGTAAAGCGCTCTCCGACGATCCAGCGTTTTTCAAACCAAAGAGAAATACGCGGTATGATATAAAAGCGATTGCCAAAACCAAAGGCGAAACGCAGGTCGTAGTGCGAGCGTTCAGCTTCGAATTCGTTGAGATGTGTCGGATTGTCGCCGAGTAGGGTGTAGCGCTCTATCTGATACGATTCGCGATCCCCGACTAGGCTGATCAGACCGTAGAGTCCGAGGGCTGTATTGTCCGACTCCCATGGGATGAGAATAAAATTGAGGTCGAGAAAGAGGTAGCTGTGCGTCGGATCGTGGTATTCGGCGATGAAGTTTTCTCGGCTCAGCTGTTTGTAGAGAAAGGCGGCATCATCAAAAGCGCCGCGCCAATAGGTGGCGGCAAAACCGATGCCTGAGCCGTTGGGGCGAATGCGTTCACGCGTTATGCGGAAGCCCAGCGTTTCGCTATTGGATTCGAGGAAGAGTTGTTTTACCCCGCCGACGCGGATCGTATTGCTACTTTCGGTAAACTCTTTAGTAAAAGTCGGAAACTTGATATTCGTTCCCAATACGCTCAGGTAAAAACCATTACCGCGATACGTTGTTATTGCGTCGGCGTTGGTATTTATAAGCATGAGAATGGCGATAACGGCCAGGGCGTGTACTTTCATAAAATGAATCATAAATCCAATAATAAAAGCGACTTGTAGAATAGTAAAGCAGAAACTTATAAGGAGGTATATATGCAGCTGGCTGAGGCGTTGCGTCATCGCGTAAACAGTGGGGAATTTGTCATGGGGACATTTGTTGGGGAATTGCGCACGCCGGCATTGGCGCGCATTCTACAGCAGGCCACGTTTGATTTTATGCTGGTCGATAACGAACACGGCAATTGGAATCCTCAGGATATTGCTCAGCACATAGATGCGGGAAAGCGCTGGGGGATTTGTCCATTGGTGCGCGTATCGGGTCCAGAACGCGGCGAGATCATGCGCGCGCTCGACGCGGGAGCTGAAGGGATTATGGTGCCTATGGCGAAGACTCTGGCCGATGTTGAGCGCGCCGTTGAATTTTCCAAGTATCCCCCCTTGGGCCAAC
>JBLHGI010000410.1:0-4528 GCA_047616505.1 Planctomycetota bacterium
ATTCTCGATGGAAGCAAAACCGAGAATCAGCACCATAATGAGCGGGATAACCGCAGGTAGAGCCCGGATGGCATGGGGCAGACCTTCGCGGGTGAGACTTACGGGGAGCAGAGCCGTCACCAAAAACAGAGTAATAAAAATCCAGAACGCATTTCTGCGCAGAAAAACCTCTTTGCACAGAGCGATACCGCCCGCAACAGCCAGGGGCAATAAGGCGATGTTGAGCATTCCGCCCAAACCCGTGTGATGCCTCCAGTTGCGATCGCCCTCAAAAAACAAGAAATCGGGGCCTAAATGTTGAAAGAACGCCGCAACCACCTCAAACGGATTCGCTCCGCCCACGGCCCTGTAGCGGGCGAGACTGACTTCCCCCCCCATCAAAAGGTCGATGAGCGTCGGCGCCACTAAAAAGCCCCAAACGGCCAAATAGGTATAGGCTGGCTTGGGCAGGCGACGGTGGTAAAAAAAATGTACGGCAAAGAGAACGGGGACTTGAGAAAATGCTATGGGTTTGGTCGCTTGATAAGCGTAGAGCATTAACCCCGTCGCCAAGGCCGCGACCAGGGCGGCGCGATGAGAGTCGGGCTCCTGAATCCATCGCCACGAGGAGAGCAATAGGAAGAGCGTGACGGGCAAAGTGGTAACGTATTCAACGGGCATGCGATGCGGGATTAATACCCACGAGGAGCAGAGCACGAGCCCGAAGAGTAGCGGGTAGAAAATTGGCCAGTGAATGACCGGAAGTGGGAAGCGCTTTATATATACAATGAGAAATGAAAATAGAGCGCCCCACCCCAGCACCATACTCATTAAACGCGCGCTCGCGACGGTGAGCGGGTGCAAGAAATTGCCGATGGAAAAGAGGTAGATCAGCAGAGGGGGGCGATAGTCGTCAAAGGCGCGGATAGTGGTCGGTAAAAAACGTCCATACTCATCGGCGCCGGTATGACTTATGCAGAGGGCGTTGAGCACATTGGACGCCGCGTCGGTATAATATCCATCGGGCACGGTGTCCCAGTGGTAAAAATACGCCGCCGTGGCAACGACGATCAGCGCGATACCGAAGGCGCGCATCATGGCGTATTCGGGTCCGCCGGACCGAACTGCGCGGCCCCTACTGCGACATAGCACCCCATCAGTAGGTCTCCAGAAATAATAAGATCCAACACGTAATCATCTGCTACAGTTCTGCGCACTAACGGACATTTCCCCAGCCCCTCTTACTCCTCTAAATATTTCCCGTAGAGCACCTTGAGTTTTTCCTTGGTCTCCGCCGGAATCAGCGCCTTGTCCGTGACAATGGCATACTGCGCGGCACTCAGGCATTCGCACGAGGAGGTGGAGGGCAACATAGCCGCCACCTTCTTCACAATGCCATTGGCCGTAGCCGCATTGGCGTGCATCACCCCAAGGATCTGTTCTATGGTCACATCCTCTTCTTCTTCGTGCCAACAATCATAATCCGTGCCCATCGCCAGCATCGCGTAGCACAGTTCCGCTTCGCGCGCCAATTTAGCTTCCGGCAATGCCGTCATGCCGATAACGGCTGCGTCGACGGTCTGGCGATAGAAATTGGACTCGGCGCGCGTCGAAAAGAGCGGTCCCTCCATACAGATATACGTGCCACCCGCATGTACGGTCACTTCCTCCTGGCCGGCCGCACCCAACAACACCTGCCGCAATTCATCGCAAAACGGGTCGGCAAAGGGCAAATGCCCCACGATGCCATCGCCAAAAAAAGTGGAGGGCCGCACCCCGCGCGTGCGATCAAAGATCTGGTCCGGCACCACCATATCCCCCGGCGCAATCTCTTCGCGCATAATACCACAGGCGCTCACGGCCAGCACATGCGTCACGCCCAGCATCTTCAGCGCGTAAATATTGGCCCGCGCCGGCACCTCCGAGGGCAACAGTCGATGGCCCTTGCCGTGCCGAGGTAAAAAAAACATCGTCCGCCCATCAACCGACATTTCGACCACCGCATCCGATGTCTCGCCAAAAGGAGTTTTCAACGAATGCTCCGCCACCACCTCCGCACCCTCCATCTGATACAGCCCCGATCCCCCAATAACCCCCAGCTTAACCTCGACCTCAGAACTCATACCCCACCTTTCACATTATAATTGACGCGGTTTCACGCATCTCAGATTATCACAGAAACAATATATTTCCCATCCACCTCGGCTAATAACACCCATTTCTTTTGTCCTTCACCTTCAAGCCACCAGGCGAGCCGAGGTGGGTCATGGGGTATTCCCGCAGCGGATTTAGATGCCTTTTTTTACAGGATTGTAAAAAAAGGCATCTACCGCGCAGCGGGCCAGGGATGGCTCGCGAACACGAGCGCAGGCAATACCCCATGTCCCACCGTCAGCCACCGCAGTAGCGCCGCCTAAAATACACCCTATCTTTACATAAATCCACCATGTCCACAAGCCTACTAAAAACCTCTGTCCGCGAACTCGTCAGCTTCGTGCTGCGCTCCGGCGACCTCGTCTCTGGCGGCTTTGCCAGCCCCGACCGCCTGGTCGAAGGCACGCGCGGGCACCAGCGCCTACAGAACACCCGTCCCGAGCACTACCAATCTGAAGTAGCCGTATCCTACCGCGTCGAAGTGGACGACCTCGTCCTAGAAATCAACGGCCGCATCGACGGCCTGCTCATCGAAGAAGACGCGGTCCTCGTCGAAGAAATCAAGACGACGACAGGCGAACTCGATCCCGACATGGACGACGTTCCCACACACTGGGCGCAGGCCAAAGTCTACGCCTGTATCCTCGCCATACAGAAGGATCTAGACCGCGTCGACGTGCAGCTAACCTACGTACAACTCGAAAGCATGGAGAGCCACGAAGACCGGCGCAGCTTCGAGCGCGATGAATTGATCCACTTCTTCGAAGATATCGTCACGCGCTATCTGCACTGGGCGCGCATCTATCACGAGTGGAGCATCGGCCGCGACGAATCCATCGAAACCCTGCAATTCCCCTTTGTCGACTATCGACCCGGGCAGCGCCAACTCGCCGTGGCCACCTATCGCGCCATCGAAAACGAGGGCCGCATATTTGCCCAGGCTCCCACCGGTATCGGTAAGACTATTTCCACCCTATTTCCCGCCGTCAAGGCACTGGGGCTACACCACGTCGAGAAACTGTTCTATCTGACAGCCAAGACCATCGGCCGCACCGTCGCCGAAAAGGCCGTCAACGATATGCGCGCTGGCGGCGCCCAGCTCAAAAGCCTGACCCTGACGGCCCGCGACAAAATTTGCTTCAAACCCAACGGCGGCACTAGCTGCGACCCGGAGCAATGCTCCTTCGCCATCGGCTATTTTGACCGCATTGGCGACGCGCTCGAAGATATCTTTCAACACGACGCCTTTACGCGACCGCTCATCGAAGAATACGCACAAAAACACAGTGTCTGCCCCTTCGAGTTCTCGCTCGACTTATCGCTGTGGTCCGATATTATCATCTGCGACTACAACTACGTCTTCGACCCGCGCGCCCACCTCAAACGCTTCTTTGCCGACGGCGGTGGCCGCTATGCCTTTCTCGTCGACGAGGCGCACAATCTCGTCGACCGCGCCCGCGAGATGTTTTCAGCTGAACTCTACAAGAGCGAGACCCTCGGTCTCAAGCGCCTCGTCAGCAAGGACCACCCCACCTTGGGAAAAATTCTCGCCGACATCAATAGCTACCTGCTCAGAACGGGGAAAAAGGTCGACAAAGAGGGCGACGGCGAAGCATGGATTACACCCAAAGCCCCCGAGGACTTATTGCCCATACTGGCAAAATTCCTCAAAGAAGCCGAAAAAATACTCGCGCGCGGCGCCGCCCTGCTCTACTGGGACGAGCTCATCGAATACTATTTCACCGTCGTCACCTTCGCGCGCATTGCCGAGTTATTTGATGAACACTACACGACCTACGCCGAAAAACAGAACAAGGAAGTCCGCCTGCGCCTCTACAATATCGACCCCGCAAAAAATATCCGCGAGGCACTCAAGCGCGGCACCTCAGCCGCCTTTTTTTCCGCGACCCTGACACCGCTCGACTATTTCTCCAAAATCCTCGGCGGCGAAAAGGACGATCCAATGCTCAGCCTCGACTCACCTTTTCCACACGACAATTTGCGCCTGCTCTTGGCCGACCAAATCGAAACGACCTATAAGAAACGCGACGAGAGCTACGGCGACATTGCCGAATCCATCGCCGCCGCCATTTCGCAGCACACCGGTAATTACCTCGTGTTCTTCCCATCCTACCGCTATATGGCCGAAGTCTCCGAACGTTTTGTCGACAACCACCCCGACGTCGAAACGCTGGTACAGGAAACGGGCATGTCCGAGCGCGAGCGCGAAGCCTTCCTCGCGGTCTTTGAAGAAGACAACACACATACAACGGTGGCCTTCGCGGTGATGGGAGGCATCTTCGGCGAGGGCATCGATCTCGTTGGCGAACGCCTCGTCGGCGCCATTATCGTCGGCGTCGGTCTGCCGCAGATTTGCCTAGAGCGCGATCTGATC
>JBLHGI010000411.1:0-4486 GCA_047616505.1 Planctomycetota bacterium
TTGGCCCCGAAGCCGATCTGATGCTCGACTGCTGGATGGCCTACGACGCGGACTACGCGGTGCAGATGTGCGAGGCACTGCGCCCCTATCGCATGCGCTGGATGGAAGAGATGCTGATGCCGCACGATTGGAAGGGGTTGCAGCAGGTGCGCCAGCGCGTGCCGTGGCAGACGATGGCCGCGGGGGAGCATTGGGCGACACGGCACCCAGGCATCCGCGCCGTCGAAGAGCGCCTCGTCGATCTAATACAAGCCGATTTGCACTGGATCGGCGGTTTTACCGAAGCCATGAAGCTGGCGCATGTCGCCGATGCGGCCGGCATCCCGATGTGTCTGCACACCGGTGCCAACAATCTCTATGGTCAGCACTGGACTTTTGCTATGCCCAATGTGCCGTTGATCGAGTTGATTCTCATGTCGCCGCCGGGCGTGCCTTTGGAAGAGTGTTATATCGGTTCGCCATCTGCTTCTGGCAGAAAGGTTTACCGCACGACGCCGGGCACGCCTATACCCAGGGATGGCAAGATCGGCTTGCCGCCGGGGCCGGGTTTTGGTCTACAGATCCCAGAAGAGTGGCTGGTGGAGATTTAGCATGCAAGTCTTAGACTATGGTCGGTCCTTTGTGACCTTTACAACGCCGGGTCGCGGCAACAACGCGCGCCTGCAAATCGAGTCGATCACTTCGATTACAGATGCGCGCACGCAGCAAACGCAGGACTATTATTTTTATGCCTCCTGTAAGTCCGAAGATACCTTTGCTAAGAAAGACCTGTTCCATGCCGACAACTACGATTTCTGCGGCATTTTTTCCACCGATCAATACGCGATATTCCGCACGCAGGCTACGCATCATGCCGCCTTTCGCGAAGAGGGGCTATGGCGCGATCGCTTTGAAGACGTGAGTTGGCATCTGCGCTACGCGCAAGCGCGCGCGTTGGAAACGAGCGAGCAGATCGTCGATGCTTCGCTGGTAGGGGACCTGCTCATCGGACGCGTCGAGTGGGTCGAAGGGCCCCTGTCTATCCGTCTTGAATTTCCCATCAAGACCATGAATGCCAACGATGAGCATATGCTCTGGCAGGTCGATACAGGGCCGTTGGCTTTTCCTGCGGGTGCTGGCGATGGTGATCTGCTTATCGCGCATTTGTCGCCGGCCTATGTCGCCTATAATGCCGCGCATTTTGCCGATTTTGTAGTACAGGCGCCGATGGAGGTGGGAGGCACAGAGATTACACATTATGGCAAGTGCGTTACCGTGCCTTCCCAAACACATGTATTGAATATAGGATAAATTGTTCTGCAACAAGGAGATATAGATGGCATCTGTTGACTGGCCCTATGAGCAACTCGTCGATTATAAGCCCGATCTAACAAAAAATACCGACTTTGATTCGTTCTGGGATCAAAACTTGGCCGCCAGTAAGGGCATAGCGCTCAACGCCGAGTTTGTCGAGCTGGAGGACAGTCTGCCGGGGGCCAAAGTCTACGACGTCGCTTTCGATGGGGCGGACGGCGTGCGCGTGCGCGGCTGGTATATGGCACCGCTAACTCAAACTAAGCCCCTGCCGGCCGTCGTGCAGTTCATCGGCTACACGGGCGGGCGCGACTATCCCCATGCATTGTCGGCACACGTGCTCAACGGATTCTGTGCCTTTATCATGGACTCGCGTGGCATGGGTGGCAACACGGGGATGCGCTTAGATACGAGCCATGGTGCCCAGTCCGGTTTTATCACGCACGGCATTTTGGGCAAAGACGAATATTTTTATCGCCACTTCTATCTAGACACCGTTCGCGCGGTCGATGTTATTGCCGCGCGCGACGAAGTGGATGCGACGAAGATTTGCGCTATCGGCGGTAGCCAGGGGGGAGCACTTTCCATTGCCTGCGCTTCGCTTTCGGACAAAGTGGTCGCCATGGCCCCGGATGTGCCCTGGCTTTCCCATTTTAAGCGTTCGGTCGATCTGGCCGTTGGTCCCTATGAAGAGATCACCAATTTCCTCAAGCGTTTCCCACAGCATATCGACCAGGCTTTCGACACGCTCTCCTATTTCGATAATATGAACCTGGTCACGCGCACCCAGGTCAAAGACGTCTATTATTCCGTTGGTCTCTGGGATGCGATCTGTCCAC
Source organism: Planctomycetota bacterium (assembly GCA_047616505.1). Taxonomy (GTDB): domain Bacteria; phylum Latescibacterota; class UBA2968; order UBA8231; family UBA8231. Next base: position 2,133 of record JBLHGI010000411.1, read on the forward strand.
CATCGACGGTCTACGCTTCGTATAACCACATGCCAACAGGCATCAATAAAAGCATTGAGATCTATCCCTATAATGGTCACGAAGGGGGCGGTAATTTACACCAGCAGCGCAAGTTAAAGTGGTTACGTGAAACGTTGGCCTGATAAATTGGATGTTGGATCTGAGAGTTTTTGGTGGGGTGATTTGTGTTGGACGACTGAGAAGAAATAGCGCATTGGTGGAGGGCTATTGGACTATAGTATTGACAGGGGTGTGAATGTGCCTACTTTTTAAGGCTGTCTTACGGGAGCCCGTAGCTCAGTTGGTAGAGCAGCTGACTTTTAATCCGCTTGTCGTGGGTTCGAACCCCACCGGGCTTACCAATTAAAACAGGTACTTACGAGAAATCGTGGGTGCCTGTTTTTTGTTTACACCCCAATTGCCATAATATTGCCATAGTATATTTCGCTAAAAGCGGTGAACTCGGTCCGCGATAAATTGATGAACATCCCACTTTCTAAAGCGGGTAGGCTGGCCAATTTTGACAAGACGATGCGTTGGCGGAGTACCCGATTGCCGGTTGTTTTGAAGATCCGCTGCCGGGAGAGGATATAGCTGGATATGTCGAACTGCGTCAGTGGACAAAGAGGCTGATCGTCTTACACCATTTTCCGATGGGCGCGACCTATGAAGAGTTGCAGCGCCCGGCCGATATGCATATAATGAGTGACTATGTCATTGGCGACGCCGTGCGTCGGGCGGGGCTTTTTGATGCAGCGGGGTCGCCCTTTATGGTACAGAACGTCGGCGGCGAAATCACGCGCGCAATGAGCATGCACATGACGGCGACCTTTGCTATTCTTTATGGTGCGCCCCGATCGCAGCCGTTTGTTGCCGATGCGTTACGATGCGCCGATAGAGACGGAGTATTGGGACGACGATGGTTCGGCGGAATATCGAGATGTTTTTGCCCGCATCGAGCGCGAGGGAATGGTCTTAGAGCGATGAATGCGCCTGATATGAACGAGCGATGCCCCATGCGTAGGTCTACTGTTTACTTTTGCGAACGGATCTCATCTATGAATGTCATAGTATGATGACGCCGGATTTGCCCACGGGTGAAGAGGTGCGTCTAGCATCTCTCTATGCGCTCAAGATACTCGATACGGATCCCGAAGACCGCTTTGAACGAGTCGTGAATTTGGCCAGCCGTCTCTTCGATGTGCCGATTGCGCTGGTTAGTTTGGTCGATGTCGATCGCCAGTGGTTTAAAGCGTGTTACGGCTTAGATGCGCGCTCTACTTCGCGCGATGTCTCTTTTTGTGGCCATGCGATACACCAGAGCGAAATATTTGTCGTAGAGGATGCGACACGGGACGAGCGTTTTGCCGACAACCCGCTGGTGACGGGGGAACTAGGTATCCGTTTTTATGCGGGCAGACCGCTGGCCGCCCCCGACGGTAGCCTAGTCGGTACGCTCTGTTTGATCGACCGAGTCGCGCGGTCTTTTGGCGCGGAGGACCAAAAGGCGCTCGACGATCTGGCAGAGATGGTCGAAACGGAGTTGGCGCAGGTGGGCATGGCCGAGCTACAGCGCGATTTAGCGCAGGCACTGTCTCAGCGCGAAGCGGCTGAAAAGGAATTGGCCGAGAATCAGCGCGAACTGTTGGCATCGCGTCTGCTGCGAGATGCGGCGTTAGAGCGCCGGCTGCGCGCTCGCATTATATCCGCAAAAAATCACGCCGAGTTGCAAAAAGTAATCGAAGAGGATCTGCTGCGAGAAATGCGCCACTCCGGCCTCCCCGTATGTTCGATCTCCGTGCAACTACCCTCATCGCGCGCTGGTTATTTTATCGACGCCCAGAATCTAGTCAAAAACCTGCTCGTAGAACGCTATATAACACCGATATCCGCCTATCCATGGGTTGGTGAGGCCTGGGAAGAGCAGAAGCTCGTCGTCGTAGAGAAAGAACGTCTGCACGGTTGCAAGTTGGATCCCGCTACGCTTTGTGTACTGGAGGTGCCGCTACCTGGTGAAGGATCTATGGGCTTCAGTTCAAAAGTGGTGGATGCTTTTAGTACGGAAGCGCTGCACCAGATACAGAACTGGGCCAATCTATTCGACTTTAGTGGCTATCGACGAGTTATTAAAGAGGAATATCGCCAGCGCGTAGAACTGGTTGAAGAGCGCGTGCATCGGACGGTCCTCGAAATGACAGAGGTCGATGATTTTACGCAGGTAGTGGGGGCTATTGGTCGGGAACTGAATGAGCTTTGGGTAGACTTTGAAGGGATTGGCGTCAACCTAATCGACGAAGCAGAAGGGAAATTAACCTCCTATACTTTTGTCGATAATCAGGTAGTATGCAGTCAAA
>JBLHGI010000412.1:0-4469 GCA_047616505.1 Planctomycetota bacterium
GCCGAACGCGCTATCAGTCCTGCCACAGTCGCCAAGTTGCGCAATTGCACTAGCGGCGCATGCGTGCCGTGGCGCTGGTACATCTCCTCTATTTCTCGCTGCATACATTCCACCTGGAGACAGGCCCGCTCTAAACTTTCGTTAGAGCGCACAATGCCCACCTCGTCCCACATCAACCGCCGCAGCGCTTCGCGCTTTTTCATCAGTTCATCCGCAGCATAAACGGGGCCGATACTTGCCAGCGGCGCAATAATATCTCGCGGTTCATGCAGCGACTGCGCGTGGGCAAAAGCCCGCCGCGCGAATACCAATCCCTCCAACAGCGAGTTGCTAGCGAGGCGATTAGCCCCCTGAAAACCAGTCATGGCCACTTCGCCCGCCGCATAAAGACCCGGCACATCCGTCTGCCCGTGTTCGTCTGTGCACACACCGCCACAGCTATAATGAGCCGCCGGTACTACCGGTAAACGCTCGCGACTGATATCAACGCCCATATCGAGACAGTGGCGATAGATATTGGGAAAGTGCCGCCGCGTCTCCTCGGCATCCTCACCCGTCGCATCCAAAAAGACGCAGGGCTGACCACTTTCCTGTAGTTCTTTTACTAGAGCGCGAGAGACTATATCGCGCGTCGTCAACGAATCGACGAAGGACTGGCCTTCGCTATTGACCAACACCGCTCCGTAGCCACGCAGCGCCTCCGTAATCAAGAAGGAAGGACACCCCGGATTGTAGAGCATCGTCGGGTGGAACTGCATAAACTCCATATTGCCGACGCGGGCGCCGGCGCGCCACGCCATCGCCACGCCATCGCCGTTGGCAATCTCTGGGTTCGTCGTGTGCAAAAAAGCCTGCCCGCACCCCCCCGTAGCCAACATCGTCATCCCAGCGCGCACTTCTAAAAGATGCCCGCCGGCAACATCCAAAACCTGTGCTCCACAGCAACGCCCAGCAGCATCGAGCAATAGATCTACCGCCATATGGTGATCTAAAAACTGAATGCCCGTTCGCCCTTCAGCTGCTTTTACTAAAGTCCGCGCCACTTCGCGCCCCGTCATATCATCAGCCCGCACGACGCGGGCGTATGTATGCCCGCCTTCGCGGGCCAAAGACAGCGCCCCGACCTCTTCGGTAAAACGAGCGCCCCAAGCGATTAGCTCGCCAACGACGTCTGGCCCTTCGCGGATTACACCGTCGACTATTTCTTCGCGGCAGAGCCCCGCACCAGCGGCCAGCGTATCGCCCACATGACTGGCAAAAGAATCGACCGCTACATCCATGACGGCCGCAATGCCACCCTGCGCATAATTCGTATTGGACTCGTGGCGTTCGCGTTTTGTTACGACGGCCACCGAACCCTTTTCTGCTGCTTTGATAGCAAAAGCAAGGCCAGCCACACCACTGCCTATGACTAAATAATCGACTTCAATGCTCATATCTTTAGGAAAATAATATAGTTAAAGAAAAAACCAAAGCCTCGTTGCCCCTGTCACTCACGATCGGGCTGGCGCCCGAATTACTACATATAGTTGTCATAAATGATCACCCCCGATACCTCGTGGTATAGCAGATCATAGCGATCGGGTACTTTAACATAAGGCAGCGGAAGATTATTCCCCCAAGGCGATCTATTTGAGAAAGAGCAACTTGCGATACTGGGCAATCGGTCCTATGTCCAACTGATAATAATATACTCCACTCGCCGCCGAGTCCCCCGCATCGTTGCGCCCGTCCCAGACTACTGAATAAAAACCCGGTGATGCCGGTTGGTCAACTAAGCGACGCACCAATAAACCGACCATACTACGGATTTCGAGCACAACACCGGTGTGCCCTGCGATGATCGGATCGTTAATGCCAATCTGGTATTCGATCGTCGTGCTGGCGTTAAAAGGGTTGGGGTAGTTCTGTCTCAGGGCAAAATCGAGGGGTACACGCGGATCGAAATTGAGAAAGGGCCGCCATTCTACCGCACCACTAATCCGCGCTGCTATCCATGCTTCGTCGTCGCGCCCCCACCAATTATTGGTCGCCATCACCTCGCGTTCAGAGTCGTTAACCAACAGTTGTTGGTCGCCCTGGATCACATTGAGATCGAGCCGCGTCGGCACGGCAACTCCCTCGATGCGCAGTGCCAAATCATTATCATTGAATTGGTTAGAAAAAATGCGTGCACGCGCGCTGCGAGTCAATAAACCGACCTGATGTGCGCGGAAGGTATTATTGGCGATGACCACTTCTTTGGTCTCAACGCAATGCACGCCAATAGAACCACCTGAAAAACTATTGCCTTCGACCAGCCCAAAGACCTGACGCCCCAAGAGCAGGTTAGCACGGTCCTCTGCGCCGAGACCATTACGTTCGAAATGGCTCTGTAGTAATTCTATAAAACCACCCTGGCGCACCAAGCCACCGCCGGCATTATTGACAAAAACTGCACCGCTGACCCGCGTCAAACCCGGCCCTTCGACCCGCAGGCCAACACCGCCGATATCGCGCACTTCCAACCCGGTAAAACGCAGAGGATCCGCTATATTTAGCAAACGAATACCATCGCCACGCAAGTGGCGCAACTGGACTTCTGCCACCTGTAATACGCGCGCATCCTGCGCAGCATCCGCAGCAGATAACGTCAGTCCTTCGGCCACGATACCATTTTCTGCATACTCGATATCGGTGCGGCGAAAAAAGGCACTCGCCGACGCTTGCATGGAAATCCCGGCCCAGTCACCGGGTGTCGGCTCGGCGGCAGCCGACGTAAACAGCACGCGGCCCCGCCCCGTGGCATTGCTCACCAATTGACCCAATACGTGCAATTCCACGCGCTCGGGATCGTTGCCGCCACCCACAAAATCTGCACCAACTTCCACCCGCGTTCCCGAGGCAACCTCCAAACGCACGCCGGGCAACACGCTGATATCGCCCACTAATTTTATGCTATCGGCCCACGACTGACTGCGCGCAATTGGCCCGGCCCGACGATGGTCTTTAACCTTGAGATCAGCCACCATGCTCTCGCCGCTTGAGCGGATATTCTCGACGCTGACACCTACGCCAGCAGCGGGGTTTGAAGCTGCCCAAAAATCCGTATAGCGAATGCCATCCCACATATCCGTAGCATCCCCCAAATTGCCCCCTTGGCTCGCGCGATACGCTTCGTCACCCGCCCAAAAATCGAGGTTGTCGCGACCCGAGAAGGGCGCGGGCACCTCGCCCAATGGAAACCCCGCATCGGCGTATTGTCCATCGGCGCAGACGAGATCAACGAGTTTCTCCATCTCCTCATCATTGCTTTTCATCCTTGGATTGACGTGCCAAATCAACAGCCCCTCACCCGGCAGGTTGCGCTCGTAATAGCTGGTGCCGCGACGACGAAATTCGACGAGATAATAGCTCGAAGTTTCCGCATCGGGTAAGAGGTAGACCTTGCCACCCGCATTGACGTCTTCAAAGAGGACGTCGGATATGTTGTCTTCAACGATCTCTAACTGGTCGTTTTCCACGCCCAACCAACCGAGTTGTCCCAGTGACCAGGCGGAAAATGGATTGGGGCCACCACGCTCATCCCAACCGCGATTGCCGTGCGCCATAATATCCCAATAACCGACGCCGGCCGAATCTTCTTCCGGGCCAATATCGCTGCTGAGATCGCTGAGGTCGTAGAGGTCGGGCAATAACAAAAAATGGGCAAACTCGTGCGCCATGCTGCCGACGGCTTCTTCGAAGTTGCGCCCCTGCTGCACCGCACCACCAACGCCGCGATCCGAGCCATCCGCACGGATGCGGATGCGTCCTCCTCCGAGAGCGAGGTCATTGCTGCGATAGTCCTGTCCCAAGCCCAAACGGGCAATACCCGTAGCGGCATCGATTATAAAACCCAGTGGTGCCGAGCGCGTGACAATGAAGAGAAAGTCTACATACCCATCATCATCGCCCGAATTGGGAAAGCCATCGGGGCCATCGTTATCGTAAAGCCCCAGATCTCTATCGGCGTCGACGGCCTCGATAACCTCGCGCGCAAAATCGCCAAAATCGCCATTCGGTTCCCTATAATCACCCGTGCTATTCTCTGCGGCGTACCAGAGCGGCAATACCTCTCCGCTCAAGGCAAATTGGCCGCGCGACATCTCGTTGTAAAAATGAGAAATACTACCGGGCAGGCGCTCGTCAAAAAGGTCCGCGGCGAAAGAGGGCACCGCAGCCCCTGCCAAAGCCCCTTCGTCCTGAAAACGGGCGAATATCGTCAGCGCATGGATGTGGCCCTTCGTAGCAATCCCCTGCTGCATCTTGGCCGAACGCACCGGAACAACCTCGGCATTAGCAGTGGCCCACCACGCGAGGAGAATAGAGCAGATTAACTTCATATAGATATAGACACCTCAAATCCGCGAAAGGAAAATAGAACGATGGTAACGAGCAACCAGACTATCGCCCTCTCCAATAGACCCCGCAAGCAAAAATCCGCTCCC
>JBLHGI010000413.1:0-4449 GCA_047616505.1 Planctomycetota bacterium
CGTGCTGTTTTGGGGGGTACTGCAGGGCATCTTGTGCCTACTTCGTTTTCGCCCGCATATTATTATCGGCACGGGCGGTTATGTCAGTGCGCCGATTCTTTTTGCACACGCTTTGCTCAGCAAGATCGCTCTCTCTCGTTCCCGCGTTTTTCTCTACGAACCCAATGCCCATCCCGGTATGCTCAACCAAGTCGTTGGCCGTTTGGCACATCGCATTGGCATCGCTTTCGAGCAGGCGGGGCGCTGGTTTGATATGAAACGAGTGGCCGTAGTCGGTTATCCGGTGCGGCGCGAATTTCTCACGCTGGATAGGGATACGGCGCGACAACAGCTGGATATAGATTGCGACGATCAGGTCGTGCTGGTTTTTGGCGGCTCGGGTGGGGCTAAGGTCATCAACGAAGCACTCGTTGATGCGCTGCCGAAATTCGAAGGTCGAAAAGGCCTTACTGTTCTACACATTACTGGGCGTTATAGCGGGGCGGGATACGATGCTGTACAGGATACGCGCCGGGCAGTAGAGCAGCTGAAATTACCCGGAGGGGCCCCTTGGTATCGCGCAATAGAATATATGGACGATATCCATCAGGCCTATGCCGCTGCCGATCTCGTCGTCTGTCGTGGCGGAGCGGGGACTTTGACCGAACTTGGCGTAGCGGGCAAGCCCGCAGTGGTTGTGCCGCTGGCCACGGCAGCCGAAGACCACCAAGCTGCGAATGCGCGCGAGATGGAGCGCATGGGAGCTGCACAGGTCCTCTATCAGCAAGCCCGCTGGAAAGAGGGTGAGATCGAAAGTGTCGTCGACGGAAACGATCTGGCACAGCGGCTCTTGGCCCTCTTAGACGATGTTGATAAACTGCAGCAAATGGCGACTGCGGCGGCGGCGGTGCCGCGGCGCGATAGCTTGTCGCTGATTATGAAGGAAATAGAAAATATTTCTACCGAGCGCCGTGCTGCCGCGCTGAATTTGGAGTATCCAATGCGTCCAAGCGGTCCACCGGCCGAAGCCAATGCGCTCATGCGCTGGATACAGGCTCAGGTGCGCGAAGCGGGGGGCGTGGAGGGAATGCAGCCGTGTGATCTGGCCTATATGCGCTATCAAGCGGACTGCTTGTTGGTTTCGCGCGCTTGGTGCGAAATACCACTGGGGCGGCGCAATGTGGGCATAAAACTCATTGGCTTGCTCTCCTATGAAAAGCAGCGCCCGCTGTTGCTGCACATCTTGCTCGATCGCAGCCCGGTTGGTTGGCTGCCGCGCATGTCGGGTGGCGATTATTACCACAGTGGTATTCTGCGCCGCAATGTCGTAGAATGGGGGATTCGACTATTGAGTGTCGCCGATACACAAACGCGCTCAGCTTTGGAGCTAGCGCTCTTAGAAGATCCTTATTTTGAAGTTCGCTCAGCCTCTGCCCGTGTGCTCGGTGAACAGTGCGATCCCAATAGCCACACGGAGTCGACTCTTTTCAAAGCGCTGGATGACTCTTCACCGGACGTAGTTGTAGAAGCCCTTAAGGCCCTGGGGGACTTAGCTGGAGGCAAAGAGCTATTGCCAGCGCTGCGCCCCTTTTACCAACATCCGAATTGGCAGTATCGCCAAGGAGTCGTGCAAGCATTGACAAAGGGACTCGATCGCGGTGTCTTGCCGATTGAAGAAATCGCTGGTGACCTAGACGAGATTATCGCTTCTTCCCCCTTTTTTAAGCCGACGTTTGCACTTAATGAGTCGCTGCGCGCGCTGTCGCTGCGCGTCGAAGAGGGACGCCATGGCAGTGCGAACGACTTGAAAGTCTTATGATCTACTATCTCGGTACCTATCTACATGATACAGTCGATGCGCTGTCTTTTCTACGCCTAGTAGATTCGATTAGTTTCCGTGCGCTATGTGGGGCCCTCACGGCTCTGATGCTCACGATCCTATTTGGCAGTCGCGTCATTCTCTATTTTTATCGCTTGGGCCACCGAGATATCCCACGCAACTATCTCAACTACTCATCGGAGGGCAACCCGTCTAAGACCTATGGCGGTGTGCTCTTAGTGAGTGTTATTCTGGTGAGTATCGGCCTGTGGTGTAAACTTCATACCGGGTTTGTTTTACTGTGTTTGGCGGGATTGCTCTTTTTTGCCTGTTTGGGCTGGGTCGATGACTATCTCAAGGTTCGGCATGGCAGCAGTGATCACGGTCTCTCCGAGACGGCTAAACTGTTGTTGCAGGGGACCTATTGCACGATTTTTGGCGTAATTTATGCGACCCAGAGTTTGTCGCCGTTGCCGCCCGAGGTCGGGACGCAGCTGTACTTGCCGTTCTTAAAATATCCGATCATCGATTTATCGTGGTTTTACGTTCCATTTATCGTCTTTACCATCACAGCCATTTCCAATGCGGTTAATATCACAGATGGCGTAGACGGTCTCGCGGTCGTGCCAACGGCCTTTGTCGTGGCTGTTTTTGGTGTCTTTGCCTACGTGTCGAGCCATGCTCGCTTCGCCGAGTTTCTTATTTTTCCCTTTATGCCGGGTGTCGGTGAGATCGCCATCATTTGTTCGATTGTATTTGGTGCGTGTCTGGGATTTCTGTGGTTCAATTCCTACCCGGCCAATGTCATTATGGGCGATACGGGGTCAATGGCTTTGGGGGGGTTGCTGGGTACGGTGGCGGTGTTGGTAAAACAGGAATTTCTCTTTCTCATCGTCGGTGGCATCTTTGTCGCCGAGGCTTTGTCGGTTGTTATCCAGGACAAAATAGGCGTCAAATGGCTGGGGCGACGTTTTTTTGCGCGCGCACCGATCCATCATCATTTCCAACAGCGGGGTTTGGCCGATACCAAGATCGTCATTCGCTTTTGGATTGTAGCGGGTATCTTGGCGCTGTGTGGTTTGGCAACGCTCAAGATACGCTGACGTTTTTAGTTGAGAATGTTGAGTCCGAAGATAAAGAGCAGGACGACGACAGTGCCCATAACGACTGTCATCCACAAAGGCACCAAGCTGCCGTTATCGTTGTGGATTTCGCGATTGTAGTGCTGGTATTCGCGCGAGAGTAGGAAGTAGGCCGACACCAGCGTGGTGATGATGGCGACGACGAGAAAAGCGGTGCTGGCGCTACCAGAAGAAAAAACCTGCCACATACTGGATGCGTACGATAGCGCGTTGATGAACAGACCGTACGCACGGGTGAGTATTCCGTAGACGATGATCCCCAGAGAAAACGACCCGACGACCATTGAGCTGAGCAGCGTGATAATATCCGCATCAGCGAAGGCCAGCAGCGCAGCGCAGGATATAAATAGATGCAGCCACATACCCGCATAAGCATAAAAAAATGGTGGGCGCTCTAGCGATGCGTGGCCAACTAAATACTGGGAAAACGAAAGATGAGAGGGCATACCCGCTCCAATTTTCTCTGGGGAGAAAGAGAGCGCAATTGAGGATTTTCTAAAGATAATAGAGGTTGCCGCCGCCTGTCAATGACAGGCGTGTATTTGCAATAAAAAGTGCAGCCGGACGCTTGGGCGGACTGCCGGTGGACAGCAGCCTGCCAAAGCGCCCGGACCCACGGAATTATATTAGGCTGCTGCCCGCGGTTGTTTCCCCTCTATGCCGCGCTGGAGCGCTTGGCGTTCGAGAAAACTAACGAGGCGGAAATAGCCTTCGTGGGGGCGAAGAAAAGACAGCGCCAGCGAGTGTATCGCGCCGCGGTCGTCGCGGTTGTGCACGCTGCTTTTGACGATTCTACACTCTATGCGCTCGAACTCTCCGAGTAATTGGGCACAGGTTTGCTGTAGTGGGTCGGCAAAGATCGTTTGGTTTCGCACCGACTTTTGCAGGCGGCCGACTCGTCGCAGTGCCCACTCCTCTATAAAGGATTCAGGGACACAGGCGTCGAGATGCAGACGCTCTGCATTGGGTAAGTGACGCATAAAGAGCCGAGCACCGCCGCCGCTGATATTGGTCAGGACCCCGGGTTTGTTCATGGGACCGAGTTTGTCGTCGAGCCACGTGGCTTCGGATTTTAGGGCGGCGGACACGCGGTGCGATGTGCGCCGTTGGCCGTCGTCTATCTGTTTAGGTGCCTTTATTAACAGTACCGGCAGGCGACCGTGCAGGCGATGACGGCCAAGTATTTCACTCGAAAAATGGAAATCGCTAACATCGGTGCGCAAACTGCTGACGCTCACTGGCGTACCGCGCGGCGGACGACAGTCTGGGTCTACATCGATACAGAGCGCGCCATTCTTTAAGTCTTGTAGGCGACCTGTCTGCTGTGTGGTACCGGTCTTCGGCTCGTTGAAAGAGAGCAGAAACCGGTCTCCTATTTTTAGGGACTGGGGCTGTATAGCCCGTGTGTTGGACGAATGCATCCTTAGACCTCCTTGTACTACGGATTTGTTCGTTAATGAAAGAGATCGGAAGAATGCAGATAATCTTTAGTGTTATTTTGTATTACTT
>JBLHGI010000414.1:0-4409 GCA_047616505.1 Planctomycetota bacterium
GTAGTCGTCTAGCTTTTCGGTATCGAAGTAGACGCCATCGGCCGTTTGGTAGGCGTAGCCCTTTTCTTCGATGGTGCGCACGGCGTCTATTTGCTCTTCGATATGGTCGGTCGCCCGGCACCAGATATGCGGTTCGAGCACATGGAGCGTGCGCAGGTCTTCCTTAAAAATCTCCGCGTAATAGTCGGCGATCTCCCAGGCGGTCTTGCCCGTGCGGCGGGCGCCGGCTTCCATTTTGTCTTCGCCGGTATCGCCGTCGGAGGTCAGGTGGCCGACGTCGGTGATATTGACGACCTGTTTGACGTCGTAGCCGTTGTATTCGAGCGCGCGGCGCAGAAGGTCTTCAAAGATATAGGTGCGCAGGTTGCCGATATGCTGGTAGTTGTAGACGGTGGGGCCGCAGGCATAGAGACCAACATGAGGTGGGTTGAGCGGTGTAAAGGGGCGTGCTTTGCGTTCATAGGTGTCGTAGAGGTGCAGTGCCATAATATGAGATACGAGTCCTTCGAGTGAGTGCTGGATAGACGGTTAATATCCTATAAAACTTGCCGTACAGAGTGATAGGGCGCAAGGGGGATCAGAGGCTGGCAAAAGTGGGCTGTTGTTATTTATAACGCCTGTCAGGCGCTAGACGATGGTCGCCCAGCACCTGTGCCAAACGCTCGTCTTCTTCTTTTAATAATTCGTTCGGCACGTCGTAGCGGATATAGGCGTTGTAGCGCGGGAAGGCCCAGCGCGGGCCGTATTGCTGCTGTAGCAAGTAGCGCACGCGTTCGGAACTGTTGGGCATGCCGCGGTGCCAGCACTGCGAATTGTGCAGATAGATATCGCCGGCCTTGCAAAAGATGTCGCGCGGGCCTGTGTCCTCGAATTGCGGCGTGTCCTGCAGCGGGTGGCGGCCGGAGTAGTGGCTGCCGGGCACATACTGCGTGGGGCCGTGTGCGGGTGTTTCGATATCGCTCAGAGCTACTTGCACCGTCAGCCAAAAAATGGGCATTTCGATGCGCGGGTCGTGGCGAGATAGCTCATCGGGCAGTGGGAAGAACAGCGCATCGTCGACGTGCCAGCGGTCAATGGCGTTGCTCTGATTGGTGCGCAATACATTCATGCCGCACTGCTGGAAACCCTTGCCAAAGATCGCTTCCATAAGGCTAAAAATAGGCTCGCGAACTAAGAGTTTACAAAAGAGCGGGTCGAGTTCGTTGCAGTGCCTCAAGATAAAGTCGTTCTGTATATAACCCGTTTCGGCAAGTGCCGGATCGGCAAAGAGGTCGTCCGTTCTTTGTCGCAGGGCTGCCACTTCGTCGCTTTGCAGCACGCTGGGAATAACGACATAACCATCGCGCTTGAAGTCGGTTATAATCGCCGCTGTGCGCTCGGTAGAGAAGGGCTGCCCCTGGTGGATGGCGGTGTGCGTCATAGGTAGTGCGCCTTTGGATAAGGTATGTGGGCTGGCGGTCGCCCATAGTACCGCTGCGGTCTTTGCCGCGATATATGCTCGGGTACTCAGATTATAACGCTGTCGCCACCGCTCGTGCGTTCGTCGCCGAGCGTTTTGCGCAGTGCGCCGATTTCACGCTGTAGGGTCTGGCGGTAGAAATGTACATCGCCGGCGTGCACGATAAAGTTGCCCCCCGCCTTGACCCACTCGACTTCCGCTTCTAGGCCTTCTTGGAAATAGTGGATGCCGGCGCCCTTGCCGGCTGCGCGTGCCTTGGAAAAAATAGTGCGCACGGCTTGGTCAAAGCGCGGATCGGCGTATTGTTCGGGAATGCCCAGACTACAAGATAGGTCGTGGGGGCCAATCAACACGGCATCGAGGCCTTCTATAGCTAAGAGTTCGTCGAGGTTTTCGATGGCGGGTACGCTTTCAATATTGGCCACGGCGATAGAGCCAGCATTGCGCTCTTCGAGATAGGTAAGCAACTCTGGCTCTAGGCTCTGCGGATCGTCGAGTGCTGCTTGTAAGCGTGCTCCCTTGAGCGGGCGATAACGGCAGGCACCGATGAGTTGCCGCATCTGCTCGACGGTCTCGGTATAGGGGAATATGACGCCGGCGGCTCCGCCATCGAGCACTTTGCAGGCCTCGTAGGCATCGGGCTCGGGCACGCGCACGATGGGCGGTAGGTCGATGGCGCGATAGGCGTGGCACATCCACGACAAGGTCTGGCGGTCGTTGGGGATATGTTCAGTGTCGATAAAAACAAAGTCGAGGGCGGCGCCCTCTGTCATATCGACCCATAAGGTCGCAGGTGCCGAGACTAGCGTGCCGTAGACGCGCTGTCCCGAGCGCATGGCCTGGCGCAGTTTTAGAGCTTGCATGGGAACCTTTCTATTTTAGATAAGAGCTGGGCTTGCGAGTCGAATCACAGGTGAAATTTTTATCAAAGTTTTTTATGGCATCGGGTATTTCGCCCTGCCACCAGCTGGGTGGGTTGGGAAAGGAAAAGACGCCATGCCAGGCCAAAACGAGCGTGCGGCGCTGGTCTGTCTGGTTGGGCCAGGCCGCGTGTAAGAGGCGGGCATCGGCGATGATGAGGTCACCGGATTTGAGCGGCACGTCGATGCTGTCGGGGTGATCCATAAAAACTTCGTGGTCCAGGTCTGTAATAGCCTGGATGTCGGGGCCATGTGCATCGGGCAATAGGTCGTGTAAATTGCTGCGCTTGCGGTGGCTGCCGGGGATTGCGCGCAGGCAGCCGTTATCGCGATTGGTCTCACTCATATAGTAGGAAAGAAAAATGACCGTCGGCCACGGTGCAGCCGCCTCGGGGTGGTTCCAGTTCATAAAGTCCTGGTGCCAATAGAGCGGCGGCCCGTAGGCGGGTTTGGAGAGCAAGATGATATTGTCGTGCGGGTCTAAGTCTTCGAGACCGAGTTCGGCGCAGACCTGTTTTTGCGGGGCAAAGTCGATGAGTTTTTCGACGATGGGGTCGGAAAAGTGCTGGATGCTTTTTTCGCGATTCATCGTCTGCCATTTGCGCTCGCTATAGACGTGTATATCGCTGCCTTGGTAGCGATACTTGGGGTCGACGGGGACCTGGTCAAAGATATGCTGAGACCAGGTCTGCAACTCGCCGAGGAAGGGGTCATTGAGCAGGCCGGGCACGATGGTGTAACCGAGCTCGACTAGCTCGTCGCGTTTGGCAGTGGCTGTGGTTGGTGTCAGAATGGAGGGCATGGGACTTTAGCTCCGTTGTGCCGTGAGGGCGAAGAGACCTTCTTGTGCGGGGTCCTCTTTGCCTAAGAGAGAGGGAAAGATGCTTAGGTCGGCGAAGCCGCACTCAGCGAGCAAGGAGTGGTATTGCTCGTCGCGATAGGCTTGCATGCTGGCAGACCAGGTTTTGGTGGTGGACTCTTCGGCATCGATTATATGATAGCGCGCCGTGCTCGTATCGTGGCCCGGATGCCAGAAATGTTCTTCTAAATAGAGGTGTGGGCATTCGGAGAATAGACCGCTGGGCATCGAGTGCCAAGTGGCCGGGGCGTGGCCGACTTGGCGGACAAAATCGTAGGTGTGCGGTTCTAAGAGAAGACTCGCGCCGGGTTTTAGTGCGGCGTGAATTTTTTGCAAAATACAGCGGACATCTTCTCGGCAAAAAACGTTGAATTCGCCGAAAATAAGCAGGGCTAAATCGTAGTTTTTTCCATACTCTGCGCGACGGATATCGGCGTGGGTATAGGTGAGAGCTAGATCGCCGGCTTGGGAGCGGGCGTAGTCGATGGAAGCAGGTGAGAAGTCGATGCCATCGACCCTATGGCCGCGCTGGGCTAGGCGTTGGGCATAGAGACCCGGTCCACAGCCTAGGTCGAGTATCTGGGCGGCTGGTTTGGTGAGTAGGGTGCGTTCAATCCAAGCGATGTGCGCGGCGATTTTTTCCGTGCGGCGGCTGGCTGCGTCGTGTGTCTGCGCTAGGTGCTCGCGTAGCATACGCGCGCTAAAGGCGGGGTCATCCCACGGTATTTTCTCGCCCTCGACCCAGTTGGCCGGCGGTGCATCTCGCCGAATGAGCGACGAGAGGGTTCCCGTGTGCGCTGCCATATTAGGCGACCACTCCATCTTCTTTTAAGGCGCGGATGCCCGGCCATTCGCGCCAGATATCCGTGTAGGCATCGCGGCCTATTTCCGTGCAGTCCTTGTGTCGCAGGCGGAAGATCGCGGCGTAGCGCACGTGCGGCGAGGCGTTGGGCGCGGCCGTGTGCACGAGTTGGTGATGCGTCAGCACGACGTCGCCGGCTTGGCCTTGTAGCATGATGGGGGCTGCGGGCAATTCGCAGCGCGGCATCCCGTTTTCCAAGACTTCGTGGCCGTGTTCTTTGAAGTGGTTTTCAAAAAAAGTGTGCGAGCGCGGCCAAACCGTAAAATTGCCGCTATCATCGGCATTGAGCTCTGAGAGCAGAACGACGGC
>JBLHGI010000415.1:0-4353 GCA_047616505.1 Planctomycetota bacterium
TAATTACCGCGTGGCACGCCATCTAATGGATGGCGACCCACGCTGCAACAAAGTATCGATCATCTCATAGCCACCTAACAGTTGATATGGAAATTGTAGGCCACGCACGATACATATCCCGTGACACAGGAGCCTCATCGTGAAAATTACCCACCTCCAGCGCATCGGCGTACGCGTGCCCTTCATACCAGGTATTCTGCCGCCTCCTAACTACGAAGAGCCGATGCCCGGTTATCCACAGCCGCTGGGCGAACGCCTACAGGACGTGCTCTACATCCACACGGACGCGGGATTGACGGGTTTCGGCATGAGCGGCCCCTACTTTGAACGACGCGACGACAATCCCCCCGATATTATCGGCAAAGATCCCAGCCGCTTCGAGCCGCGCCAGCTCAACGGCGGCGGCTGGAACATGGCCTTGCTCGACTTGCTTGGCAAGACGATCGACTGGCCGCTCTGTCGCCTCTTCGGAGGCAAACTTCAGGACAAAGTGTTAGTCGATTATTGGATTTCGCGCATGGGCCCCGAAGACTCGGCCAGCGCTGCCACGCGCGCCGCCGAATTGGGTTTCCACGGCATAAAAATGAAGTGTAAGTGGGAAGATAATAACGTAGAAGAACGCGTGCGCGCCATGCATGCAGCCGCGCCGCAATTGCGCATCGTCGTCGATCCCAACGAGCGCTTTCACACCCTAGAAAACAGCCTCGACCTGGCCCGCCGTTTAGAGGGGCTCGACGTGATTTTTGAAGACCCCTTCCCCAAAAAAGACCTGCGCGAGTACTTGGCCCTCAAAGAGGCGACCACAATCCCTATCGCCCCTCATTTCCAAAACCCGCGCCAGATAATCGAGGCCGTCTCCCTAGCGGCCATCGACGCTTTTAACATCGCCCCTTCCGATTGGGGCTTTCTCGATATGGCCCGCATCGCTGAGGCCGCCGGAATTCCCGTCTGGCAGGCCTCCAACGTCGATCTCGGCCTCTTTGACGTCTTTCGCCTGCACGCTTCGGCCGCCGCCCCCAACTGCACGTTAGGCAGCGACCTCTGCGGCAATTTCGTGCACGAACACAGCTTGCTCAAAGAACCGCTCGTGACAAACGGCTATGCCATCGTGCCCGACGGACCCGGTCTCGGCGTCGAAGTCGATGAGCAAGCCGTTAAACACTACACCGTTTTTGCAGAGCAGTGGCCTTAACAGATGCACTCCTTATGCAACGAGGGCCTCGGCGCCAAAAATCATTGGAAAGACCTCGCCCGTTTGGCGCGAACGCGTAGCTCCATCCATATAGGCAATGCTAAAAGCCCGCCGCGACTGCAGGCTGGGATTCACACCCGAGCGATGCAGCATCAGATTGTTGAGCAAAATAACCTCGCCGGCTTCGGCCTCTAAATCGACGACG
The DNA here is from genome assembly GCA_047616505.1 of Planctomycetota bacterium. Lineage (GTDB taxonomy): Bacteria > Latescibacterota > UBA2968 > UBA8231 > UBA8231. Next base: position 1,398 of record JBLHGI010000415.1, read on the forward strand.
GCCTCGGCGGGTGCATGGAGCTCTAGCTCTTCGGCACTGGGGAAATGTGTCTGGGCAATGACCCCCTGCTTATGACTGCCCGATACCACCTGCATACAGCCATTCTCCCTCGTCGCCGGATCGAGCGCCGTCCATACCGTAATCGTCGGCGTCGTGTCTACGCCCCACCCCAACCCCACATCCTGGTGCCAGGGCAATTCCGTACCCTGATGCGCCGGTTTGTTCATAAACATCGCGCGAAAAATAGACACGTCTTCGCCTATATAAGCCCGCGTAATTTCGCGAAAGAACGGATGCTGCATATAGGCGAGGAAGACCGCATCCTGCTCTAAATCCATAATCTTGCGATACTGCAGCGTCGACCCTTTATGCCCCATGGTCTCCGGCGGCGTATGGCCATACACCCCGTCTTCGCTGTCCAATTGAAAGCGCATATCTTCGTAGGGAATTTCTCCAAGCATAATGGCGTCAATGCGCTCCTGCAGCTGCCGCAGCCCGCCCTCGTCCAGCACTTTACCTAGACGGACATAACCGCATTCTTCAAAGTGTCGCCGCTGTTCACTAGTAAAAAATAGATCTAAAGACATGAGACGAGCTCCCATTAGTTAGAGTACGCTTAGGGTAAAAAATATAGCTACGCACTGTCAATGAGCTACGTTAGGCGAACCGCCAAACAATATACGCTGCCTTCCACATGGCTTGACAGCAGCATGGTGATTTAACTGCTTTCGGTACATATATTTTCATCGAGGGCAAAACTATGATCATCAAAGACATCGAAGTCACTGCGCTCAATATGCGCTTTAAACCAGAACTAACACAATGCGTACTGCGCTCGGGACTGCGCGCCGGCAAGGGCCGAGTCACGCTCTATCGCGTCGAGCTTAAAGGCGGTGCCGTCGGTTATGGCGAGACGCTAGGCGGCCCCGATGACGTGGCTGGTTTTATCGGGCAGAACGCCGTAGCCGGTCTCAGAAATATTCGCCACGCCGGAGTGCAGATGGCCCTATTCGATGCGGTCGGTCGAGCACTGGGCGTATCTGCACACGAACTGATGGGCCGACCAATGCGCGACAAGGTCCCCTTCGCCTACTGGTCCTGCGACCTGAGCCCGGAGCAATGGGCCGAGCAGGCACAGCAGGCAGCGGCACTGGGCTACAGAGTTTATAAATTCAAATGCCGACCCTGGTGGGATCCCATAGAACAAATTGAGGCCTTCTCCAAAGTAGTGCCCAAAGGTTTTAGCTGCTGGTTGGATTTCAACGGCCATTTGCGCACGGCGCAGCAGGCATTGCCGGTGCTCGAAGCGTTGGCTTCCTACGATTGCGTCGGCGGTTTTGAGTCACCGATGCCCCAGCGCGATGCCGAGGGCTATAAGCAACTGCGCGCCAAGCTCAACAAACCCATTGCAGCGCACTACGGCAGCGGCTGCTGCCACGTGCGTTCAGACCCGACCTACGATCGCGGCGTCTCAGCGCTGGACCAGATCGGCCGAGGCCTGTGCGATGCCTTTGTGCTCGGCGGCGACGATGCGCAGGGCGTGCTCGAGCATGCGGCCGTAGCGCAGGAGGCGAAAAAACCTTTTTGGCTCCAGACCGTCGGCACCGGGCTGCGGGCGGCGTGGGTCGTGCAACTGGCGAGCGTCTGCCAGCAGGCCACGCTTTCGAGTCTGGCCGCCCACAATATCTGGGAACGCGACCTAGTCACCATGCCGATGCCTGTAGCGGGATTCGCGCAGGTGCCGACGCAACCCGGCCTCGGGATAGATATAGACCAAGAAGCAGTAGCCGCGCTGCAAAACGCCGAGCCGCTAGAGATTGCACGGGAGATTACTTCGGTCGCCCATCCCGATGGCGTGCGCTGGCATTTTGCCTCAGAGCAGCAACGACACGAGACCTATTATTTTGGCAGCGCACCGGGCTTTGTGCGCGGGTCACGGCTAGAAACGCGGGGCGACGACGGCTCGGCTGACTTTGCGGATTTATTCCATCGCTGTGAAGTGGCTCCGGTCTTGAGCGAGAGTTAAAAATATAGCTCTCGCCCTCTCTTAACTGTTGCAAAAAATAATACAGGAGCTGCAAACAACCTATGTCCTCCAAACCCAACGTCCTCTTACTCCTATGCGACCAGATGCAGCACCAGCGCATGGGTTTTATCGACCCCATCGCCCATACGCCCTTTCTCAACGATCTCGCCGCCGAAGGTATCCACTTCAAAAATGCCTATACCTGCCACGGCCAATGCGTGCCCGCGCGCGCCGCCTTACAGACCGGGCTCTACCCGCACGAATGCGGCGTGATGGTCATTTATGGCTTCCACGAACACCAAGCTCGCCTGACGCAAAAATACACGACCGTCGGCCAATGCTTTAAAGAAGCAGGCTACGACACCGCCTACTTTGGCAAGACCCATTTCGGCGTCCCCCTAACCGAACTGGGCTACGATATCGACGGCGATCACCACCCCGTCTCCGATGAGGAGGCCGAACGGCTCGGCATATCGCACGTGCCCAAACCACTCAGACCCGATTATCAGTCCTGCAACGAAGCCGTGTCTTTTCTACAGAGCTACGCGCCCGACGACAACAAACCGCTCTTTATGACTTTTTCTACGAACCTACCACACCCTCCTTTTTTCACCGAACCCGCCTGGGCCGATCGCTTTGCCGCCGAAAGCCTCGACCTCGCCGACAGCTATTACACCGAAACATTTGCCGACAAACCCGCCTTCCAAAAAGAGCACGCCATCGACGGCAATCACGGCGCCCTCGACGAGTTGGCCCAGCGCCAAGAGCTGGCGCAATACTACACGATGATCGCCGAAATGGACCGCCACTTTGCGCGCATAAAAGCCGAATACGAGCGCCTCGGTCTTTGGGACAACACCATCGTACTCTTTCTCGCCGACCACGGCGACATGATGGGCGCGCATAAGATGCGTCTCAAGGGCACGCTGC
>JBLHGI010000416.1:0-4347 GCA_047616505.1 Planctomycetota bacterium
CGCCGGATCGAGCCGCGAAGAGGGCTCGTCGAGGATCACAATGCCGGGATCTTTGAGAAAGACGCGAGCAAAAGCCAAGAGTTGCGCCTCACCCGCCGAGAGCGCCCCAGAGCTAACGATCGAATCCAGGCCAGCCGGCAGCGAGCGATACCACGGCCCCAACCCCAATTCCTCCACGGCTTCGAGCAGGGCCTCATCGGCCACATCCGTTGAAAAAAGCGCCAGGTTTTCGCGCAGGCTGGCGTTAAATATCTGCACGTCCTGCGTCACCATACCCACCTTCTGCCGCAGCCCCTGCAGGCGAATCTCTTGGAGCGGCTGCTCGCCTATAGAGATCTGCCCCGAGTCGACGTCGTAAAAGCGGAAGAGCAGCCGCGTCAGCGTCGTCTTGCCGCTGCCCGTGCGCCCCAAAAGCCCTAAGACCTTCCCTTTTTCCAGCTTAAAAGACACGTTTTTGAGCACCGGGTCACCGGCGTAATAACTAAAGGTCACGTCGTCAAACTCTACCCCCAAAGCCGTCGCATCCGGCAATTCACCTGCGCCCCCGACAATGCGCGAACGCGTGCGGTAAAGTATTTCAATGCGTTTAAAACCAGCCGTGGCTTTCTGCAAATCGTTGATCTGACGGCTGATCTGAAACAGCGGCATGCGCAACAGCGACGTATAGTGAAAGACCAGGAAAACAGCGCCAATCGTGAAGACCCCTTCGCCGTAGAGCCAGATGCCCATGCCCATCGACAGCGCGTGGCCAAAGGTAAAGAGGATCGTTGTAATCGAGCGCAGTACAGCGCCCATCGTCGCCGACTTAACGGCGCGGCCATAGGCATCGCGGTTGACATCAAAAAAGCGATCGACAATATAGCCGACAGCCCCATTCGGTCGGATATCCTCTATGCCCGCTAGGCGCTCTTCCAAAAATCCATAGAGACGCGAATAGCCCTCGCGCTCGGCGGCATAGTGCGGCACGGCCATGCTGCGGGTAAAATTATAGACAAAGAACGCCACCAGCGTGAAAGCACTCATCACCGCGCCAATGCGCCAGTCCTCGCGAAAGAGCAGGATCAATACGCCAAAGAGAAAAAAGATGCTGCCGAATACCTGCACGACAAATTCGGAGAAGAAATTCGACAGCGCCGTAGCATCGCCATCGACGCGTTCGACCATCTCGCCCGGCGTGCGTTCGTGATGGAAGGTCATGTCCAAACGCATACAGTGCTCAGCCAAATCGCCGCGCATGGCATTGGTTGCCCGCCACCCCACATCTTGCCCCAGATACGAGCCGGCCAAATAGACGAATTGACGCCCGATGCCTAGGCCCAAAAAGAGCAGCGCCGCCGAGGTCAAATCGCCGACGGCCCCCCCGGCGCGCGCGGTGTCAATAAAGTAGCGGATGATTTGGGGATTGAGCAGGTTCATGCCGATACCGGAAAATATGCACGCGGCCAAGAGTAACACCCGCGGCGTATAGGGCCTCAGGTATTGACCCAGCAATTTGGCATAGACCCGCAGCGGCACGCGCTCGACCGCGGTGCCGTCTTCACTGCTGGTATATTTGTTTCGATCGTTCAGGAATGCCTCCAACTGCTGATTACAATTGACTGACTGGTCAGTTCAATTTGAAAAAACATAAGGTATCCCTTCTATCGACGCCAGCGCAGACACCCGTTGCCCCCTAGTACCTTTTCCCAATCGACGGCTACGGCGCGACTACATCTTCTTATTGCAATGTTACTACGCCCTTGATATACCCCTCGGTCTCAGCGCTGACAACCTGCTGCATAAACTGCGGATACTCGGCCAACGGCACCACGTTCGTAACCAGGGGGCGCAGGTCAATCACTCCCTTTGCCAAGAGACGAATAGCCGCTGGGAATGGATCGCGCAGCTGGGATGCTGGCGCCGAATTGACGACGGTTAATCCCTTGAGATGCCACGTGCTCGGGTTAAAGTGAGCCTCTTGCCCCTTGATCCAACCAAATAAATTGATGCGCCCCGCCCGCCGCACGATATCGGTCGCCAAGTCTAGCCCCTGCTGCGCCCCACTCGTATCGACCACCACATCAATATCGCGCGCGCGCAGGTCCTCCTGCACCTGAGGAAAATCGGCCGCCGTCACATTATAGGCTTCGCTAGCGCCCAACTCGCGGGCCAACTGCAGGCGTTTGTCATCAACGTCGAGCACGATCAGTTGCTCTGCACCCATACCGGCCAGCCCCTGCAACATCATCAGCCCCATAAAACCACAGCCGATCATAGCCAGGCGTTGCCCTACGCGCAGCTGGCACTGATCAATACCCGTCACCGCGCACGAGACTGGCTCTACAATCCAATGGATATCCTCCAACGGCGAATCCGGTATGGAATAGAGCCGCGACACCGGCATGTTGCGCAGGCGCGCGAAGCCCCCGCCCGCCACGCGCTGCCCCACTTCTACCCCCTCGACGCCGGATCCCAGTTGGACTACATACCCCACGCCCTCATGTCCAGGTGGCGCGGCAAAAGGCGCATCTGAGCCCGTTTTAAACGTCTGTATATCCCAAGCGCAAATGCCACAGGCACTCACTTCGACTTGCACCTCGCCCGGACCGGGATCGCCCACTTCGATATCGACGAGTTCGGCACCCCCGCCTGGTTTATAGCGCATGCTGGCAACTTTCACACATTGACTCCTCTTGGATAATTAACGCTAAAACTAACAAAAAACCACCGCTAAAACAGCGGTGTCTGCAATACCTTATTTAGATTAGCACCTCCGAATATGGCTTTAAACTATTTCAATATTTGGCATAATAATGGTGACGCGCGTCCCTTGCCCCCACTTCGACTTTATCCACATACTCCCTCCATATCCCTCGTCGCGATATAGGCTTTCGTTAGCCCGAACCCACCGCCATTGCTCTTTATATGACGCACGTTGCTGCCGCGCATCCCCCATTTTACCACACCTCTAATCTCGTCTTCCGGTATGCCGCAACCCGTATCCTCAACAACCAAATGCAGCGAAGAACCATCGTCGGCCAACCCGGCATAAATCCGTCCCCCAGGTGTCGTGTACTTACGCGCATTGGCCACCAGATCGCACAGTACATCCTGCAGCACTAGCGGCATCACAATCACATCGCCATTACTGCTATTATTGGTATCAATATTCAGATTGAATAAACGACCCCGCCGCAAGCAGCGGGGGTATCAGGTTAGCAAGACTCTATAACGCCGCAAGCAGCGGGGAATAGACCCGCAGATATTTAGATGCCTGTTCGTGGAAAGTGGTGCTCGTTTAGCGGGGCAATCAGGCGATTCTCTCTATAGCAGATTGGCGCGGGGATAAACGAGGGGCAACGGGGGAAACAACTCAGCGGTTCTTTTTGCGACGTCCTGGTAAACTGCGCTCCTTGTGAGCCATCCCCATCAACTTCTCCACGAGGTCGGTCCGGTTCAAGCGCTGTAGCGTATTGCGGATCCACGCCTGATTTTCGCGCTTGTACCAAAAGAAGAAGCGGTGCTGATCTTTCTTCTCTTTGTCCGTGCGCGCCGTTGGTACTTCTTTTAAAGTGTAGGGGTGATAGCCCGAATAATAGATGACGGTCGCCACCGTCATAGGCGTCGGCGTAAACCCCTGTACCTGCTCCAACTGAAAACCCGCATCCTTGGTCTGACAAGCGAGATCCGCCATATCTTCCACCTGCGAGCCAGGGTGACTCGAAATGAAATACGGTATCAACTGCTGCTTTAAGTTCGCCTTCGCGGTATAGCGCTCAAATTTTTTCTTAAACTCGTAGAAATATTTAAACGACGGTTTGCGCATCAGTTTGAGCACCGCATCGGAAGTATGCTCCGGCGCAATCTTCAGACGCCCAGAAACGTGGTTCGTAACTAGCTCTTCAATATACTCGTCATGGTGATTTTCCTTTGCTTCTTCTTCACTGCTTCTCACCAACATATCGTAGCGAATTCCACTAGAGACAAAGGCCTTTTTCACGCTGGGATGCGCCGCAGCACTGCGATAGATGTCGAGTAGTGGTTGGTGGTTCGTATCTAAGTTGTGGCAAATCGACGGATCGATACAAGAAGGGCTCACGCATTTGTCACAGATCGCCTGCACTTTGCCCTTCATCTTATACATATTGCCTGAAGGCCCGCCCAAATCGCTGATATAACCCTTAAAATCGGGCATGCGCGTGATATGGTCGACTTCCTTCATAATCGACTCTTTTGAGCGGCTGGCGATCATCTTACCCTGATGTGCCGAAATCGTACAGAAGCTACAGCCGCCAAAACAACCCCGATGCATATTGACCGAAAACTTGATCATCTCAAAAGCCGGAATCGGCCCGCGCTTGTGGTATT
>JBLHGI010000417.1:0-4338 GCA_047616505.1 Planctomycetota bacterium
AGCATCACCAGTTCTAAAGCTTTTATATCGAGTCGAGGCATGGCGTAGTCTTTCCAATAGAGCGGGTACGCGGATTATTTCACAAGAGAGAATAAGGAGCTAAAAACACTGCGGTCAACCGTCTCCGTTACATCTTCATGTATAAACAGCACGAGGCCACACCCCATGAAGGTGTGACCTCGCGTTCCTGCGATACATCTTTGGGGACAATACGCACGGGCACCCGTTCTCTATATTTTACATGCCTTCTACGGCAAAATCATGTGACGCCGCTTCAGAAAAAGGCGTCGATGCGCGCACGGTAGCATCTCGCGACACCAGAAAAAGACCAAATACCACACCTCGCAAATACCCCTTAACCCCACACATGGCTCATCTCTCGTGCTGACTAGTATCCAAACCCCCTGCGCTAAAAGACAGACCTTCACAATGCAACAAGAGAAACCACAATACCAACCTTGAGGTTCGCACGTACAAAAATAATTGAAAAGAAAAGACTAAACAATTTAGACGTGCAGCACGCCCCTTATATAGAGCACGCACCACCTCTTAAATGAGACATAAGTACGAGACAGCAATATCGCATAGGGCACCAATGCTGAAACTGCAACACGCCCGCGACAAACTGCTTTCACCCATTTATTACTGTACATTTTTAACGAACGGCCGATACATAGAGCGACTCCATTTCTTCTAACTACTCGCTCTTGGAGATTGATATTCCATGTTATCTGATACTAAGTTCACTGTAAATTTGCAGGCAAAAAAAACCGAAGAAGGTACGTTTCGCCCTTGGGCATCTGTAATCCATCAGGACGGGGGGCGCTTTAAGACCATGACGCTCGAACTGGGCGAAGAAGTCTTTATGGTTGAGGGGGCTGCACTCCAATACGCCAAGGACCAGACCATGACACTTTTACAGCGCCAAAATGCCAAGGCAGAAATCCGCTTTAGTCCCATGCGCAAAGCGAGCTAAGACCGTTAAAGAGCAGGATACAAGAAACCGGTCAGGTGCTTAGCACCTGACCGGTTTTGTATCTGACTCTAAATCATTAAATTACAGTAAAGAAAAAATGCGCGGATTTACACTTTATTTCTTAGTTTAGGATTCCAAGCGACGGGGGAACCGTGAAAGCACTCGATAGCATACTCGACGTACAGTTACTAGCCATTTTTATCTGCCTAGCAGCCATTGGCATGTCTGTCCGTATTATTGCCACGTTCTCTGGCGAAGCAGCCCGCCTCCGGCCCAAACTGACAAAAATAAGTGATACACTGACTACAATGCGCGAGCGGATGTCCAATCGCATGCCCATTATAGAAGCCTTGGAAAAAGTAATAGAGCCCCTATCAAATAGAGAGCAAATTCTGCGTGAGTATTTTGAGCAATTGACGCAAATCGAACTGACAGATATGCGCAAAGATGCCGAAGTACAAAAAGAGAAAGAGGGCAAGGGAATCCGCCGGCGAGGCAGTGTTTCCTAAGTTACAGACTTTTACCCACCGACGCGCAGCACCACGATCGTCATATCATCTCCCTGCAGCTCGTCACCAACAAACTCCTGAATACAGTTAATTAGACGGTCGATAAGCGCCTCAGCAAAGAAGCTGTCAGCACACCTTTATATTATCGCCTCCGTCGTCTTGACTCCAAGAGCGAGCATCCCCTTCGCTGTGACCTTAACTCATTCTTTCAGAACGAAAACAAGGACTCAAACCAATTCTCCCCAGATTGGCGTAAGTCCCTGTTTCTTATCCGGTACCGAGGACCGGACTTGAACCGGTACGACCTTGCGGTCAACGGATTTTAAGTCCGTCGCGTCTACCAATTCCGCCACCCCGGCAACCAGACATAATAATGGAGGCGGCGCCCGGAATCGAACCGGGGATAAGGGCTTTGCAGGCCCCTGCCTTACCACTTGGCCACGCCGCCTCGCATGCTACAAAAGCAGGAAACGAAAATAGGAAACAGGTCTATTCCTGTCAACCGCCAACGACCTCCTTTTAACGCCAATTTCTCATACGCGCCCGATATCTTTATATTTAGCAAAATCTAAAAGAGGGGAGAACCGTTCTATGCAGCAGTATTTGGACCTAGTGCGCCATGTGCTAGACAAAGGCAGCAAAAAAAGTGACCGCACGGGCGTGGGGACCCTGGCGACCTTCGGTTACCAGATGCGTTTTGATTTGGCCGCGGGGTTTCCCTGTCTGACAACCAAGGATTTGCGTATCGGTTCGATTATCCGCGAATTGCAGTGGTTCCTCAAAGGCGATACCAATATCGCTTGGTTACAAGAGAAAAATGTATCCATTTGGGACGAGTGGGCCGATGAGAACGGCGATCTCGGTCCGGTCTATGGCAAGCAATGGCGCGCTTGGGCAGGAGCCGATGGCCAATCCATAGACCAGATCCAGCGCGCGATAGACCTTATAAAGAATGACCCCGATTCGCGCCGTATCCTCGTCAATGCTTGGAATGTCGGCGAGTTGGAACAGATGGCACTCACCCCCTGCCACTGTCTTTTTCAATTTTTCGTCGCCGATGGGCACTTGTCCTGCCAACTCTATCAGCGCTCCTGTGACGTCGGCCTCGGCGTACCCTTCAATATCGCCAGCTATGCCCTACTCACCATGATGGTGGCACAGGTTTGCAACCTCGAACTAGGTGAATTTGTCTGGACGGGGGGGGATGTACATATCTATTCCAATCACCTAGATGCCCTGCAGGAACAGCTGACGCGCACGCCGCGCGCGCTGCCCACTATGAGCATAAAGAACCGCGGCCAAGATATTGCCCGCTTTCGCTACGACGATTTCAAATTGCTCAACTACGACCCATATCCCACCCTGAAGATGGAGATCGCCGTCTGAGCACGCACCGCACCATAGCAATCCAAGGCGAACTGGGCTCCAACAGCGCTCAAGCCGCCATCAAACATTTCGGTCCCACTATCGACCTCTGCCCCTGTGCCGACTTTGCCGAACTCTTTGCCGCCGTGCGCGCGGGCCGGGCCACTTATGGCATGGCCCCCGTCGAAAACTCGCTGGCTGGTGGCATACATCCGGTATGGGATCTCTTGGCAGCGGCCCCCCCTCCAATTGCCGGGGAAATGTATTTCCACGTAAAACACTTTCTCATAGGACATCCAGGCAGCAACGCTGGCCAAATTCGCCGAGCCGGCTCACACGCCCAAGCCCTAGCCCAATGTGCCGTCTATCTGCAAAAAATGGGCATCGAGGCCATAGAGGAATACGATACGGCGGGGGCCGTAGCGCTGGTCAAAGAACGCGGAGATCGCAGCGAAGCTGCCATAGCACCTGCCGCCGCCGCCCAGCTACACGATATGGAGATACTGGCCGACAATATACAGACAGATGAGCGCAACTACACGCGCTTCCTCGTCATTGCTCATGAGGCACAGCCGCCACCCAAGACTGCTCTCAAGAACACGCTGATCTTCGATTTGGATGACTGTGCCTCTGCTCTAGCTCCGCTGCTGGCGGCCCTAGCCGACCACGTCCTATGCAAAGTCGAGACGCGTAAAAACAACAACCGCCCCTGGAATTACCGCTGTTATCTCGAATTTTTGGGCGCTTTAGAGGGAGATGCCTTAAAAACCATCAGCGCCCACGCCGGCCAACTGCAATTACTCACGCCCTATTCTAGTAGCCAGCAGCCATAAAAAAACCGCCAAGCATTAGCTGGCGGGAGGTCTTGCAATAAAAACGACTTCGCTTATCAATCATCCATCAAACTGCGTATCTGCGAACTCTCTTGATCGATGACCCAAGCCCCTACGCGGCCATCGGCATCCAAATCGGCGCGCACGACCAACCAGAACGTCTCCGCCCCTAAACGCACTTCCCATTCGTAGCCCTGCATCCACGGCCAGTCAAGCCCCTCCTGGGGGTCCGTAGGGTCAAAATAGCGGCCGTGTTGTTCGTAGTGGGCGCGCTCCAACAAATAGAGCTGCTCTAATCCCGCCTCTAACTCAATTTGCCGCGCCTGCTCGGGCGTTACTTGCGAGAAATGCAGTGCCCCGAGAATGGCGAGTGCCAAAGTGATAGCCGCCGAAACTCCATAGGTAAAGAGACGGTTTATCATAGTCTAGCGAAACTCCAATTTGAGATCTTCCACCTTTTGCCCCGCACTCAATGATATGAGATCGGCATACCGCACATACGCTTCGGGACGTACAAAAGGCTTTAGATTACCAGCATTCCACGCGCCGTCGCCATTCTCATCAAAAAAAGTCCATAGCGTATAATCACCAGGTAAGAGCCCAACAAACGCGAAACGACCATCGCTCTCGCTCTGCACCGCATAATGACGCAGAG
>JBLHGI010000418.1:0-4311 GCA_047616505.1 Planctomycetota bacterium
TCATAATTTCAGATTACCAGTTGGTGAAAGAGCCGTCTTTGCGGCGCAGTTGTGGGCCGTTCTGCCACTCAAAGCCGTAGCTCGCTTTGGCGACCTCCTCGTCGAATTCGAGACCGAGTCCGGGTTTGTCGGGTGGTAATAAATAGCCGTTTTCGTACGGTACTTGCACCGGGAAGAGGTCTTCCATGACGGGGTTGCCGACCAGCCCCGCTTCCTGTACAGCAAAATTGTCGCAGGCTAAATCGAGATGTAGGCAGGCGGCGGCTGAAACGGGACCGAGCGGGTTGTGCGGCACGATCTTTATATAGTGCGTTTCACACCAGTTGGCGATTTTGCGCGCTTCCGTTAGCCCACCGACGATACAGAGATCAATACGCGCATAATCTAGCAATTCCTCCTCAATCATTTGGCGGAATTCCCATTTGGTCGCGTAGTGCTCACCGACGGCTAAAGGGGTGGCGACATGGCGGCGCAACTGATGATAGGTCTGCGGGTTTTCGCAGCGCAGTGGGTCTTCGATAAAGAATGGATCGTAGGGCTCGAGATCGCGACCGAGCTTGATGGCGTCGGGGGTGTCGAGGCGCGTGTGCACGTCAATTACGATTTCTATCTCGGGCCCAACCGCTTCGCGCACGGCGGCAAAATGGGCAACGCTATCGCGCACGGCCGTGCGCGGCTCTAAAATGCCGTCGCGATCGTTGACCGATAGGCGCAGATACTGCCAACCCTCTTCGACGCGTTCGCGCGCTGAGCGTGCCGAATCCTCAGGCGTTTGGCCGCCAATGCTTTTGTAGCAGACGACCTTGTCGCGCATTTTACCCCCCAGCAACATATGCACGGGCTGGTTGAGTGCCTTGCCCTTGATATCCCAGAGCGCGATATCGATAGCGGAGATGGCGGCCGTGTTGATGCGGCCACCGGGGAAGAAATCGCCGCGAAAGAGCAACTGCCAGATCCACTCGATATTGAGGGGGTCGAGGCCAATGATATGGCGTTTCATATGCTCGATGGCACCGAGCCCTGCCTGTTCTTTCCACGTAATGCCGAATTCGCCGAGTCCGTAAATTCCCTCGTCGGTCTCTACTTTTACGAAGGTGTAGTTGCGGTTGCCGTGGAAGACGGGGTAGGTCTTAACGTCCGTAATTTTCATCGCGAACTCCTTTACAGAGATGAGGGATATAATATCAGCTGTCGGTGCTAAAAACTCAAAGAGCGCGTCTCCACTCGCCGATGACGACGGCGAGCAGGCCTAGGAGCATGCCGAATTTGAGTAGTCGACCGAGTACATCATGACGCAAATCCATCTTTTCGCGATATAGGCGGTAGAGTGTGTATAGCACTAGAAGGTCGACCAAACTAACGCAGAGCAAATAGGCTTCAGCGTAGATCCCAACTACAAATGGGATAAGAGTAAAAAGTATAAGAAGTAGGTAAATAGCCGTTGCCAGATGGGCGGCTCGACGCGTGCCCCAGCGCAGGGGAAGCGTGCCTTTACCGCGCAGGGAATCCCCTTCTATGTCTTCTATATCTTTAATGATTTCGCGGCCGAGGTGGAAGAGGAAGGCCAGCGTGGCCGGAATCCAGGCGCGACCTAATGACCCGGCGGCCAAGGCGCCGTAAGCAAACGCGGCTGCACCAATTATCCCGATGAGTATATTGCCCCATAAAATGCTGTTTTTGAGATATACACTATATATTGCGAGGAGGGCGACAATCGCCGTGGCAAAGAGCCCATGTAAGGGGCTGAGCGCGAGTGCCAGCAAAGAGCCGCAGACCGTAAGAAAAGAGACAAATACAGCGGCTTCGCGTGAGGTAATACGACCGGAGGGCAGGGGGCGTTCGGGGCGATTAACCCGATCTATGTCTATATCTATTAGGTCGTTAAAAGCATTGCCCGCTCCGTTTATCAGCACGGCTGACAGCGCGGCTTTTAGTAGAGGCACTGTGTTTATAGAGCCGTTTGTACACAGCGCGCCGACGCCGACAGATAGAGCCGTAATGAGCCCATTTACGGGGCGGGATAATGCGATGAAGGACGCTATATATTTCACGAGAATAAGCCGGATAACGAGGTGTTGCAGAGGGGATTTCTTCCCCGATGATGTAGATCGTAATAAAAGCTCTGGAACTGATCCTAACTCCCTAAAAAAATAAGTGTTTTGTCAAATTTTTTCTTGACAGGGCATGGGGGGCGATTTATGTTCCCATAACATTATTATTCCCAATAACTAAGCAATGATTATAGCCTTCCCACAGGTCCTCCCCACCTAGGCCCTTTGCGGCGGCGTTCTACTTCAGGAGAAACGTCTTGTCGACCATTACCAAGAAAGAACTGGCACTCCTCGTCAGCCAACAAGCGAACTGCAAAAAAAATATAGCAGCCGAAATGGTTGACAGCTTATTCATCGCCATGCGCAACAGTCTAATCGACGGTAATCGGATCGAAATTCGTGGTTTCGGCGTTTTCCAGGTCAAAGATACGCGCCCCAAGCCGGCGGCGCGCAATCCCCGCACGGGTGAGATAATCTATGTGCCCGCTCGGCGCAAGACGCATTTTAAACCGGGACGCTTGCTAAAAGAGGCGCTGCACCAAACGCGCGAACCCGAGTCGGATATCGCGACTAGTGCGCCGGCCGCCGTCCCCACCGCACCATTGGGCGGCGGAGAACCAACCAATCAATAAAAGGTGATTTTACAGCTGTGACCAATTTTATAAGAGAGGCGCTTGGCGCCTCTCTTTTTCTATATGCTCTCTTATTGTTTGCTGGACGGGCCGACGCCGAGCGCCTCGTGGGGTTGCCCTGGGCTTCGACGGCCGATATAGAAGGCATTCAAGCGCGCCTTTTGCAGGTGCGTTTTGTTGCCAATCGGATCGTAGTGGTCGAGGCGGATACGAGCATTGCTGAGCGCGAGCGCCTCTTTGTCGACGAGGCTGGTCCAAACGAAAGCTATTATCTGGCTGACCATGTGCCCTTTCCCCTGCCGCAGGGCATGGAAATGGTATATGCCAGTGCGGGCAGTTGGGCCCTCGTGCGGATGGATCGGCAGCGCGCACTCGAGTTGCGCGTCGAGGCGGGTTATTTCCTGTGGCCCTTGCCCGAGCGCTATAGCTTAAAATCGTGGATTCAGCGCCGACCGGGCCGCAAATCCGCTTTCCAGGAGCCCGCCGAGGCCGTGCGTTTGTTGGTTGCACAGGTCGATGCGGGGCGTTTGCAAAGAGACGTCAAAGCGCTGGTGTTGAAAGATACGGCGGCCAACAGCGAGTCGGAGAATTTTCGCAACCGTTTTGCGCTCCACCCCGAACTGCTCGAATCGACGGAGTATATTCGCGGCCAACTGGCGGCTGTTTTGGGGGAAAACGCGGTAGAATTACAGCCATTTCCCATCAGCCGGCACCTAGCAAGTACGCGAGTAAACGAGAACGAAGAAGCCCTTGATACGGTAGACAGCACGGCATTTAATGTCGTCGGGACGCTACCGGGTAGTGACCCACAGGCTGGCTATTATGTCATCTGTGCGCATTACGATGCGACCGCTGTACGCACTCGTGGTTGGGATTGGCGCAACGACCCGGCGCCGGGTGCCGACGATAATGCCAGCGGGGTGGCGCTGATGCTCGAGAGTGCGCGCGTGCTGGCGGCGCAGTCCTTTCCTTGGTCGATTCGCTTTATTGCTTTTTCCGGCGAAGAGCTGGGCACGCTGGGCTCTCGTTTTTATGCCGAACAGGCTCAGCTGCGCGATGAGCAAGTCCTCGGTGTG
The DNA here is from genome assembly GCA_047616505.1 of Planctomycetota bacterium. Taxonomy (GTDB): domain Bacteria; phylum Latescibacterota; class UBA2968; order UBA8231; family UBA8231. Next base: position 3,760 of record JBLHGI010000418.1, read on the forward strand.
CTCAACTTCGACATGATTGGTTTTAACGATCTAAAAGATCGCTTGGAACTAGTGACCAACCCAGGTTCGCTGTGGCTCGTCGACGAAATGCGCGCTGTCAACGAGCGCTATGATATTGGTCTGGACATTGATGTGCTCGAAGATGGCGGGGCCGGCCTAAGCGATCACGCGCCGTTCTGGGCGCGGGGTTATGACGCGATTTTGGGTATCGAGAACTACTTGCCCATCGACCCGAGCACCCGGGGTGTTATCGATGGTGAGTATCGCATCAACTCGCAATATCATTCTGTGCGAGATGCGCCGGATAGCCTCAACTACGACCTTATACGGCGCACGACTCAGCTGGCCGTGGCGACGTTGGCGCAGTATGCCGTCGGCACGGGTTTGCCCAATTTAGCTGTTTTTACCGGCGACCTGCGCGGTGGCGACCAGGACCAATTGCGCGTGCGCATCAGCAATATTGGCTTGGGGTCTTTGCAGGGGGGCTTTGCCGTGCGCGTATCGCAGTGCGCTGCCGACTCGAGCGCGTGCGAGTTAGTATACGAAGGCCAG
>JBLHGI010000419.1:0-4304 GCA_047616505.1 Planctomycetota bacterium
GTAGCACCGCAGACGTTGAATTGTCCCACGAGCGTTAAATACAGGCCTATGGGGAAATAGGCGCGCATCGTGTCTTATACTGGACTGTATTGTTGGTGCCCAGCAGCCCGGGATAGGTTGGGTGGGATAACTTACCTGGTCTCGTCCATCGGCACTGGTTTATATTGCATCGGCTGATATTTTCGCCACGGCGTTCAAGCTCGTCTAAAACTAGATCGAATACATCTTGTACTGCCGCCGCGGTAATCTGCGCTTGGGCCACCGTTTGGGCGAAGTGCCACAAATCTGACAATTCCAATTCTTTGATCTGTGTTTTCCGTAGGTCTATCGACATGACTTGGAGTTCCGATGAGAATTGAGTAAAGAGGGGCCTATCCTCAAAATGGGACGTCGGTTATTAGATCCGCGAAAGGGCGGAAAGTTTCAGGGCGGTGCCGGCCTTGGCGGATGCTGCTCTTGGACATATAGTGGGGGGCCGTTCTATTTGGGTTGAGCATTTAAAAAGTGGATCCGAAACGCTGTTGTTGGAACTCGGCAGCTATCAACTTAGTGTCGTATAAATATAAATATGTAAACTTATATAGTGAAAATCATCAGGTCATTAACAGATAAGCTGTAAACGCACGGGCTTACGCTTATATCACGTTTTTATAATTGTATCATAGCTCTATTTTTACCACGGCTGATGCTTTTCGCGCCTTGTCCAAGGCCTCTTCAATATCTGCACCACGCGCCAAAGCTACGCCCATGCGGCGCTTGCCTGCCACCTCGGGTTTGCCGAAGAGTCGGAGCTGAGTATCGGGTTGGCTCAGTGCTTCAGGCAGGTTGCCAAATTGCACCTGACTCGAGTTTCCCTCCACGAGTATCACGCAAGAAGCTGAGGGACCGTGCTGGTGTATATTGGGAATGGGTAATCCTAAGATGGCGCGGGCGTGTAGAGCGAATTGGGGCAGGTCCTGTGAGATCATGGTGACCATGCCGGTATCATGGGGGCGCGGTGAAACTTCGCTAAAATACACGGCGTCGCCTTTGACAAAGAGCTCGACTCCGAAGATCCCACGTCCTCCGAGCCCATCTGTAATAGAGCGAGCAATATGCTCGGCTTCTTGGCGGGCTTTGTCGCTCATGGCCTGCGGTTGCCACGACTCGCGGTAGTCGCCGTCTATCTGTTTGTGCCCGATCGGCTCACAAAAGCTGGTGCCACCCTCATGGCGCACCGTCAGTAGCGTGATTTCGTAGTCAAAATCGACAAAACCCTCCACGATGACGGTGCCGGCTCCAGCGCGGCCGCCTTCTTGGGCGTAGTTCCACGATTTCTCGATATCACTTTCTTCGCGCACAGTACTCTGCCCCTTGCCCGAAGAACTCATAATGGGTTTAACTACGCAGGGTCGGCCAATCTCTTCGATGGCTTGGCGATAGTCTTTTTCGGTGGATGCGAAGCGGTAGGGGGAGGTGCTAAGCCCCAATTCTTCGGATGCTAGGCGGCGGATCCCTTCGCGGTTCATCGTTAAGCGCGTGGCGCGGGCGGTGGGAATGATATGATAGCCTTCGCTCTCTAACTCGACTAGGGTATCGGTGGCGATCGCCTCAATCTCGGGTACGACGAGATCTGGTTTTTCCTTCTCTATAATGGCGCGAAGGGCTGCGCCATCGAGCATATTGACCGTGTAGGAGCGGTGGGCAACCTGCATGGCTGGTGCGTTTTCATAGCGATCGACGGCAATGACCTCAACGCCCAGGCGTTGTAACTCGATAACGACCTCTTTGCCTAATTCGCCAGAGCCGCACAGTAGGACTTTGGTCGCTGTAGAGGAGAGGGGGGTGCCGATCGTAGTCATAGTATTCCTCGTTTTTGATGGTAGGTGGTCGAGGAATAAATAAAAACGCAATGCCCCAAGTTACAAGGGCACTGCGTTTTTTAATAGAGTGGGTCTATTGTTTAGGTCTTCTCACTCGACTGAGGTGGAACCTTTATTTAAATAGGTCTGCAAAAGCAGTATACCCTTCCTGTGCTAGGTTTTCAGCCGGCACAAAGCGCAGGGAAGCGGAGTTGATACAGTAGCGCAAGCCCGTTGGGGCCGGTCCATCGGAAAAAACGTGCCCCAAGTGCGACTCGCCATTCAGGCTGCGAACCTCGGTGCGTGTCATGCCCCATTCCGAATCCGTGAGCTCGATGACATTCTCGGATACTAAAGGCTGGGTAAAGCTGGGCCAGCCGGTGCCCGATTTAAATTTGTGGGTCGAAGAAAAAAGGGGCTCTCCAGAGACGATATCTACGTAGATGCCGGCTTTTTTGTTGTCCCAGAACTCGTTGCGGAAAGGGGGCTCTGTGCCGTCTTGTTGCGTCACTTTAAATTGCATGGCGGTCAGTGCGCTGCGGATTTCTTCGACGGGTGGCTTTTTATACGAGCTTTTTGCACTGTGGGCGGGTATTTCTCTTGCCCACGCCTCGGCAATAAAGCGGTCTCGGCCCGAACCCGTGCGATAGCGCTGGTAGTGCGGGGCATTTTTTTTATGATAGTCCTGGTGGTACCCCTCGGCCGGATAAAACGTCGGGGCGGGACGAATCGGCGTCACAATCGCCTCGTCAAAGCGACCGGAGGCTTCCAGTGCCGTCTTGGAGGCTTGGGCCAACATTTTCTGCTCGTCGTCGTGGTAGAAGATGGCGGAAGTATACTGAGTGCCGCGATCGTAAAATGAGCCGCCCGCATCCGTTGGGTCAAACTGGCGCCAATATATATCGAGCAGTTGTTGATACGATATTTTTTGCGGGTCATAGGTGACTAAGACCGCTTCTAAGTGCTGGGTTGAACCCGAACTAACATCGCCGTAGCTTGGATTTTCCTTCTGACCTCCCGTATATCCGGAAACGGCTGAGACGACCCCTTCCGTCTTGTCGAAAGGAGCTTCGATACACCAGAAGCAGCCGCCGGCAAAGGTGGCTTGTTTATGATCCTGCGCTTGCACGTAATTTTGGCCGAAAAGCGAAAGGCCGGCGCACAGGAACGCGAGTAGCAGCCATTTATTCTTCAAATCGAGGTCTCCTGTTTAGAGTTTCTATAGACAATGCGTTCTTTCTGCTGTGTAACACTCTATAATAAAAGTGGTATAGATCACGAAAATATCACATGGGGATAAAAAGATATGAACGGTAGATATATGGGTTCATTTGGGGGCTTGAGCCGACAGTGCTTCTATTGCTCGCGCTAGGGCGTGGCGATGCGCTAATATCGGGGCCGGTTGGATGCCAAAGCTCGTTGAAGATTGACTCACCTGGGCGGGAACTAATAACAGATTCTCGTAGTAGGCTCGTGTGGCGGCGGAAAGCTCATTTTCCTGGGAGAGCAGGCGGCGCAAGATGGCAAAGTATTCGTAGTCTTCGATGCCATCGCGCAGCATTTCCCAGCGCTGACTGGCTACGGGGCCTTCGATAAGGGGCGTATTGCCCTGGAGTGTGGTCGATTTTAACGGCGGATAGATCAAACGACCATCGCCATTGCCCCAGGGGCGCTTCGTCCCAAGGGAGACGTTGGTGCTACTCATCCAACTCATTGCATCTTCATAGGGGTTCTGGCGGGAATCGACATAGGCCGCGTCGCTGTGCCAATAGTTGCTTTGCCAGACTAGAATGCCATCGATTCCATTTTGCCAGGTCTGCCACAACCAGGTGCGCAGCTCAATTCCGCCGTGGTCGATAAAGAGAGTGGCATAGGGAGTTTTGGGGACTGTACAGAGGTACCACCAAAAAGATTCATCTACTAAGGGCCGCGCCAGTCTTTGTTCAATGGTAAAATTTGGGGTCACTGGACACCAGATCGTGGGGCCACCGATTAACTCGTCTTCCACTTGTTCCGTAAGCATGCGGCGCAGGCTCGGGGCATGGCGCTTTAGTTTGGCAAACCCCTTATTGACGAAGGCGTAGTCTTCTTTACGAGGTTCGTCAAACCAATAAATGAAGGCTTCTTCTAACCAGCCTTTCTCGCCTAGATGCTGTTCAATGGCGCCTAGATAGTTTCCGAGTGCGAGTTCATACTCCGGTGTGTTTTCAGCAAAACCATTCAACTGTGGCTCGCGACGCGATTGAAAGCTGCCACCCCCTAGACCCAATAAGCGCAGTCGGAACGAGTTAAAACCATAGGTTTTTAGGGCGTGTTCAACAGCGTTGTCCCATCTATCCCAGTTGAAGGTGGGGGCCACCCCATGCCAAGAGACGCTAAGTGGGTCGAGAGGGGCTGGTTCGTAGGGTGAGATATGATGGCTGGCGAAACTGCTAAAGTAGAGGTCGAGTACCTGTCGTTTTT
>JBLHGI010000420.1:0-4289 GCA_047616505.1 Planctomycetota bacterium
ACCCCCCACCGCCAGCACCGCCGAACCCCCCACCTCCTCCGAGTCGCCGTTGTCCCGCTGTCGCCTGTCGGTCTATTTTGGGCGTGGAAAAACCGATGCCGATATCCTTGCCTGCACGCGCGCCGATCCCCACATCATAGCCTTCTCCCTGTAGACGCTGGAGGGGGACTTTGAGTTCGTATACTAAGCGGCCATCGATATAGTTGAGTGCGACTTCTACTTCGGATATGGCCGCTAGGGATATACGGCGTTTGTCGTAGGCCGTTTTGCCAATCAACTCCAATTCGCTGTTTAAGACGACCTTTTCAAAGAAGGCCGCGACCATGGCGGGATTGGTTTCGCCCATGCCTGCTCTGGGGCCTCGGCCACCCATGTTAGAGTTTCTCTGAGGAGGCTCTTTGTTTTCTGTGCTCTCTATGGGCGCGTGTCTGTCCGTGAGGTCCCACGTCGTTCGCGAGTCCATCGCGAGTGGATAGTGCACGCCGAAGCTCGCTTTATTGCCACCAGCCGCATCGAAGAGCACGGTAAAACCCCGGTGCAAAACCTGCATCTGCAGAGCGCGATCGACCGTATTTAGGTAGAGGTAAAAATGTTGGTCGTCGTGGGCGACGCCGATGGTGACGCGCTCGTCCTTGAAGTAGAACTGTCGGTCCGTCCACTCGAGGTCTTCGCCATCGATGACGATATGGCTGGCGGGGGTACTCGTGAGTTTGGCGCCGCCACAGCCACTTATTAGAGCGAGGGCGCCCGCTAGTGCGAGTGGGTAGAATGTTTTGGCGCGTCGAATGGGAAACATCGATCTGTCTCTTTCTGCAAAGAAAGTGGCTGCAAATGGCGTAGATTCGTTTGACTCTACGCAAAGGCGGGTAATCAGTAGTTTGTTCGCAAGATGCATGCCAGTGGTTATTTAATTTTTGTAAGGTTCTGTTTATTAGTTGCTTATAGAATATTTAATCTATCTGCTGTATACAAAAAACATCGACGATCTGGACGAGTACGGCATCTGCAGAGCAGCTATATATAGTGTAAGAGATTGTTTTAGTTTGCTTAAGGGGCATGCGACCATTTGGTCGAGTGCGGCACGGTCATTTGGTCGCGGGCTTTGTTTTTGCCATTTTTGCAGGACGCGAATTTATAAAAAAGGAGCAAGAGATGGCATTGTCAGATGATGGCCCCCCCGCTTTTGGATCGCCTGCGCTGCGTCTACCCGACGAACTGCGCGGTCCGTTAAAAGCGCATATGGAAGAGTTGCACCAGCGCTATCTGGAATTGGGCTGGGGGACGCGCGGTGGGTTTGGTCAGCGCCCGGCTCTTATCGTGATCGACTTGGCGCTATGGTGGACGCGACCCGGTCGCCCGCCGATGGGCAGTCAGGTCGACTCGGTGGTCGAGGGGGCCTGCCAACTGCTAAAGGTGGCACGCGCGGCTGAGGTCCCGGTTATCTTTACGACCTATGACTACGATCCGGCTGATCCGCCGACGCCGCACGATGGTAAGTGTGCCGACAATATGCACCCGGAGGACATGCCGCTCTTTGAACTGGACCCGCGCGTAGAAAGACGTGAGGACGAGCGCATTGTGCGCAAGAAATACGCCTCGGCTTTTAAGAACACGAACTTGTTGGATATGTTGACGGCGATGGGGGTGGATACGCTGATTGTGACAGGCGTCAGCACGAGTCATTGCGTCTATGCGACCTGTCGCGACGCGGCGCACACTTTTCGCGTGGTCGTTCCGCGCGAAGCTGTCGGTGAGCGCTGCGAGTTGTTGCACGAGGTGAATTTGCTGGATATTAACATTGATTTGGGCGATGTGCTGCCCATAGACGAAGTCGTCAACTATTTGCAGGAGCTTTAGCATGGAAAGTGCCGCACTGAGTGTGCGGGATCGCTCGCTCTTCCAACAGGGGTACGACTATTCACCGCAGGAGCTAAAGACGCTGTCGTGGGGACTGCGCTTTACGCCGAGCGTATGTATGCTGGGAGCGCTGTGTGCCTTGTATCTGCAGGAACCGCGTCTGCACTTTGCTCTGGCGGCACTGGGCATGTTGCCCTTCTGGCTTCCCGACAAACACCCGCTCGACTTTTTTTATAACAAAGCGATCCGGCCGCTGTGGTCGGGCATTGCACTACCGCCCAACCCGCTGCCCCGACGCATCGCCTGTTTTATGGGGGGCAGTATGAATGTCCTCATCGGTGCGTCGTTTGTATACGGCAATGTGCCGTTGGCCTACGTCTTTGGCGCGGTGTTGATCGTGTTGCAGGTCGTCGTAATCAGCACGCACTTCTGCCTGGCCTCGTGGATGTACGAAAAGCTGATGACGCTGTTGGGACGTTGGAGTGCGCCGCTGCCTGTAGGCGAAGTTAAAAGGCTGGTCGGCGAAGGGGCCAAATTGGTCGATGTGCGCGACCCCGACGAGTTTCAACAAGGGCATTTAGAAGGAGCGATCAATATTCCGGTCGGCCAAATTGGCCAACACGTCGAAGAGTTCAAAGAACAAGCCGTCGTGCTCTACTGCAAGAGCGGATTGCGCAGCCAGGAGGCGTTGCAGTTGCTCAAGGGCCAAGGGGCTACTGCCGTGTATAATTTGGGGGCCATGGCGCGTTGGAGTAGCTGAGAATTCTGTGTTATAGAAAGAAAGTAGTGAGGTCATAAAAAGCCCCGCGCACCCTTGAATCGGTGCACGGGGCTTTTCTTTATTCAAATGCTTAAACCGGCGTGTCGTTCAGTCCCCAGGCTTCTATTTGCTGGTATAGATCTGCGGGCAGTGGACCGGCCTCGGCGGCGCGCACGCATTCTTCGATCTCATCGGGCGTGCCGGCGCCGATAATGATAACATCGGTCTCGGGCTGGGCGACCATATAGCGCACGCCGAGCGTGGCCAGCGTCATGCCGCTCTCTCTTTGCAAGGCGTAGAGCTGGCGGTAATTCGCCTGTAATTCATCGGTCATCCAAGCGGGTGGGTGGTCGAGTAACTCGGGCTGTGGATGGGAGAGCCCGCGCTGGAAAATAGCGCCGACCAGACGGACTATACCGCGTTTCTCTGCGCGCGGCAGCACGGCGCGCGCGCCTCGCCGCAAGAGGTCGTAATTAAAGGCGAGCAAGAAGGTGTCTACGGTGGTATGGTCGAGCACGCGGCCCATATGATCGGCCGTGTTGCCGCTGATGCCGTAGAAGCGACAGCGGTCCTGCTCTTTTAACTCGCGGAATACTTGCAGGACGGGGGCGTTGTCGAAGTCGTAGTCACGGGATGGGTCAAGGCGACCCGTATGGCTCGTATCGTCGGACCACCAGCAGTGCTGGTCGGCTTCGTGCGCCTGGAGCGTGCCGACGCTTTTGCGGCGCAGCAGGCGCAGGTTTTCTTCGAATTGCGTTAGCAGGGCGATGCGCGACTGAAAGCGCGTCGGGTCGGCGAAATAGCCGAGCTTGGTGGCGATGAGCACGTCGTCTTTGCCGGCGAGTGCTTCGCCGAGCACGGCCTGCGAGGCGCCCTGGCAATACATCGGCGAGGTGTCGAAATAGCTGATGCCGAGATCGAGGGCGCGGTGGACAGTGGCAACGCCGTCGGCAAAGGAGCGATCCGTTAGGAAGGCACCGCCGAGGCCAATCGGGCTAACGGATGGGCCGTTGGGGCCGTAGCTGCGTGTTTGCATCGTGTTTTCCCTTTGTAGTGTGTTTAGCGTGTTTCGATGTGACGCACATAGACATAATAGGGAGCCATACTGCGTTCGCCACCGTCGTACAGGGAGGCAAAGAGCTGGGTGGACCCCTGCTTTAGCTCTACTGAAAACGAAACCGCCTGGCTATCGGCGGCGATTTCACACTGGTAGTTCTGTCCACCAATATCTAGTTGTGCCCACTGCAAGGCAAGGGCGGTTCCGCCTTCGTAGAAGGGGGCATCGGCTGCTTTGATCGCGTCGCGCCGCCAGTCGCTATCGTCACCATCGATGCCGTCCTGTAGGGCGTAGTCCGTTTCTTCAGGCCAGCGTCGCAGCTCAATTTCGTAGGTCCCCGCTCTTTTTATGTCGACGTCCCAATAGCCGCTGCACACGTGCCCTGTGCGCACTTGGCGCTGGTTCCAAGCCACGTCGCAGCTTTCATTGCGCAGATCGTGGGTGGTAATCTTTACGGGATCTTCGTCTTGGCCGAGGGCGATGGGCACGTCGCGGTCGAACTGCTCCGAGACTAGTTGCCACCACGCTTCATAGGCTTGGCGCAATTCGATGACGCGGTCCGGATATTGGGCGGCGATATTGTCGCGTTGGCCGGGGTCGAGTTTTAGGTCGTAG
>JBLHGI010000421.1:0-4220 GCA_047616505.1 Planctomycetota bacterium
CTGGCGCACCTGCTGCAACCCCTTCCAATCGTGCGGCATCAGCATCTCTTCCATCCAGCGCATGCGATAGGGGCGCAGTGCCTCGCACATCTGCACCGCGTAGTCCGCGTCGTAGGCCATCCAGCAATCGAGCATCAGATCGGCTTCGGGGCCAATGAGTGTGCGCGTTTTATCCATCAACTCAACCGTGCCGTCGATCCCCGCTTGCCCGTGGGTCACGCCATAGGGACGGGCCAGTTTAAAGCGACTAAAGCCCAACTCCATAGCCCAGTCCACGTCGTTACCCGTTGTGTAGACCTCCATTTCTTCGCGCTGGGCACCACCGGCCAGCTTGTATACGGGCTGGTCGACGACCTTGCCCCACAAATCCCACAGCGCCAGATCCATCCCCGCTATGGCGCGCGCCGTCAGCCCTTCGTTGCCAAAAGAGAGCGTGCCGCGCCACATCAGATCGTTGCAGCGGTCTATCGCTCCCACCTCTTGACCAATGATTAGATCCGCTAAGCTCTCCTTGATGAGAATAGCCGCTACATGTCCCGTGTCGGCCATGCCCAAACCATAGCTGCCATCCTCGGCCACGATCTTGACCCAGACCAACCCCCCTGGCTCGCGTCGGCGCAGATCCGGATCGGCGAATTTATCCATCGGCGTGGCTTGTTTAAAAGTCTCTGTCCAAGGTGCACGACGAGGTGCTGCGCCTTCACGCTCGGGATCTGGCGGCTGCAGATCGCACACTTGAACCTCTATAATTTTCATATTAATACCTCTTGTTTTCGACCAACAGCATCAGTATAGTCTAGTCACATGCCCCCTATTCCTTCTGAAAGGAGACATCATACCATGCGCCATATAGGACTTTTCATCGCTTTCTTATTATTGGCATCATCCGCGTTTGCTTCCCCAGAAATCGGCAAAAAAGCACCGGATTTTACTCTGCAAGACGCCTCGGGAAAATCGCATAAACTCTCCGATTATCAGGGCAAGGTCGTCGTGCTCGAATGGACCTGTCCAAAATGCCCCTATGTCCAGCGCCACTACAAAGAGGACACCATGGAAAGCCTTTCGGCTGCCCTACCCGATAGCAACGTAGTCTGGTTGGCCGTCAACACTTCGCATTTTACCAAACGAGAAGACGTCGTCGCCTGGAGCAAAGACCAGAACCTGAGCTATCCGACCCTACTCGACGGCGATGGAGCCGTCGGCCGTCTCTATAATGCCAAAACTACGCCGCATATGTTTGTAATAGATGCCAGCGGCACCTTGGCCTATAATGGCGCTATAGACGACGATATACGCGGTGCCAAGGGAATAGACCAGCGCGTCAACTACGTCGCCGGTGCCGTGCAAGCGACTCTAATAGGAGAAAAGGTCCTCGTTGCCGAGACCAAACCCTACGGTTGCTCGGTAAAATACGGCCAGGACTAGCCTGTATTATCCGCTAAAAAACGCCTCGGGCCGCAAGGCTGCGGGGCGTTTTTATATTGTCAGATCTACGTGCCCCAGCGAGCGCGCACGGGATGCTCGAGCGCCTTATCGTAGAGCTTCTTCCACTCCCTGCTGCCATCGTCTGGCTGCGCCACGAGTTTTACCCCCTCGGCATACGCTGGACCGTGTCCCGCTCTAAAATAGTCATACCCCTGACGGGAACTGGCCATATGCACACACGATCCATCCGCGTAGACAATGCTGTTGATCGTGCGCGGATCGGGCCGGTCGTAGCGCTCGCCTTTGTCGGCGAATTTCTTGAGCACCTTCTCAGAGACGCGGTACTTGGCGACGGCCTTCTCGTCGATCTCAACGCCTAAGCCCGGTCCATCCGGCACTTTGTGATAGCCACCAATGACTTCGACCTTCTTTTTTAAGAGCTGATGGCTATAAAGATTGATGCAGCTAATCGTCGGCCAGGTCGCATGGCTCAGCACGGCTCCCAAATGCGCGGCCCACGTCGTCGTCAGCCCATTGCCGACCAACTGCAGCCAGAACGGCATCTGCGCCTCGGCGCTGAGCGTGCCCTGGCGCATGACCTGGCTCTTACCCGCACATACGACATAACCATCGCAGACTTCTTCGCGCACCTGCGTTATAAAAGACGGGTTGCCAAAATGCATGGCGATGGGTCGGTTGCTAGCCGCTCTTACCTGGCGGTTGCCCAGCACATCGCCCTGCGGAATCGGCGATTCGTATATGGCGATGTTATCGTATTTTTCCAGTTTTTTGATAATGGGAATCGCCGTGGCGGCGTTTTGCCAGGTCTCGTTGGGATCTAAATCGAGCTTAAAATACGGCGGTACCGCCTTGGCCACCGCGCCAACCTGCTCGACGATATCCCACCAAGGTCGGGGTTTGGTCTTAAAGCTCGTATAGCCGTTTTTGACCGCATCCCTGGCCTCGGCAGCCCAGTCCTTTGGCGCGGCATCGATGGACCACCAGGAAATGGGCACCCAATCGCGCACTTTGCTACCCAAGAGCTCGTAGACGGGCACGTCGAGCGCTTTGCCCACGACGTCGAAGAGCGCCATCTGCAGGCCGGCCCCGAGTGAATCGTCGTTCATCAGGGCCGCCGGGCTCTGGCCAATCACGCGCTCGACGGCGGCATCGGTCACGCGCGCCCACGTATAGTGAATGACCGTCTCGCCCCAGCCGACATGACCGCTATCCGTCTCGACGCGGCAGAGCTCGAGTATGGCCCAATTATAAACCTCGCGCGCCGTGATTTTTTGCTGTCTTGGCGTAAAGGGCACATCGACGATAATGCGCTCTACATTGATTACTTTCATTGGCAGTCTCCGTCTTAAATGGTGCGCTCTAGCGCGTGGTCTGGTAATAGCGCTGAAACGGCCGTTTCTCCAGCCCCTTCACGTCCAACTCCACTCCCAACCCAGGCCCCTTTGGCAGTGCTATATAGCCATCTCTACTGCACACGACTTCGGGGTTTATTAGCAGTTCAGCCGCCAACTGCTCCTCGGCCGCATTGCCCACCGTCTCCAGTATATGCCCATTGCGCACGCTGGCAATCGCCTGGAGTCCCTGCGCGACGGAAAGCGGTCCGTTGGGATTGTGCGGCGCCATCGCCACATTGTGCATACCCGCTACACTAGCCAACTCGTAAAAGGAACTAAAGCCCCCGCAATTGCCGATATCGGGCTGGAAAATATCGACCATCTGCTCCGTGACCATGCGCATCATATGGCGATCGTGAATCGTCGCCGTCCGCTCACCGGCGGCAATCTTGGGACCATTACTGGCATAAGCCGCCTGCTTTAAGGCTTTTAATCCGTCGATGTCCTCCGGCGGCAGCGGCTCTTCGATCAAGTCGGCCAAACCGCGCAAACCGTGCACCAAACGCACCGCGTGCGCACCGCTTAGGCGCGCGTGGCAGTCGACCCAGATCTCCATCTCGTCGCCGTGCACTCTGCGCGCTTCGGCAAAATAGGAGATCACTTCGTCGACGATGCGGCGATCGAGCCACTGGTGCTCGTTATGCGAACCGTCGACTTTGCCCTTGGTGCCCGAATAGGCGTTGCCGCCGACCTCGTACTCCGCACCATCACTAGAAACCTTCTGCGCTTGCCCATAATAGACCGGCAGCGTCGTTTTGCACACGCGATAACCGCGTTCGCGCGCAGCGGCAATATTATCGGCGAATTCCTGCGGCGAGGAGCCTCCCGGCACGTGGCAATAGACCGGTACGCGCTCGGCAAAGGTAGGGCCACCAAAGAGCTCGTAAATCGGCTTGCCGACTTCCTTGCCCTTGATATCCCACATGGCCATCTCGATAGCGCTGATAGCCGATACGGCGACGGTGCCGATCGTCCACTGGTTATCGCGGTACATGCGTTCGAAATGCAAATTCGGCTGGCGCGGATCTTTGCCGATCAGTCCAATATTTTCCGTCAAATTGCGGATGCCATTGAGCGTGGCATCGTCAAAACGCTTCGTCACCACTTCGGAAATGCCCGTTATCCCTACATCTGTGTGGATCTGTGTTATAATCAAATTGCGGAAATTAGCGTCCACCAAACGCGCGTCAATTGCTGTAATCTTCAATTCTAAAGCTCCATTCTCTGACCGTTGGCGGCCGATGCATAGGCCGCTTCTACAAATTGCATGGCGCGCAGCGCATCCTCGCCCTTACAGACGAAGTCGTTCTTTTCCTCGGCCGCGCGGATAAAGTCCGTTAAATAATCAAGGCCCATTTGCCCCCCATATCCGGGAGCAGC
>JBLHGI010000422.1:0-4200 GCA_047616505.1 Planctomycetota bacterium
CAACTGTTTGCCGTAGTTTACCATGGAGTTTTAAGCGTTCGCCGTCCGTTTTAAGGCTTTTGTAGGGTTTTTGCTAGAAAAGCAATAACATAATATTTTTCAGGACATTATGATAGAGCTTTTGCGCGATACACGGGGTATATGATCAAGGATATAGCACGTCACTTGCTGCCGAAAAAGGCCTATTCTATTGGTCGCCAGTGTTTTCGCCGCGTGTGCAGGCAGGTGGATAACCCGCCATTGGATGAACAGGTCTTTGCCGAGATACTCGTCGACCATTTGCGCCTAGCGACAGGTGATATCGCTATGGTACATAGCTCTATGGACCGCCTGCAGTTGGGGTTCTCCTTCACGCGCGTGTTGCCGGCACTGCGGGGGGCCGTGGGCAGCGAGGGCACGCTGCTCTTACCGGCGACGCATTTGACCGAACGCCCCGAGACTTGGTTGGAGCGTGGTGAGGTCTTTGACGTGCGGCGCAGTCCGACCTCTATGGGATTGCTGCCCGAGTTGGCCCGCCGCCAGCGCGATGCGGTGCGCTCTTTGCATCCAACGCATTCGGTGGTGGCGCTGGGACCGCGTGCGCAGGACCTCGTCGGCGAGCACCACTTGGATATATACCCATGTGGCCGGCTGAGCCCCTACTACAAAATTGCCGAGTGCGAGGGTAGCATCATCGGCTTGGGGGTCGACGTCGATGTGCTAACATCAGTGCACTGTGTCGAGGATATATGGCGCGAGCGCTTTCCCGTAACAACGCATCGAAAGCGAGTCTATGCGGCTACTGTGTGCGATGGCGAAAGCCGAAGTTGGCAGGTGCAGACGCTGGCGGCACACCCGCGCATCCGCTGGCGACAGATGCTGGCTTATATGCACGAACACGTAGGGGCTGATTTGTGTCAGCGGTTTTTTATTGCGGGACGCCCCTTTTATCGGGTTGAAGCAGCGGCGCTTTACGCGCGTATGGAGGAGTTGGCCGAACGCGGTATTACGATGTACCGACGCGGTGTATACCGAGGTCATCCCTTAGAACCGCTGCTGAGTAGATTGGCTGAGAAACTAGAGGAGAGGTAGTGTGGATAAGGAAAGTGTTGATAAGGAAAGTGTGATAACGTGCGTGATGACCGAGGCCATCGGAGAAATTAATGGGCAGCGCGGTGCGGACGAGCAGTTGGGTCTAGGGGGGGAAGATTTGCTCTTTGGCGGCGAAGGCCCACTCGATTCATTGGGTTTAGTGCAGTTAATTGCCGAGTTAGAAAACCGTTTGGAGGAGCAGTGCAACCAGCGCGTAAACCTCGCGGATGAAGAGTTGCTGGGGCAAGATGAAAGTCCTTTTGCCAGTGTGGGTGCCTTGCGAGCGTATTTAGTGGGGATTGTATAGCGATATGGCAGCTGTACACCGATGTCTGTTGGTGTCCGATTTTAACGCGGCACCGCTGGCCGGATATTTGCGCAACGATAAAGAGAGTCCGCAGCTGGAAGTCGTCGAGGCTCCCTACGGTCTCGTCGAACCCGTATTATTGGGGGAGCATGAAATCTGGCAACAACAACCTAATTGTGCACTCGTATGGACGCGCCCTCAGGTTGTTAGTGCCTTTGCGCGTTTATTGGATGGCGAGGTGGTTACAGGGGAGGAGATCGACGCAGAAGTAGAGCTTTTAGTGGAGCTATTCGCTGGTGCTGCGGGGCATCTAACGACGCTCTTTGTAGCGCTGTGGACATTGCCCCCGTATGAACGCGGCCTGGGCGTTGGCGACCTAAAGAGCGGTGGGGTTATGCGGACTCTGCTGCGAATGAATACGCAGCTAATAGAGCGAGCAGATAGAGTCGATAATCTCTATCTATTCGATGCCGCGCGCTGGTTGGCCGCAGCGGATGGGCGCCGTTTCGACGCCAAGCTATGGCATATGGGCAAGATTGCTTTTGCCAATTCGGTTTTGCGCGTGGCCGTTGGCGAGACCAAGGCGGCGCTGCGGGCATTGGATGGGCGAGCTAAGAAACTCATCGTGCTCGATTTGGACGATACGCTATGGGGGGGGATCGTAGGTGAGGTGGGGTGGCGCGAACTGCAAATGGGCGGCCACGATCATATTGGCGAGGCGCACGCCGATTTTCAACGTGCGCTCAAGGCGCTGGCGCGACGCGGCGTACTCTTAGCATTGGCCAGTCGCAACGAAGAGGCCGTGGCGCTGGAGGCGATCGACGAGCATCCAGAGATGATACTGCGGCGCGGCGATTTTGCCGCTTGGCGCATTCATTGGGGGGACAAGGCCGAGAGTGTAGAAGCGCTGGTTTCCGAGCTTAATATTGGTTTGCAGGATGTTGTATTTATCGATGATAGTCCGGCCGAGCGTGCGCGGGTGCGCGAGGCGCTGCCCGAGGTTTTGGTGCCGGAATGGCCAGCCGATCCGGCTTTTTACGTGGAGGCGCTATCTGCATTAAAAGTCTTTGATATAGTTTCTTTGAGCCGAGAGGATCGCGAACGCACGCAGCTCTATGCGACCGAAGAACGGCGCCGGCAAGCACGCGGTCAGTTTAGCTCAATGGATGCGTGGCTGGAGCGTTTAGAACTACAGGTATTTGTCGAAGAGCTGAATGAGGAAAATGGAGCTCGCGCCGTTCAGTTATTGAACAAAACGAATCAGATGAATCTGTGCACTCGACGCTTGAGCCGTGCCGAGTTAGAGCAGTGGTCTAAGGGGCGCGGCTGTGAATTTTGGACCTTTCGCGTCGTCGATCGCTTTGGCGATGCGGGATTGGCGGGGCTCTTGGGTTTGCAGAGCAATACATCTGGAGTGACGCTCTGCGACTTCGTGCTAAGTTGTCGGGTGATGGGACGCCAGATCGAGGAGACCATGCTACATTTTGCCCTGCGGCGCGCACGGGTGTTAGGGGGCGATAAGTTGGTAGCTGAATTTCTGCCGACGGCTAAGAACAAACCGTGCTACGATTTTTTTGCACGCACGCCGCTCGAACGAGATGGCCATCTCTTTTATGGGGCGGGCAATGAGTTGGTAGCATTGCCGTCGCACGTGCAATTACACTCGTGAAAAACGTCGCCTACTGTATCTCTCCTTATCTGCAAACGGCGGGGCCCTGGGTCTATGAGCAGATCCATCGTCTGCGGCGCTATCGGCCCGTCGTGCTGACACAGGGGGCAATAAATCTCGATGCCTATCCCGTGGCGAGCCTGTATTCAGCGGAAGAGTTCTCCTTTGGCAAACGGTTGCTCAATCGCCTGTGGCGCAAGGTCAACAACGAGTACCCGTTCTATCGGTCTATTGTAGAGCGAGAGAATGTAGAATTATTGCACGCTCATTTCGGCTACGAAGGCTGTCGTTTATTGCGTACTCAACGGCAGACGGGCCTGCCGCTTTTGACGACTTTCTATGGTGCCGATGCCACGGAGTATCCGCGCTATCCACGTTGGATGCGCCATTACCGCACGCTCTTTGAGCGGGGGGACCAGTTCTTAGCGGAAGGAGGGGCGATGGCCGAACGCCTGCACGGGTTGGGGTGTCCCGCCGACAAAGTCAGGGTTTGGCATCTCGGGGTGGACGTGGAGCGCATTGCCTTCTGCGAGCGTCATCTAAAAAACGAAGTGCGTTTTCTTATTTGTGCCGGTTTCAAGGAAAAGAAAGGCATTCCCTATGCGCTGCGCGGGTTGGCACTTGCGCTAGAGCGGCGTTCTTTTCCGTACCGGCTTACCTTGGTCGGCGATGGGGAAGACCGCCGCCAGCTGGAGGCGCTCGTCGACGAGTTGGCTTTGCGCCCTCGCACTTTCTTTCGCGGCATGCTGCCCTATGCGCAGGTATTAGACGAGTTGCCTCAACACGATATTTTACTGCAAACTAGCGTTACGGCCGCCAACGGCGATGGCGAGGGAGGGGCGCCGGTCATTTTGCTCGATGCACAGGCTTCTGGCATGCCTATTATTGGCAGTACGCATGCGGATATACCAGAATACGTGCGCGATGGCGAGAGCGGTTTTTTGGCGCCAGAACGCGATGCTGAAGCGGTGGCCGAACGCATTGTACACTTGGTCGAGCAAGCGGCAGATTGGCCGGTGATAGGTCGAGCGGGAAGGGAGCATGTGGAAGAAAACTACAGCGCAGTTCGGCAGACGGCGGCGTTGGAAAAGATATACGACGAGTTCGTCTAATCGTCTCCTTCGTCTCCTTCGTCTTCTTCACCCTCTTCGAT
>JBLHGI010000423.1:0-4192 GCA_047616505.1 Planctomycetota bacterium
CTCGGCCGTGCTCGCCCCATCTATACTCAAGTCGTAAATGTGCCATTGATCGTCGACTTGGTGTAGGCTGTATACGATCTCAACCTGCTCGCGCTTGAGGGGCACTGAGGCCTTGACCGTGGCTTTGCCCTCGGTGATTTCCTGGCTTTTATACGTGATGTTACCTTCGCGATAATAGCGCAGAAAACTATCGAAGTTCTGTTCTTTAATAATGCCGCTAAACGTATCGATAAAATGCGTGCGTTGATCGGGGGTGCGCTCTTGCCAATGCGTGCCCAATGCCAGTTTGCTCAACTCGGAAAAATCGAAGGCGGAGTTGATGCGCTCCTTCAGCGTATTGCGCAGCTCAACGGGAAGCGTATCCTGGGGAGCTTGGCTTAGAAGGTCTTTTACCTGTGCGTCGTGGTTGCGCAAAAAGGCAATGGGATCGAGGGGCTCTAGTTCTGTAGCCGTTTGTGACTCAGCTGAGATTGAGAGTATGCAGAGAGTCAATACGCTGCCCAACCATAGTTTTTTTATACTCATCTTATTGGCCTCACTGGCTGGGCTCGCTGCTAATGCTGAGAAGGTTGTCATTTCTCAGCGCCGTCTGCATGGTGCCTCTCGGCAGGTCGCCACAGTGGTTTTTAATTAGGTTTTGCTCCATCGCCTTTCGTTTCCACACCCTGATATCTGCATAGAACGCTTCGGCATAAGAATCCGTTGAATTGGCATCGGTCAACAGGCCGAGGCCAATGGTGCTCTTGGCGGGGGGGCCGCCGAGTTTGAGTTTGTGGTCGCGTTCTAAGTCTACTATCTCAAAGGCCCACTTGCCTACATTATCTTCCCCGCTTTCGACGACGAAAAACCAGGGTCTAAATATTTTATTTCGGCGGCCGACGGTGCCCTCAGGTAAGGTCGAACTCCACACGTATTTGACCTGTTTGGGAACGCGTAGCCAGTTCTGCGAAAAGATGACGTATATGCCGGCAGCACTGTCGTTGGCGTGATTGAGAAACTCGTTGCCTCCCGGCGGTAGGGCATTGGCCCGCCAGCACCAGGTCATGATGGGGTATTCGCGTGGATTCCATTGGACGAATTTCCCTAAGATGACTGAGTAACCAGAGTCGCTGGCCGCTAGGTAGTGGCGATCGTTCTGCCCCTGCACTTGGTAGAGCAGGGGTTTGTCTTGATCCTTATCGCGCCAAGCTCCCCAGTCGCGCGGCTTCTGCCCCTTGGGTGTAGTCGAAAAATCATCGATGATGATATAGTCTCTATCCGCTAGGCGAGCGATGAGCACGGGTAGTGAGTAGAGGTTCGTTATAATGTCGCGGCACTGCTGGCGGTAATAGGTGCTAAGATCGGTACTGCCGATGGTGAGTTTGTCTATTTGCCAGCGCTCGTCGCGCAATAACAAGTGGGCCTCTAAAGTGGTGGTGGCATCGCCGGGGTGCAGTGCACTCAGCTGTAGGGTGCCACGGCCGTCCTGCATTTCCAACGCCTGTAGTTTTAGACCGTGTAATGAGGGCTGGTTCAACTGCTGGCCTAAGTCGCGTACTAAGCGTTTACCAAGTGCGGTGGCGAGTTGGGCTTCGTAGTCGGCAACCAGATCGCGAAACTCTGCATCACTTAAGACTTTTTCGTAGGCTTCGAGGCTTTCTTCTAAATAGTCGCCAAATGTATGGTGCGTAAATGAACGAATATCGATCCAATTCGCGACGAATTTTTTGGCGACGTCATCTCCGTGTCGCAGAGGCGCTTGAAGGGACTCGTGCAAGTGTCCGATTTCTTGGCTCAGATCATCTTTGGCAAACGCGCTCGTCATAGCAGCAAACAAAGAGACCGCGACGAGGCAAGAGCAGATACGCTTAGTCGGTCTGTAGTGCATCTGCATCCTCTTTGCTCAATTCCATTCCCCCCGTTTTTCTTTCCAAATCAGCCACACTTAAATTGAAATCGTAGATGGCCTGATAATAATTTTGTTCGATCTGTGCCCAACTCTCAAATGCCGTTATAAGCTCTTTGATCTCGCCGGGATCGAACTCGTACTCTTCCTGCGCTTCTTTGAGCCACTGGCGAGCCAGTTGGCGGCTCTTGCGCGCCGATTCTAGGTCGCCGGAACGCCGCTGATAATTGGCATAGGCGCGGCGCACATCGAGACGTATGCCCTGTAGTGCCCCATCTTTCATCGCACGAAGCTCGCGATATTCCGCCTGTGCTTTGTCCACGTCGGCGGCCATCAAGTGGAATTCGAGCGATTGGCGTACGCCGAGAAAAATGGCGCCGTTAAAGACGTTAAACTCGTCTTTGACAAACGGATTGTGCTGGTCAGTACGTCCGGGGGCAATGGCGTAGCGCACGCCACCGCCGATAAATATCTGAGGTTTATAGGCGCTGCGAGCTGCATCGCGCAGCGCTTTTCTGGCGACGATGCCGGCCTGCAACTTTTGCCAGTCCGGGCGCATGGCCGCCGCACTTTGTAATAGCTCCTCTAAGGAGGGGACGGCTGCCTGTACTGGGGCCAACCACTGTGCGCGAATTTTGACTGGCGTCGTTTCGGAGAGGCCTGAGCGCCACGCCAATGCTCGCTGTGCCAACTGTAATTTCGACGTGACCTCGCGTTCTTGTCCCTCTAATGAGATAAGGGCGAGGTCTAGTTTGTATCGGCTCGACATAGGCAGAGCATCTGCATCTGCCAACTCGTCTTGGCGCTCCAATAGTTCACTCGTCAGACGCTGGACTAGGGAAAGTAGATCCTGAGCAAACAAAAAACCGTAATAGTATTTCTTGACTTCGTATATGGCGGCTATTCTCGCTTCTGCGAGATCAGCTCTCTCTACACCGACTCCATTCTCGGCGGCTTTTTTTAACTGTTGGCCGTAGCTTATTGGGTAGAGGGGTTGAACAAACTCTAGCTCGGTTCGGTTGAACGGACCAAGTGGACGCACGCCGGATGTGTCGTTGGGAGGATTGAAAATATCCCCCTTGGCTTCGGGGACTAGACCACTCTCGCTTTTCAGGCGCAGGCGCGATAGAAAACGGCCAGATTGGGCTTTGCGCAGTTGGGCGTTAGCGGCGGCGACTTTCCAATGGGCTGCCGCAATATCGCCATTGTGCTCTAGAGCACTGTCTATGAACTGTCGTAGCGTATAGTGCACAGTAGACTCTTGTGCATGGGCCAAATTCGCGGCGATGAGGCAGAATAGAAAAGAAAATATCAATTGTAATTCAACTCCCCGCGCAAGATGTCGGTCTTGTCCTTGTTTGCGTCACGGCTGTATCTACGTTCATGCAATTCGTCTTTTAAGGCTTGGCGACTCAGGTGGGTGAGAAATAGCCAGCCAACAAATATCCAGAAGGTTTTTCGCATGCGTTTGGCTATGCCCAAAGACAGGCCAATGGCCGGGTTTAGGCCCAAAGTGGTGAGTAGGAAGACCTGACCACCTTCTAATACGCCGATATTGGAGGGCATAAAGAAAAATAGGCTATTGATAATGACGGTGAGAGATGTGATTAGGAAAGCCACGGGGAAGTTGATAGAGGCTTCCAAGGTGCGCAGTATGACATAGGTCTCGCAGGCGCCAAGTAGCCAGCCAAAGCTATGGAAGAGCAGGACGAGAAAGAAGCGCTTCTTGTGTTCGCGATAGAAGTGGCCGATGCTGGCATCAATGCGCGCGGCTTTGGCCATGCGTTCTTCGAGGACGGCGGTGTGCATGCCAAACTTACTCAGCACGCGCATAATAGAAGAGAATAACTGCTGCTGCTTTTTCCACAGTAATAACAAAAGCAAGCCCGCCAGCCCCAATAGGGAGACCAAGCCCACCTTTATGGCGAGCGGTATTGCCAAAGGCAAACCCCAATAAAAGAAGACCAGGCTGAGACCTAGGGTTGTAAAAAACAAGCCCGTTAGTATCTGGGCAGCTTTGTTGATGACGACTGCCGCTAGGCCACTAGAAGCCGGTGCTTCGCGCTTGAGAAGATAGGCTTTGAGCGGTTCGCCTCCCAAATTGGCCAATGGGGTGAGCTGGTTAACCGCCTCGCCAGCCAGTTTGGCCATAAAGAGCGAGCGTAGTCGCGGTCGTTTCTGATCGGGGGCAAAAGCAAAGCTCCAGGCTATAGAGTTTGTTATATGCCAGGATAGAGCTAATAGTAGTACGAGGGGGAAGGTCCATTTGAGCACGACAAAATTGCGCCAAACTTCGCTGGGCCCGAG
>JBLHGI010000424.1:0-4191 GCA_047616505.1 Planctomycetota bacterium
AGCGGGTCCTCCTCGACAAGGACGGTCTTTAATGCTTCCCAGGGGTTAGTTGTTGGATCGGTCATGGCTATTGTTTTCCGGGCAGATAGATGGAGTGACTCGTTCGGTTAATTGTTCTTTTACGTGGTGCTCTATGGCCTGCCCTTCCATGGGCTTTATGGAGCTGAGAAGTTCAGAAGGGTCGAATAGCAGAGTAATGATGAACATCGCAAATCTTGTACCCAACTGAATTTCTGCTCATTTCAGGGAGTGTGCTGTTTGCACTACGTCAAAATTTCGTAGTAGGAGTTCTGGAGGGCGTCAAAGTGACGTGCTGAAGGAGGAGTGATTGACCAATACAGGAGATATGGGCGGTGGCATCCTTTTTGCATTTGCAGGGTAGAATCGGATTGCTCGGTTTTCACGCAAGGAACGAGAAGAGGTCTTTAAGCGACATGAGCAAGTCAATGCCGTCCTGTATACAAACGCCCATTGGGAAACCATTACCTCCTGACCCAGTGTCGAAAAAAAAACGCGCCAGTCAGAGGAAGCCCAAACCCGTCATCGGCTGGCGCGAGTGGGTGGCGTTGCCGGATCTGGGCGTAGAGAAGATCAAGGTCAAGGTCGATACCGGGGCGAGGACCTCGGCGCTACACGCTATCGACTTGCATCACTTCGAGGAAGAAGGCCGGAAGATGGTCCGCTTTAAAGTGCACCCCTATCAGCGGGATTTTCACCGCACCGTAGAGTCGGTGGCCGAAGTGATCGATATGCGCAATGTGCGCAATTCGGGCGGGCAGGCCGAGTGGCGGCCGGTGATCCACACCCATATTGAGCTGATGGGCCAGAATTGGCCGATCGAAATTACGTTGACCAATCGCGACGTCATGGGGTTTCGCATGTTGTTGGGCCGTCAGGCCGTGCGGCGCCATTTCTTAATTGATCCCGGTCGATCTTCCCTGAGTAGCAAGTAATTAACTCCAAAGAAAGAGAGCAAAAATGAAAATCGCCGTTTTGTCTTCGAGAGCTTCGCTGTATTCAACTAACCGTCTAGTAGAAGCTGGGAAAGAGCGTGGACACGAAATGTCGGTGGTCGACTACCGGCGCTGCTATATGAATATCACTTCGCATCGTCCTTCGGTTATCTATCAGGGCGAGACGCTTGAAGGGCATGATGCTGTGATTCCGCGCATCGGTGCCTCCTATACTTTTTATGGCACGGCGGTGGTGCGGCAATTTGAAATGAAGGGGGTCTTTTCGGTCAACGAGTCGCAGGGCATCACCCGGTCCCGCGATAAACTGCGCTCGCTACAACTTTTGGCCCGCGATGGCATAGGCCTGCCGGTGACGGGTTTTGCGCATTCGACCAAGGATATTGATGGCCTGATTGGCACGGTCGGCGGCGCGCCGCTAGTGATCAAGTTGCTAGAGGGCACGCAGGGCATCGGCGTGGTATTGGCCGAGACGCGCAAAGCGGCCGAGTCGGTCATTGAGGCCTTCCGCGGCTTGGATGCCAATATCTTGGTGCAGGAGTTTATCAAAGAGGCCGGTGGGGCGGATCTGCGCTGTCTGGTCATCGGCGGTCGCGTTATCGCGGCGATGAAGCGGCAGGCGGCCGAGGGAGAGTTTCGCTCCAACCTGCATCGGGGTGGATCGGCCGTTTCGATCAAACTCACTCCGGAAGAACGCTCGACAGCAGTGCGCGCGGCCAAGACGATGGGGCTCAATGTAGCGGGGGTAGACCTGCTGCGCTCCAACCACGGGCCGGTGGTAATGGAGGTTAACTCCTCACCCGGTCTGGAAGGCATCGAAGGAGCTACCAATATCGATGTGGCCGGCAAGATTATCGAATTCATCGAAAAGAACGCCAAACCGGGCAAGACCAAGACCAAGGGCAAGGGATGAAGAACGTCCGCGAGTCTTTTACTATGGGGGACAGCTGTATATCGCCGGGGGAGCGGTGCAAAGTTGCCCTGCCCATAGGTCGGCTCTATACCCACACCGAGATGGCCATGCCCGTCGAGGTGCTGCACGGCCGGCGCGAAGGGCCGCGGCTGTTTTTGAGCGCCGCGCTGCACGGCGATGAGATCAATGGCGTGGAGATTATTCGCCGCGTGTTGCAGCGGTTGGACGTCAGTCGGTTGACCGGCACGCTGGTCGCCGTACCCATCATCAATGTCTTTGGTTTTGTCTATCAGTCGCGCTATCTGCCCGACCGTCGAGACCTCAACCGCTCATTTCCGGGTTCGGCGCGCGGCTCATTGGCCTCTCGTTTGGCGCATCTGTTTATGACGGAGATCATGGAGCGGTGCTCGTATGGCATCGACCTGCACACGGCGGCTCCACCGCGGGCTAACTTGCCGCAAATTCGCTGCAACCTGGAAAACGAGGAGCTGCAGCGGCTGGCCAAGGCATTTGCCGCCCCCGTGGTGATTCACGGCAAGGCTCCGCCTGGATCGCTGCGCGGCACGGCCAATCGGCGTGGCTTGCCCGTCCTGCTCTACGAAGCGGGTGAACCCCTGCGCTTCAACGAGGACGCGATCCGCGTAGGTGTCGACGGTGTTTTGCGCGTCATGGCCGAGTTGGGGATGATCCGTCGCGGCAGAGCGCGCCGCCGTACCGCGTCGGTCGAGTCTCGCCGCACGAGTTGGGTGCGCGCGCGGCAGAGCGGCATTTTGCATCTGAACGTGAAGTTGGGTGAGCGCGTCGAGAAGGGACAGCTTCTGGGATCAGTCGCCGATCCGTTTGGCGATGCCGTATTGGATGTCGAGGCCCCGCACGACGGGCTGGTGATCGGCCAGATTGTCAATCCCCTGGTTCACAGAGGCGATGCCATCATTCATATCGCCACTGCCGAACAGTCCCGGGCGGTAGATGAGCACATCAATGAAATACAGTCGGAAAACCAATCCCCTGCGCTGGATCAGGCATCGTCGCAGTTGGTCAATGAAGCCGAACAAAAGATTGCAGATTCTTCCAATGTTGTAGGTGAATGATATGATTGGGACCGTTGCAAGAGACAAGCCATTACACGAAGTCGTGCATGATGCCCAGGTGCTGGTCGTCGATGACGCTGATGGAGAGCGGAAAGAGCTACATAGCCTTGTCGAGGCTGAAGGCTATAGGGCGATGAGCGCCGGTAGTGGGCAGGAAGCGCTGGACTTTCTCAAGGGCACGCCGGTCGCTTTAGTCATTGCCGAGTTGTTTATGCCGGGCATCGATGGATGGGAGCTATTGGATACCGTAAAAAAACAGTATCCGGACGTCCACGTCGTCGTCACGACTGGTTCGATATCCGAGCAGGGCGAAGCCCTGCTCAAAAGCCGCAAGGCGGATGGTTATCTGATTAAGCCGGTGAAAGAACGTCCCATGCAGATCCTGCTGCGGGCTTTGCTTTTGCCCGATAATCTTGACCGTTCAGCTGAGGTGGTCGCGGTGAGTGCCGATCCGAATATGCTGCAAACGATAGACGATGCTTTAGGGGAGCGCGGCATTGCCGTCCAGCCTTTTAGCAGTGTGCGCAGAGCAGTGTCCTATATCTGGTCGGATCCGCCCGACCTGATCGTCACCGATATGAATGTCGGCCGAGAGAGCGGTTTTGAGCTAGTGCGGCAGGTGCGTTCGGATAAAAAATTACCATTTATACCCATTATTATGGTCGTGGGCGATGCCACAAAGGAGCAGATAGCAGGGGCTGTGCAACTGCGCGTCAATGGTGTGCTGTCGCAGCCGCTGGCGAGCGAGATCCTCAGCGAGAGGGTTTTGAAGTTACTGCGGCAATATGGTAGAGCGACTTGAGCCCATTTTGTCTCCTGCGTATGGATAAATTAGGGTTTTTGTTGGTCGATTTTTTGTTAAGGAGATATAGGTGCTCAAAGCTATAAGTGATTACACTATCTACTTTAAGAATTACGCCAGCGAGTATCTCTATTCCGAAGGGCCCGTCTTGGGTATCGCCACTCTGGTGGCACTGTGGCTGGGGTATAAAATAACGCGCAGATTGGTGCGGCGTTTTCTATTGGCCAAAGCCTACAAAGAAGAAAATGTCCAGCACTTTCTCTTCGTCTATCGCTACGCGTGGTTGGGCACTGGATTTGTGTTCGCTCTGATCAGTTTTTCGGGTTCGATTGAGGCTCTGGGCATTTCCGCCGCTTTCTTGGGTATGATCCTCGGTTGGTCGTTGCAAGCTCCAGTCACCGGCATCGCCGCCTG
>JBLHGI010000425.1:0-4174 GCA_047616505.1 Planctomycetota bacterium
TGCTCGCAGCGCGCCGCTCTACCAGCCTAGTTTCTCGCGCCCAACCTAAGAAGCCACCAACGTCCCATCTTCCAACATACGCTCAAAGGCCCAATCTTCGGCCTGCAAGGGCAATACCACCTGTGCTCGCTGCCGCGCCGACTCATAGGCAGCGAACATCAGCTCGCTAGAAGCTAGCGCCGTACGACTCGAAAGAGCCGGCTCTTCACCACTCTCCACACAGCGCAACAAATCGAGCACCGATAGCACATCGGCGATAAAGTGCATATCGCCCCCGGTCTGCATACCGACAACCTGACCATCATCGTGGCGCATCGTCTCGCAAATGCGGGCGACATCGTCGTCGTAGGGCGAGCCCATGAGCTCTACATCGCGCCACGACTGCCCCGCACTCAACAGACGCAACTCTGCGCCGATGCCCACCTCCATCATGCCATCCGATCCCAAAATGCGGTTGAAGTTATTGGCACCCACGTCGCCGGCATGCCCCGTCACCATCAACCCCTGCACGCCGTTTTTCCATTTGATCCAGGCCAAACCACCGCCCTCCATCGACACGTCAAACCACGTGTGCATATCTTTAGGATCGACCTGCGCCATCACCGCTTCCGCGGGTTGGTCGTCGTTGTAATAACAGAACATATTAAACCAGTGCGTGCCCCAGTCGAACAGGTTGCGACAGCTGCCCTCGACGCGCTGTAGCTCGCCAATTTCCCCTTCTTTTATTAGTTGTTTGGCGCGATAAAAAGCCGGGTGAAAACGCCGCTGGTGGCAGTAGGTCAACTGCACCTCATTTTCCACCGCTGCACGGTGCTGCTTCTTGGCATCACCCCAACTCGTGGCTACTGGTTTTTCACTGTGAATAGCGCGCACACCGCTCGCTGCCGCCTCTACGACAATCGGCGTGTGCAGCTTGGTCCACGTGCAGTTGCTAACCACATCGAGCTCTTCCTTTTCCAACATCTCCCGGTAGTCGCTATAGACATTCGCCACACCAAAGTCATCGGCATAGGCGCGCGCACTTTCTTCTACTGGGTCAGCACAGGCGACGATCTCGGCATTGTCGGCAAATACATAACCGCGCGCATGCGCCCGCGCGCGGCCGCCACACCCTATCGATCCCACTCTCAGTTTAGTCATGTTTTCCCTTTCTATATCTCAGGTCGCCGTCAGAATAAAACCACCGCACACAGCCAAGACCTGCACCGTGACGTAGTCGGACAAATCGCTACAGACGCAGCGCATACGCCCGCCCCAAACCGCGCCCACTGCCCGTGACCAATGCCACGCGCCCCTTGAGTTTCTGTTCTAGCTTTTCCATCAGGCCACCTCCCTCTCGCATTGGTGTTTATATGAAAGACACCTACAATCTATATAAAATTTCTCATCCACTCCAAGCGCATTGAAGCCTCGCCAACAAGCATAAAAAAACCGCCCCAGCACTTTGCCGAATCGGTCTACCACCTAACTTTGAAGCCACGTCCTCACGGCACCAGCACTGTTATAAATGAGGCTTTTTGCTTTCGCGACGGCGCAACAGGCTCTGGATCCGCTCATGCAGCGTGTCGTCCAGCGGCATGCACCACAGCAAACAACCGGCCGCGATAAAGCACAGTCCGACGACTGGGCCAAAAACAAGGGCCAAGTACTCACTCGTTTCGGGTGCAACCGTCGCCATTTCCTCATCAAAACCGATCAGGTCCAAGAGCAGGCCGGCCAGTGCGAGCCCCAGCGCCCGCGATATTTTTGTGCTCATCTTCCAGACGCCAAAATAGAGCCCTTCGCGCTCGCGGCGCGAGCGCAGCCGGTCGTAGTCGATGCTGTCGGCCACCAACGAATCAAGCAATACAATTGCACCGGCCAGTGCTCCCCCTACCAGAGAATAGACCACCGGCCAGAACAGCTGACCCGGGGTAAAGAGCGGATAGACCACCGCCGTCGAAACTCCTAGTGCCAACACACCGCTGACAGCCGCTTTTTTTTTGCCCCAGCGCCTCCCGAGCCAGACCCAAATGGGCACCGAAGCAATAAAACAAACAAAGAACGGCAGCAGAATCGCCCCCACTGCCGCGCGCTCACTCAACTGCAGATAGTACTCGTAATAATACAGGGCAATCGAGGCGTTGAGCGTGCGCCCTATCGCCGCGACTACAAAGGCGATTGCCAGCACTAAAAAGAGCGGGTTGCGCAGAGCAAAGCGCTGTTCGGCAAAGAGCGGCCATACCTGATTCAACCGCAGCTGCTCTCCTTCTATATGCGGTCGGTCCAGCCCCTTTGTTACGCGGTAACTCACCCAAGCCGTCACCATGATAACAGGCCCCAACAGCCAACTAGTGACACTGCGCGAGCGAGCCACCCAGTCTGCCCCCTCGCCCGCATTCCAATAATTGAGCAGCAGCGCCGGCAGCACGAGCCCTAGCAAGGCTCCCAACGTGGCAAAGAGCCGCTTAAAACCAAAGAGCGCACTGCGTTCGTGGCGATCAAAGCTCATCTCACCCCCGAGGGCCGCATGCGGCACGGAGAGGATAGTCATAGCCGTATTGAGCAGGATAAACGTAACCAGCAAATAGGCGAAGGAAAACGCGCCACTACCCAGCGACGGCGGGTTGAAGATCAACGCAAAGCTCAGCGCCATCAGCAGCGCACCGGGCAAAAAATAGGGCCGACGACGCCCCTGAGCATGGCGCGTGCGATCCGATATGCCGCCCATCACTGGGTCGGAAACGGCGTCCCAGAGAATGGCTATCGCCATCGCGATGCCGACCCACGTCGAGGGTAGCCCCATGACATCGTGATAGAATTTGAGTAGGTAGAGCTGCACCAGTGATTCGACCGCCGCGATGCCGAGGTCGATGGCGCCGTAGCCAAGTTGGTCGCGGCGGCGCAGCGGGCGGATCATATAAGAGGCCATATAGGGAGACGGTGGTTGGGCCTGAGCGGCGCAGTGAATGCAGTGCGGGCAAGACTCGCTGTGATTATATCGCCAGACATCCCCTTGTCAATATTTTGTCTTGGCGCCATCTTCAATACTCTCATATCGCCTGCGAGGAGCACTCCATGACCGACGCCCAACACCTGCTTACAGACGTCCAAATCCAGCAGTTTATACGCGATGGTTATATACAAGTAAAAGCCGACTTCGTCACGCCCGTGCACCAACATATCTACGACAGCATCGAGGAAGTCTTTGCCAAAGAGGGCAATCTCGGCAACAATATCCTACCGCGCCTGCCGCAGATCAAAGAGGTCTTCGATCATCCCAATGTCGCCGGGGCCCTCAAGAGCCTACTCGGTCCCCGCTATACTATGAACCCCCATCGCCACGGCCACCTCAATCCACCCGGCAGCAAGGGGCAGAGCTGGCACAAGGACTGCTATGTCTTTGACCACAATACGCGCCACCCCTGCCACCACTGGATACTCGCGCTCTATTATCCGCAGGACACGACAGAAGACATGGGGCCCACCGGCATTCTGCCCGGCGTGCAAAACTGGGAACATATCTCAAGCGCCGATCCGACTCAATGCCGTGAAGAAGAACTCGCCCTCTGCGGCGAGGCCGGTACCATTACCCTATTGCACTTCGATTCCTGGCACCGCGCCATGGCCAATAGCAGCGATCGCAAGCGCTATATGCTCAAGTTTCAATTTGCGCGCATGCAGTGGCCACCCACCCCGTCTTGGAACCACCAACAGGCGGCGTGGCAATTAGATGGCCCGGCCGATCCCGTCGAGCACTATGTCTGGAATTGGCTCTGCGGCCAGCCCAGCGCCGCGGCACCGCAGGGCGAAACAAAGGTCCTATTGGCCCAGGTGCAAGAGGGCGGCGAAGCCGAGCGCCTGCGCGCCGCCTACGCCCTCGGCCAGCACGACGCAAGCATCGTCCCCGACCTCTTGGACGTGCTGCGCCGCGAAACGCGCGCAGTCGAATCCCATATCGAGGACAAAACGCCCGACAACGCCCACGGCACCAACCCGACCGCCCTGCGCGCAGCACAGGCCTTAGAGGCCATGGGGCCGCGCATCGCCCCGCTCTTAGTCGATGCCCTCGACGACGCGTTGTGGCTCGTGCGCGCGGCGCTCTGCGATATATTGGGTCTGTGGGGACCCGCCGCCGCAACAGCTGTCCCCGCACTCCGTTCTGCACTAGCAGACGAGCACTGGTGGGTGCGGC
>JBLHGI010000426.1:0-4147 GCA_047616505.1 Planctomycetota bacterium
TGATCAGTATTAGAATTGTCGTCGCCATCGTTGACAATAAAGGTCACCGTGCGCGTCGCCGTCGAAGGATTGTCGGTATCGGTATTCTGGTAGGTAATCGATCGCAGCGCCGTCTGGTAATTCGCCTTGGTCGCGGACCCCGTCAACGCCATCGTTCCAGTGCCCGAGGTCCAGCTGCCCGTAATGCCATTCTGATTGGTAAACGCTAACACGTCCTCATTATTATCTAGATTGCCCGTAATCTGGACGGTCGCACTTTCGATATTCGTGTCGTCGGAATCGGTCACCGTGAGCGCACTCGTGACCGCGGTAGCTCCATCTCCTTCAGAATAGGATAGAGAGCCGCTTTCTATATTGGCCAATACCGACGCATTATTTGCAGTAGCTGCGCTACCATTCAGATTGATCACCTTCGACAGGTGGGTAGACAAGGCATACGGACTGCTGCCTATCAGGTCTGCTCCATTTGTCGTTAATGTTCTCGCCGATGACGAGGTCCCAAAAAAGACGCGAATCGGACTCGTAACGGTTAGTGCCGCATCCAACCGATTATCACCCGCTGCATCGTTTGGGGCATTGTTGGCTGCCAGCATATCAGCATAGGGGACGGCAATGTCGAGATAATGGTTATCTTTGCTATTGAACGTAGTACCGGATGATGAAACACGCGTATGAGCATCAGCACCCATTGCATCGTATCTTTTATATTCTGTTTCGGAAGCGTCAGATGGATCATCGATGCCAGCGCCCGTCTGAAAGTCATTTTGCTCTATTATAACCGACTCGGTCGCCCCACCGGATGCAATGCCATCAACAATTATGAGTAGTTCGAACGTATTTGACACCCCATCTGTATCCAAAACTACGCCATACCCAAAAGACTCGAATGAGGTTTCCGCATTATTAAGGGGATTCTGTTCCAACAGCAAACGGAAAAACTGATAGGTGCCATTATTATAGAGGTAGGCGCTGGCATTCGTTGCATCACCTACGAGGTTTTTAGAGCCATTCGCATCACCGTTCGGATCGACATACAGATTGCCACTTGAGTCGAGCAGCGGTTGCCAATCACCATTAGCAGGCCACCCTGCCGCTCCTGGCCCAGCAAGCACACCTGCCGACCAAAATACACTTAGCAAAAAGACTGCTTTGACTAATCGGCTAATTGTATATGGGACTCTATTACTATCCAATTTTATTTTTTGTTCCATAAGCCTTGTTTTTATCCATAAACCTTTCTTGTTCCCGTGCGCAGCAACCGCTTATGCCACTTTTCAGGAATTCAGACAACTAAAACTACTTAACGACAATAAACTATAATTGAATTATAGTAAAGTCATTAGCTTAGATATTTAGCCCCACAGGCAAGGAACTAGTCAACCTGGGGGCCACGACTGAGGGCCATGGGCAGGTCAAGATATACGGCCCCACAGGCAAGGAACTGGTCGAACTGGAGGCCATTCCGAATGGCGGCGGCGTTTGGGTCTTCAACAAGACGGGGGAAGAGATAGTGACTCTGAAAGCTGATGCCTACGGGAATAGGTTCGTAGGGGCGTGGAATCGCAAAGGTAAAGGCCACACGCTTAAGTCTAAGTAGCGCTAAGTTAATATATATAATACTATTTAGAACGCGAGTGAGGGGGTTATGGAAGGGGATTGATGGCGCTGGGTCTGAGTAATACGAGGATGCTCGGCACGCCTTTCACGGGTCGCGGCAGGCGTATTTTCTCTTATATAGATGCCCAGAGTTCCCAAGTCCGTCTCTGGTGTGTCCATGGGTCATATATAGAACATAGAAGCTAACCATGTACGCAACCGTCGAACGCGCCTGAATTGGTAGCAGGATCAGCTCGGCCTTGGATCTCTTGGCGATCTGGTGGGCATCTTGCCTCGTGCAGAAAAGGCCTCTCGCGAACTTCTCAAAACAAGTGCGGGCAAAACGGTAGCAAACTACGTCGAAGCCCTACGCACCGACGCCTTCTCTACGAGGCCGCCTTCCTTACCGGCTTACGGGCAAGTGAGTTGCGCCGACTAACTCTGGAACATTTGGATGTAGAGCATTCAGGATTGCAACTGGAATCGGAATGGACCAAAAACCGAAAGTCTTGCTTTCAGCCTCTCCCCAAAGACCTAGCAAATAAACTGTATGAGTTTGCCCGATCCGAAGAGCCGAGTCGCCTCTACGCGAAATTTCACAAACGCAAGCAGCATACAGCCACTATGCCTAAGCAACCGCTCTTCTATGTGCCCTCCCATACGGCACGCAGTGTGGACCAAGACTTACTATCTGCTGGAATACCAAAGCATGGACCTGGCGGCAAGATCGACTTTCACGCCATCCGCAAAGCATACATCAATCTGGTCATCGAAAGCGGCGTCACCGTCAAAGAAGCCCAAACCCTCGCTCGACACGCGTCACCCGAATTGACCATGAACGTCTATGGCCATGCCCGAGAAGATCGCCTTGCCGATGCCGTCGAACGGGTGGCTGAAGTTGTTTTGCCCGTGAGAAGAGTACCAGTGGAGTACCAGCAAGCGGTAGGCGCAGAAACAGAAAACGCAACCTCCGATAAAACAGAAGGTTGCGTCTCTTACAAATGGTGGAGGCGGCGGAAATCGAACCCATCGAAGCGGAAAACGAAAAACCCACATCCGCGCGGCAAGGCGACACAAAAGCTCTACAAAACAACACATTAGAGTCGGCGGCGACACCCGCTGATTCACAAAACTCAACGCCTCCCGTACAAGACCAACACACATTTCAACAGCCGGAGTGTGTACCAAGTGTGTACCAGAAAACGCTGCCTGACGACATGGTCACAGTTGTCGAGGTGTGGCACACGCTCCCCCAAAATGTGCGGAGTAAGATTGTTTCACTGGCTCTTGGCAAAAAGTAGATATGGAGCCAAGACTCGTATGCAGATTATACGTTCTCCGTTTTTCTGCATTGGGCATAAACGAATTCCGGTTCACCCGATTTCTCCCGCCAAACGGAGAATCGTAATCCTGACGTCTTCAGCCAGTCTGAAGCCTAAACGGTCCAGTTTGTCCAAAAGAGGAGATATCTCATCAAGATGCCCAGATTGTTTTGCCTTGAGCAACACACCGGCTGTCCCCGTAATTCTCAGATTTTGCGCACGAGCTATGCGGCGCGCTAATCCATCATCGACGATAGCTAGACTGCCCTCATCTTCAAGAGCTAATGCCAGCACTTGCGCTTCTCCTGCACCTAAATCAGTTACCAAGCCAAGTATGCGGGGCAAATGCACAGAGCGAACTTCAATCCAGTCAATCTGCCGAATATCTGGCACAACCTCGCCCTGTCGGGCTCCAGCTTGCAACTCCTCTAGTACAGCCTGAGGTATGACAATTTGTTTATAGAGATGGTGCAGCAGATCCAGAGCACCCAGACGGTGCAGATAGTAGAGGGGCGATGTATCTGAAATTACTCGATCAGGCATTGGCCAGATCTTGCAATAATTCTTCTTCGCGCAGGTCGAATATGGCTACGCCGTATTCTGCCAGGGATTGCAAAAAACTCACTCTTGAAACACCCGCAAGTTCGGCGGCACGACCGGATGAGAGTTTTCCGATCTCATATAACTTGGCGGCGGCGGCCATGCGTATTTCACGAGAGAGTTGCTCCGGCGTATCCTTTAAGGCAAGGAAAATTTCGTCGGGAACGTCGATATGGACTGTTTGCATGGCGATACCTTTAGCGAAGGTAGAGACGATAGGGGTCGTGCTCCAGATATAAGCACTGACTATAAATCTACGATGGTGGTTTATAAAAACCAATACAACATGGGGAGTCTATCAGATGGCCGACGTGCGCAAAGCCCCGAAATCCTGGTGGTAATGGCTTGGGCCATGCGCCAATGATCGCCGCATGGCCCAAGCCATCGAACGCCTAGGCCAAAGAGTGGTTGTCCAGCAGGACAATGCAATATTCATGCAACAGCCCCCCCCCCCTATTGCCAGAACCAAAAAGCGCAACTCCCATAATAAACAAGGAATTGCGCTTTTTACAAATGGTGGAGGCGGCGGGAATCGAACCAGTCTCCCTGTAGCATCGGATCATGCACCAGCATTGCAAGTGCATTGCGCCACAGTGCGTTCCGATGATTCACAGGCGGGCACCATTGCA
>JBLHGI010000427.1:0-4121 GCA_047616505.1 Planctomycetota bacterium
CTCTTGTGTCTCCCAGCAACCTTCGCTGTAGGGATCGCGCAAAAAGAGCTGCTGACGATAGGCATCGGCCCCGGCGCTCCACTCTCTTGGAATTTCCTGCGTGTATCGATGTGGCGGCCCCGCCTGTTTAAAGATATCGATATTGAAGATGCGGTAGGGCTGCGACGAGTCGACCGGCTTGGCCTCGATGGCGTGGAAGATGCGCGCATTGATATAGACCATGCTACCCGGTGGCACCTGCAAGCGCACCTCTTCGAGTTTGCGCCCCGCTTCGCCATCGTATGCACCGGCTAACATGCGCTCGGGCGTAGCCGCCTCGGTAGGCGCGACCCGATGACTGCCGGGAATTACTTTAAGGTTGCGGTCCCCCACGCTAAATCCATTGGGATAATAGAGTATCTGGATATAATAGCCGGCGCGCTCGGCGATATTGACGGGATTTTCGTGCTTCCAATGGTGATGATCCTGGTGGTAGCCACCCGGCCCAGCACCGCGCGGGGCGAGATTGAGGGCGGAATGGCAGAAATGGTAGTCTGGACCCATCGTAGCCTGCAGCAAAGCCTTAACAAAAGGATCGACGATGAGTTGATGGCCGACGGGGCCGCGCTCGTTCCAAGGGCGGACAAAGTAGAGCGGCGCATCGACAGCGCCTTTCTCTAGCCCATTTAGATACTGACTGACCGGATCTAAATGGAGAATCTCTTCTATCAGCTCTTCGCGAGCATCGTCTTTGAGCACGTTGGGATAGTAGATATAACCATCGTTATGGAAGGCCTCGATATCGGCAGGAGAAGGAGACTGGAGGCGAAAAAGTGAGTTCATGAGTGGTCTCAGGCTAAGGTGGGTTCGGGAATTGGATGCCGTGCGAATAAAGAAAACTAAATGACGGATGACAAACCGATTCGCATTTAATTTTGCCGGCAGGCCATTCGTTTCGCAGATTGTCCTCTGCAGGCGGACGCTTGGCCAAGTAAAATAACGGAGACCAGCTAGTCTGCACTATCGCCCCGAAGCTATTCGAGAAAAGGAATACCATGCGCATCACCTCCGTTTTACTCATCTGTCTATCCTTGGCCGCCTGCGGTGGAAACGAGGGGGGAGAAGGCCGCACGCTCAAAAACGTCCCGCGCAGCCGCACGCTGATCATGGACTGCCCCGAGGGCAACACCTGCGCCGGACAGATCCAGGACTACAACTCCTTTAACCCCTTTATTCCAGGCAGCATTTCGCGCATCGGCTACAACTTTCTCTACGAACCACTCTACTTCTTTAACGCCTACCGCGAAGATTCCGAGCTCATGCCTTGGATAGCCGAGCGCCATAGCTTTAACTCCGACTATACCGAGTTGACGGTGGTGATCCGGCCCGGTGTCGAGTGGAGCGACGGGCACCCTTGGACCGCGCACGACTTCGTCTTCACCATCAATATGCTCAAGGACAACGCCCCCCAACTCGTCTACTCGACCGATATGGAAACCTGGGTCAAAGAAGCGGTGGCCCTTGACGACTTAACGGCCCGCATCACCCTCAAATCTCCCAATCCGCGCTTTCTCTTTAGCTATTTTGTCCACAGCGGCGACCAGGGGGTGCCCATTGTGCCCAAACACATCTGGGAGAACCAAGATCCGCTGACCTTTGCCAACTACGACCTGAAAAAAGGCTGGCCCGTGCTAACGGGTCCCTATCAAATCGCCCTTTCCGAACCGGCGCAACGGATTTGGGATTTGCGCGAGGATTGGTGGGCAAAAAAACTCGGTTTCCAAGAGCTGCCCAAAGTCGAGCGCCTGATCTATCTGACCTATATGGAAGAAAACAAGCGGGTGCAAAACCTGATCACCAACACGATCGATACCTGCTTAGAATTGCGCCCGGCCAATATCATATCCCTGCTCGATCAGAACCCCAACATCACCACCTGGACCGGCCGCCAGCCGCCCTATAGCTATATCACTTGGTGGCCCATTTCGCTGGGTTTTAACGGCCTAGAGGCCCCCTGGTCCGATCCGGATATGCGCCGGGCGATAAACTACGCGATCGACCGCGACCAACTCGTCGAAATCGGCTGGCAAAACTCGGGTGATTGGACCCATTTGCCGCTGCCCGACCTGCCGCAGATGCACAAGTATTTCACATTGGCCGAAGATCTTATTGAGAAGCACCAGGTAGGCGTTTTCGACCGCGAAAAGAGCGCCGAAATCCTACGCGCCAAAGGCTATGTGCACAACGGAGAATTCTGGGAAAAAGACGGGCAAGAGCTGAGCATGATCGTCGACATTTTCTCTCATTTTCAAGACTTCACGCCCGTGCTTATTGCCCAGCTAAAAAAGGCCGGCATCAACGCCAGCTTCCGCATGACTTCCGACTTTAACACTCGTCTGCGCCAAGGCACCGCGCGCTCGTATCTAACCGGCAACTTCAGCTCGATGCGCGACCCCTACTTCGTACTGCGCCAATATCACAGTCGTTTTGTCCATCCCACGGACCAACCCGGCGATTTCCCCTGGCGCTGGAGCAATGCAGCCTACGACAAGATCGTAGACCAGATGGGCCAGACGCCGACCGATGACCCCGAAATGGCAACGCTCTACCGCCAGGCCATGGATATCTGGCTCGGGGAGTTGCCCTCGATCCCCATCGTCCAGTGGCCGCATCGCATTCCGCATAACGAGACCTATTGGACCAACTGGCCAACGGAAGAAAACCCCTATATCAACAGCGCCTATTGGAGCCGTACATGGCTGTTGGTATTGCTCAACTTACAGCCTAGATCCTAACGATAGCATGTGGAGCGATATGCTGTAACGCCATTTGAGTATCGATTTGTCCTAGTCCGCACTAGACCCGTTCTTTGAGATCATGACAAGCGATCTGCGCCAAATATACTGGATGCGCTCGCAGTGGAAGCGCTTTCGCCATATCCTCTGGGGCTCCACTGGTGCCGCTTGGCTCGTCTGCTGCGCGGGTATCATTCTACTTGGCCACGAGCAGTTTCTGCTCATGCTGGCACTCGTATTTATGTTCCTGGTCGTCACTGGGCTCTTTATCTATCTACTCATCGTCATCCGCCGCGAACTCAAAGCACTCGAACGCGAAGCGATTGAAGTGCGTGCCGCCCAGAACCTTCCAGAGAGCGAATAGCCCATCGCCCAGCTCTTCATTTCTTGCAGAAAACATTAATTATACGTATCTTACGAGGATTATTCCCGTCGAATTCGGCCTGCCCTGACATCGACTCTGACACTAAAAAAGACCACCTAAACCTCACTTTATGGACCCTGCTCATTCCCTCGATGCCCTAGCTCGCCTAACGGCACAGACCCCCAGCTTCGCCGCCGTCGTTTCACGTCTGCGCGACGGCGAGCAAGAGGTCTTGCTCAATGGCCTGCCCAATACCCTAGGTGCCTTCCTGCTGACACACGTGCAGCGCACCCTGGATCGGACTCTGCTAGTAGTAGCCGCCGACGAGGATCGGGCCGAACAGTGGCGCGACGATTTACAGGCGATTGCCGGCGAAGAAGTCGTGCACTATTTCCCCGCCTGGGACGCTGAACTCTACGACAAACGCTCTCCCGACATCGAAATTACGGGATTGCGCATCGAGGCCGCAGCGCGCCTGCAGCGCGGCGAGACGACTATTATCATCGCACCAGCTGCCGCCCTGCTCTCCCCACTTATTCCACCGCACGCTCTCGAATTGAGCACGTTGCATCTGAAGGTCGGCACCGAGTATCCGCCCGATGATATCGTCTCGCATTTAACCGACTGCGGCTTTGAACGCGTCCCCGCCGTCGATGGCCTCGGCCAACTCAGCATGCGCGGCGGCATCCTCGACGTCTACCCCTTTGGCACCGAGCATCCCTTTCGCATCGAGTTTTTCGGCGACGAGATCGAATCTATCCGCCACTTCGACGTCAGCACGCAGCGCTCCAGCGGTAACTGCGACGAAGCGATCGTGCTGCCGGCGAGCGAAGTCGTGCTCTGCTCGCCCTTTTACGAGGACTACACCCAGCGCTTAGGCGAGAACAAAGAACACGCCAAAGCACTGGAACCATTGCGCGACCAGTTTGAGCTCGGCGGCGCATTAGAAGGCGTCGAGGGTCATATGGCCGTGCTCTACGGGC
>JBLHGI010000428.1:0-4103 GCA_047616505.1 Planctomycetota bacterium
GGCTGTGGTCGCGACGACTTTCTCTTTAAAAATAATAGCGACTTTATTGCCCAGCTCAATAGCCGGGGAATACGCCACGTAGCTCATATTAGCGAGGGGGCTGACACCTGGCCCGTCTGGCATAAGTATTTGTACGAGTTTGCCGGGTTGCTCTTCAAGAAAAGCAAGTAAGTCATGATGTTTTACGGCGTAATCAATCTAAGAATGGTCCAATACAAGGGAGGGAAACATGGGTAAGAAAGCGGTCAAAGTTGGTATAATCGGCTGTGGTGCTATCAGCGCGGCTTATCTAAAGAATGGCAAGGGGTTCCGCGATATCGAGATTGTGGCCTGCGCCGATCTCGATATAGAACGCGCCAAGGCGCGCGCCGAAGAATTTGAAATAAAGAAGGCCTGCAGCGTAGAAAAATTGCTGGCCGACAAAAAGATTGAGATCGTTATAAACCTGACGATCCCCAAGGCCCACGCGAGTGTGTCGATGCAGGCTTTGGAAGCGGGTAAGAGTGTCTACAATGAAAAACCATTGGCGGTCGAACGCAAAGAGGCGCGCGCCATGCTCGCCCTGGCCAAAAAGAAGGGCCTGTTAGTCGGCGGTGCGCCAGACACTTTTCTCGGCGGTGGGCATCAGACTTGTCGCAAGCTCATAGACGACGGTTGGATTGGCAAGCCGATCGCGGCCAACGCCTTTATGATGAGCCACGGCCACGAGAGTTGGCATCCCGATCCCGAGTTTTACTACGAGAAGGGCGGCGGTCCGATGTTTGATATGGGGCCGTATTATTTGACGGCACTGGTCAATATGATAGGGCCTGTCGAGAAGGTTAGCGGCTGTACGCGCGTGACTTTTCCCGAACGCACGATCACCAGCGAAAAAAAGTATGGCAAGGTCATTGAGGTGGAGACGCCGACGCACGTGACGGGGCTGATGGAGTTTGCCAACGGTGCCGTCGGTCAGATAACCACTAGCTTCGACGTATGGGGTGCGCGTCTGCCCAATATCGAGGTCTACGGTACAGAGGGCTCACTGAGCGTGCCTGACCCCAACGGCTTCGGCGGTACGGTGCTCTACAAGCGCGGGCGCGAAGAATGGCAGGAAGTGCCGCTAACGCACGGGTATGCAGAAAATTCGCGCAGTCTCGGCGTGGCCGATATGGCCCACGCCCTGCGCAATGGTCGTCCGCACCGGGCCAACGGCGAACTCACATCGCACGTACTCGATTTGATGCACGCCTTTCACGATGCCGCCGAGGCTGGAAAGAGCGTGGCGCTGCAGACGACGTGTGAGAAACCGGCGGCGATGCCGTTGGGCCTGCGCGCCGGCGAGGTTGAGCTCTAGACGTATTTATTGGTTTTAGTATGTCTTAAAGATGGTTCCTGCGCGGCAGGTATTGGTCGCGCAGGAGGCCAATAAACAAGCTTGAGTTGCACAATAACGGCGAGGAATTATGAACCAACAAAAAATAGATCAAGTCTTGGCGGCGATCGACGAAAAACGCCTATTAGAAACGGCCGTGGCATTGGTCGAGGTGCCCAGCCCAACGCTGAGTGCGGGAGCTGCCGCCAATCGTTTAGCTGACATTTTGCTCGCCGATGGTTTTAGCGTCGAGCGGCCGGTGGCAGACTGGCCGGAAGCCCCCGCTGTCGTAGTGCGTTTTGATACGGGCAAAGCGGGGCGGGTGCTGCAATTTGATGGGCATTTGGATACGGTGCACCTGCCCTTTGCCGGTCCGAGTATAGAAGACGGGCATCTCTGTGGTTCGGGGGCGTCTGAGATGAAAGGGGGGATCGCCGCTGCTGTCGAAGCGCTGCGCGCACTGCGCGCGAACGACGCGCTGGAAGGCGGGGGGGTACTGCTGACGGCGCACGACCATCACGAAGGTCCGTGGGGAGATCGCCGCCAGCTCTTGGCGCTGATACGCGCAGGGTATGTGGGAGATGGTGTTTTGTTGCCAGAATATTTGGCGCACCTGCTGCCTATTGGCGGACGCGGGCAGGCCATTTTTACGGTAGAGATCAGCCGCGACGGCGAGCCGGTACACGAGGTTCTGCGCCCCGAGGGGCTGCCCGATGTGTTGGGGGCGGGAGCCGATTTGGTGCTGCGTTTAAAGGAGCTGAGTACACAGCTCAGCCATATTAAGGCCGAGTATGTCGGCTCTGAGTCGGCCTTTGTCGGCCATATCGAAAGTGGCGAGATCTTCAATCAGGCACCCGTTCGTTGTCGGGTTGAAGGCACGCGGCGTTGGGTGCGTCCGGGAGCGCTGGACGAGGTGCGGCGCGAATTTGATGAAATACTAAAAGGAGTGGCTACGCGCAGCGGTGCCCAGGTCGAGGTGGTGGAGTGGGTGGTAACGGGAGATGCCTTTAATATAGACCGCGAAGAGCCGTTAATAGCTTCTTTTCAGGATGCCTATAGCACGATTGTCGGCAAAGAATTGCCCGTGGGGGCCAAGCCATTTGTCGATGATGGCAATAGCTTTATCGCGCACGCCGGTATAACGGCTATCACGCATGGTCCCGCCGGTTTGGGCGCTCATACCACCCAGGAGCGGGTGCCGGTAGAGGAACTGGTGCGCGTGGCCAAGGTGTATGCTCTGTCGGCCATGCATTTCTGTCGGTGAAGAAGATATAGGCGGGGCTAGTGTTCTTCGAGGGCCCGTGCGGCGCGTTGTCCCGAATCGATATCCACGCGGGCGAGCAAAAAACCACCGGCGGCAAAGAGCAAGATCAAAGAGAGGATCGATGCGCGCGGTGCGCCCGTCATCACGCCGACCCAGCCCATGAGGGCGGGGCCAATGACGGCGGCAAACTTGCCGAGCATATTGTAGAAACCAAAGAACTCGGCGGCTTTGTTGCGGGGGATCAGCCGGCTATAGAGCGACCTACTCAACGCCTGCACGCCCCCCTGCACTAGACCAATTGAGACGGCTAGGATATAGAATTCCCAGACGTCCTGCATAAAATACCCCCACAAGGTAGTTCCCGCATACACGCCCAAGCCGATAAATATACCCGTGCGCGCGCCCATGCGTTCGCCGATCTTGCCAAAGATAATTGCCGCGGGAAAACCGACGAACTGCGTAATACCGAGAGCCACGAGTAAACTGTTGCTGGCAAAGCCGAGGGCGAGTCCATAGTCGACGGCCATGCGCACGATGGTATCGACCCCATCTATATAGAGCCAGTAGGCGACTAAAAAGAGTAGCGTCGCACGCAGTTGTCGCACTTGACTGAAGGTCTGTGAGAGTTGGCGGTAGCCGCCCGTGATGGCACTCCAGCCCTTTCGGCGCGTTTTGCGCGGCTTTTCTTTGACAAAGAGGAAGATGGGTATGGAAAAGAGGGCCCACCACAGTGCTACGCCGAGAAAGGAGTAGCGCACGGCGGCTGCCGAGTCTGGCAAATTAAACGTATGCGGCGAGATGACCATATAGACATTGAAGGCGAAGAGCAGCCCGCCGCCGAGGTAGCCCAGGCTATAGCCGAACGCCGAGACAAAATCCACCTTGTCGGCCGTCGCTATATCTACGAGCAGCGAATCGTAGAAGGTATTAGATGCGGAAAAACCAATGGTCGCCAATACGTAGACCATCATCGCCAACATCCAGTCCCCGCGTTCGACCATATAGAGGCAACCCGTCATGAGGATGCCGAGGAAGGCGAAGGTAAAGAGGAATTGGCGGCGCGTGCCGCCCTGGTCGGCGATGGCTCCGAGAATAGGAGCGATGATAACGACGACGAGGCTGCTCAGCGAATTGGCAATACCGAGTTTGAACGTACTCTGGCTCGCGTCGTCATCCCCATTCCAATACTCGCGAAAAAATACGGGGAAAAAGGCGGCCATCACCGATGCGGCATAGGCGGAGTTAGCCCAGTCGTAGAAAGCCCAAGCGTATATTTTTTTGTTGTTTTCGTTCATTGTCAACGGCTGTTTATGCGGGCAGTAATTGAGCACTGGAGAGTACGCAAAGCCATCTCAAGCACTTGCCGAATTTTGTTTGCCATACTGCAAACTTCTTATGCGTGGGCAATTACTTAGGGTGGAAACGGTACCGCAATATAATCCTGCTGATAATAAGCCCTACTGAGCACTATTCCAAGACCTGATA
>JBLHGI010000429.1:0-4081 GCA_047616505.1 Planctomycetota bacterium
CTTTCTGTTGATGATGGTCTTCGCCATCAATCTGTATTTTTCCGCTGAAGAAGAGCGCAAAGCTGCCGATGTGGAGCGTCAGAAAGCCGAGCACCAGCAGCAGATCGCCGTCGAGCAGCGCGAAGTAGCCGATGTGGAGCGTCAGAAAGCCGAACGCCAGCAGCAGATCGCCGTCGAGCAGCGCAAAATGGCCGATGTGGAGCGCCAGAAAGCCGAGCGCCAAGAGCAGATCGCCGTCGAACAGCGCGAAGCGGCCGAGGCGGCGCGCCAGAAAGCCGAGCGCCTGCGCCTGTTGTCGGTAGCGCGCTCGTTGGCCATTCAAGCGACTAAGATACAACCGCTCGGGGAGGGTCGGCAATTGTCGGCGCTACTCGCACTCCAAGCTTTTTATTTTAATCAGCGCTATGGTGGCTCGCCGTTAGACCCGGATATTTACAGTGCGTTGGAGGCGGCCCGCGCGACTTTCGACCAAGAGCAGAGCGGTGTTTTGCGCGGTCATAGCGATGGGGTGCGCGCCGTGGCTTTTGCACCAGGAGGTGGGCAATTGGTCTCTGCGGGGGACGATGGGGTAGTTCGCCTCTGGTCTCTGGAAGACCCCATGTCATCGCGGGTCTTAATGCGTCGGGAAGGAATAGGAGTGCGCCGTTTGGTTTTCGATGCCGCTGGACACTTGGCAGGGGGTACGACGGCGGGGCGGGTTTGGGTTTGGGACAGCGTGGCTGCAGAGAGCGAAGCTCGGTTACTTGTCGGCGCTGCGTCGTCGGCGGTGAGTGCGCTAAATTATGCGAGCGACGGCCGTTTGTTAGCTACCGGATCAGACGGGTGGAAGCGCGTCTGGGAGACAGGGCAAGAACAGGGAGAGGCACCCGCCGATGGCGGTTCTGCAAAGCGCCTCTACGCAACGGCTGTGGGTGGGCAACGCTTGGCTATTGGCGGCGAAGACGGGCATATATGGCTCTGGGAGACGGGGGATTGGCAGCGGCCGCCGCAGCAGTTGGATATGGGGCACTCGGCGATTCGCCGCCTAGCTTTTGCCCCCGACGGCAGTCGTTTGGTTGCGGGTACTAATACCGGTGCTTTGCTGGTATGGCAAAGCGGCGACTGGGAATCTGAGCCACTGCAATTACTCGGTCATAGTTCGGCGATTACGGGCCTATCGTTTCATGGAGATGGGCGGTTGTTGGCTTCGTCGAGTCTCGATCGCACGGTGAGAATCTGGGATGTAGAGGAGGAGACATCGATTGTCATTACCCAGGACGATTGGGTGTGGGACGTGGCCTTCAGTCCGGATGGACATCGGCTCGCCTCGGCGGGTGCCGATCGCACCGTGCGCCTGTGGCATACGTATGTCGAGGAGTTGGCGGCGGTGGTAGAAGCGAACGTGACGCGCGCGATGACTTTGGCGGAATGGAAAAACTTCGTCGGCGAGGACATCCCTTATGAGCCGGTGGGACCGCGCTCGCTTGGAGTTACGCCATGATTTTTTCCATGCGGTTAGCGGTTTTTCTACTCGTTGGGTGGGCGCATCAGGCGGTGGCCCAATCTCCGTGCAATATCGCTTTGACCGAAGCGCAGAAAGCCTATGAAATTGGGCGTTTTGCAGAGGTCGTAAGCCGGTTGGATCTCTGTGCACATGGCACCGAGACGCCGCGCAGTGAGCAGGTCGAATCTCTGCGCTTAGTGGCGATGGCGTGGGTTGGGGCAGATTATCCGCGCCGCGCCGCAGAAGCCGTGCAGCGTCTGTTAACTCTCAAACCCAATTTCGAAACGACGTTGCGCGACCCGCCGCGTTTTGCGCGCCTAGTCGAGGAGATGCGGCTGGCGGGTGCAGATCAGCAAGTGACTTCTGTATCGAAGAACAGCGAGAGCATTCTACTTGCTCCGGCTACCGTACAGTTGATCACCGAG
Source organism: Planctomycetota bacterium (assembly GCA_047616505.1). GTDB lineage: Bacteria > Latescibacterota > UBA2968 > UBA8231 > UBA8231. The sequence goes on from JBLHGI010000429.1 coordinate 1,909, forward strand.
GAGGAGATCCGTCGGCGCGGTTATGCCGACTTAGAGGCGCTGCTGCACGATTTGCCGGGCTTTGATATTTCGCGCGGCAATGGCGTGTTTTACTCCAATATTTATCAGCGTGGCTATCGATCTAATGGCACTGACCGCACGCTCTTTTTGTTCGACGGGGTCGAAGAAAATGACCTGTGGAGCAATTTCGCCAATATCTCTCGCCAGTACCCCTTGAGCAGTATCAAACGCGTTGAAGTAGTCTATGGACCGGCTTCTACTATGTATGGGCCGAATGCCTATTCCGGGGTGATAAATATCATTACCAAGGATCCTGAAGACCTGATCGAACGCGGTGAATCGCTGGGCATACGCGCACAGACGGGCAGTGGGTCTCATGCCACGCGCTATGTCGATATGACGCTGGCAGGCCAACGCGAAGGCTTAGCTTTCTCGCTGACTGGGCGGCTTTTTCACTCGGACGAGGCCGACTTGTCGGCGTATGAGGCCTGGGATTTTTCGCAACATACGCCCGAGTTTTATCAAGATAAATTGGCCATTCGCGATGCACCCCTGGCCGCGGGTTTTTTGGCTGCGCACCCGGAGCTTATAGATCATCCGTATCTGCGCGTCGAACGCGATGGTGAGGATGCCGTCGCGGCGATTGAGGTGACAAAATTGGGAGGGGCTGTGGCGGCGGCATTCGATTCCGTGGCGCTGAACCAAGAGGTAAATGGTGCGCCGGTGGGTTTTAGCAACGAGACGAATGATTGGCTGCTCTACGGCAAGCTGCGTTTGGGTGACTTGTTGTTGGGGGTGCAAAGTTGGCGGCGGCAAGAGGGCACTATCGGCTGGTTCCCCGACGACAGAGAGTCCTCGACGCAGAATGGCGGCGAGTGGATTCCGCGCCATTCATTCTTTTACGCCCATTATGAAAAGAGCATTACGGAAGCGCTCTCGCTCAGTTCGTTTACGCGCTATAAAGTTCATTCTTTAGACGAAGAAAATCGCATCGTCATCTTCCGCTCTTATGCGGGGGAAGGGCGGTTGGATTTGGGTGATTTAGTGCAGGATAATTCCGCGCGCTGGTCGACGCTCTATTTCAACCGTCTGTCCAAGGAACTGCGCAGCGAGCTAAAGTCCGTCTATGCCCCGACCGTGCGTTTTACTTTGGTCAGTGGGCTGGAATTTCGCCGCAGCCAGGTTCAGGGCGAGTACACGGTCTCAGTCGACAAACACCCGGCCGAGACCGGTTTTGCCTTTGCCGCTCTCAACGATTACGATCAGCGCGATATCGGTGCCTACGCCCAGGGGACCTATCGCCCCGTCGGCGATTTGAAACTCGTATTGGGCGGTCGTTACGACCATAACAAGGTGCGCGACACACTCGGCTATGGCGCGGTTTTTAATCCGCGTGCCGCCGTCGTTTGGCATCCCGGCGCGCTGGTATTTAAAGCGATTTATGCAGAGGCTTTTAAGGCCGCTTCTAATTCGGCCAAGTTCTCAACCTCGCCCAGTCGTTCGTTGACTAGTCCCGATCTAGAGCCGGAGAAAGTGCGCAACCTCGACTTGGGCGCATCCTGGCAAGTAAAAGAACAGCTATTATTGGAAGCCGTCGCTTACCAGGCCGAGTATAGCGACGTCATTGGTGCCGTCGAAGTGGTATTAGAAGATGGTTCTAGCACGACGCAGAACAGGGCGATCGGCGCGCTGCGGATTCGCGGTCTGACGCTGGGTGGAACCTACCGCGGTGCGCGTTTGTCGCTGCGTGCTAACTATAGTTATACCGATCCGCAAAATATCGAAGCCCGCGATGCAGAAGGTCAGATTGAACTCGATGCGGCAGGGCGGCATATCAAACGTCGGATCGGCGATATCGCCAGCCATCGCCTCAACATGGGCGGCCATCTGGCATTGACGCAGGACCTAGGTCTCGACGTGCGCCTCAATGCTGTAGGGGCGCGGCGCACGGGCATGGGGACGACGGTGCCGGGGAATCCCCACGAGAAAATTGAGGCTTATACAGTAATCGGAACCGCGTTGACTTGGCGCGGTTTAGCACCGGGTTTAGAAGTGCAATTTGTGGCCGACAATCTGCTGGATACCGAGTATTTCCACCCCGGTGTGCGCAGCGCCGAAGATGCCATCCACGTGGCGCGTCTGCCGCAGAATGGCCGCGTGTTACACGTGCGAC
>JBLHGI010000430.1:0-4076 GCA_047616505.1 Planctomycetota bacterium
TTCTCAGACATGATCTACCCCCTTCTCACATATAAGCGACTTGCGTATATAGCAACTACCCATTTCTTACAAGCCCCCAGCGATGCTTCTTGCCCTTCCATGAAAAAAGCCCCAAAGGTCCCATCCCACCAACGAGCGCGATATGACATGGTTGAAAGAGTGCCCACAGCGGCCAGAACCGCCACAATTCGATGCGATTTGTCAATTTAAGCACCCGTAAAAAGAGCAGCGCTTCCCCGCCCCATTTAAACGCGAGCACCAGTCCGATCCAATGGGGCCTTATCCATGCCATCTGCCACAATACAGGAGTTGCCAAGACATACCAGCTCAACGCATAGGAGATAATCAGATAAGAAAAAAATAGGGGATCCATTCTCGCTATCATTGGCGCATTAGAAGCCCAACGGCTGCGCTGTTGTAATAAACCACGCCAGGAATGGGCGCGTGGGTGTTTGGAAAAACTGTGCGGATCGCTGGCAAATGCAATGCGCCAATCCGTCTCCGTGCGCACCATCTGCATCAGCAGAACATCATCGCCCGATGCCCGGTGCATAACCCTACTAAATCCTCCAACTTCGCTGTAGGCCTCGCGTCTATACGCTAAATTCTGCCCAGAGGCTGCCATGGCATGTCCACGCCCTGCGCTGCCCCAAATACAGGCCATGAGACTAAGAAAGTCGATGGCTTCGTAGGTTCCACGCCAACCTAGCTTTTGCCGTGCAGAACCGATCTGTGAAAAACCGATGACCAAACCCACATCGGCAGAAAAATAGGAAACCATACTGCGTATCCATCCTGGACCGACCTGGCAGTCGGCATCTGTCATCATCAGAATTTCACCCCGAGCCTTGGCAATAGCTAGAGTAAGTGCCGCCTTCTTAGAGCCTCCCTCTTCGCGCTTTAACAGATGCAAGTGCTCATGTTGGGCACAGAGTTTTTCTATGATAGCTACCGTGCCATCGCACGAACCATCGTCGACAATGACGATTTCAAAGTCCGGATAGTCCTGCGCGAGCAGCGAGAGTAAACAGCCCTCTATGTTTTCCTCCTCATCGCGCGCAGCGACAATTACAGAAGCTTGGGGCAGCATAGTATTGGTGCCCAGCCGCTGGCGCATGCCAGACAGGAACCAAATAATACCTATAATGTAAAAGGTGATATTGGCGAGAAGGACCCACTCAAGCGTATTTTCGGGCAGGAACCAAGAAAAAATCACAGTAGAAACTATTCGCGCAGTTCTTTAACTAATGAGAACATGCCTCGATATCCTTCTGAACAGTTCCGGCACATATCGACCCCATTGCGATTATCGAGCAATTGCTGGCGAAAATCCATATAGGCGCGCCCCTTCCAGATCTGCCCGAAGCTCTCGCCGTCAAATGCCTGCCCCATCTCGTAGTCGATATCCTTGTCAAAACAACACGGAGCAACAGCACCGTTCCAGTTGACCATTGAACTGTACCAAAGCACTTTGCAGCCACGCGCTGGTTGCCCCTTTACAACGAGTTTGTTCTCCGTCTCTTGATAGCGATTAAACGTGTCATTTTCCGGTAGAAATTGCTCGGCATCTTCCTGCGAGTAGACCTGCGCTGTTTTGACGAGAAACTTGTCTACGCCCAAATCTCGGGCGAGGCGTTCAGCCTCGGCTATTTCACTCTCGTTGTGGCGCATGACAATAAACTGCAAGTTGATCAACGGCACTTCTACTCCGCGGCGGCGCTTTGCTTCTACCAGGTAGCGCACACCGGAAAATACGCGTTCGATATCACCACCGACGCGGTATTCCTCATAGGTCTCTTGCTCGACCCCGTCTAGCGATACGATGATCTCGTCTAGCCCGGACTCAACGATTGCCTCTGCTTCTTCGTCGCTGCGAATATAGTGGCCGTTGGTGCTAGTAAAGGTGAAGATCCCGCTGTCGTGAGCATAGCGAACCATCTCGTTGAAGCAACTATTGAGATAGGGCTCCCCCTGATTCCACATCATCATCATAAAAACATGGCCACTCATCTGATCGACCAATGCCTTGAAGTCATCTATCGTCATGTTGCCGCGCGGCCGCTTCATCTGCCCATTGCCCGAAGGACATAGCGGACATTTAAGATTACAGAAATTTGTCGGCTCGACCATGAGCATAAAAGGCCGCCCCCACACTACGGGCCGACGCCAAATCCACGAAACGGCCATCGAGCAGAGAACTAAAGCAAAGTTCCACAAACGCCTGAAAGAAAATATGCGACTATAGCGCTTTATATAACGCGGCAGCGCTTTTGATGCGACCAAATATGCCATGCGGACTTTCTTAGTTTTACTAGTATTGAAGTGTTGCACGTCGAATGCGCAAATGACTTGAAGCCTCGTTTATGGCTTCCAACGAAAAAGACCGAGACGACCAGCAGATGCCAAAAAGACAACGTAGGGAATATACACAACTTCGAGAACGGGCAAATAGAACCACCATTTTCTATCTCTCTCACTGGCTATGCGCCACAGTAAGAGGGCATCGACGACCCAGCGCGCGCCCCATACGGCGAACAAAACCAAGGGGGAGGCAAATCCACCAATAGCCAGCAGCAGCCCCACCCCGAGTGCACAGTGAAAGAGATATACAACTATAGCCAAGGCCAATGCAGCCCCACCATAATGCCCCCCTTTAGCGGCATGACGCATCTTCTGTTGGATAATTTTTTGCCAATCACCGGGCGGCGGCAGACATTCGACAACGGTATCTCGATTGAAGACCTGTTTCCAATGCGTATCCTTGGCGACGGCGCGCATGAAGTACACATCGTCCCCCCCGAGCAAATGCCCCATAGACTCAAAACCGCCAATTTCGTCATAGACCTGGCGGCGATAGGCTAAATTCCGCCCAGTACAGGAGAGCGGATTCCCCTGGGCAAAACTACCGGCGCCGAGAGCGCCAACGGCCAAATTATCGATGGCCAATAAGCGCTGTGAAAGGGTGTGCACCCCCTCCGATTGGGCATGACCGGCAACGAGCCCCACGCCTTCTTCAAAATGAGCTGCCATAGACTTCGCCCACCCCACCGGCGGACGACAATCGGCATCCGTAAAGAGCAATACCTCTCCCTTTGCCGCATTAATCCCCTGTGCCAAGGCGCTTTTTTTGGGGCAATAGTATTGACCCTTATCGGCAGCGCGCAGCGTGCGCAATTGAGGCCACTTACTCCCCCATTCCGCCAGCAATTCACCCGTGCGATCTCGCGAGCGGTCATCAATAACGACTACTTCCCAAAAGCCTGCGTATTCCTGCTTGCGCAGGGCTGCTAAACAGGCGGGAAGTGCCTGTTCTTCGTTGCGAGCAGCCACGATAATACTCAGCGATGGCAACTGCGCACCCCGGTGGGCTGGCGGGCGGGACAAACCGCGTATCAGCCACAGAATAGCACAGTAATAGACGGCGCCACCCGCAATGAGAACCGCATCTACTACAGAATAAAGCTGCATTTTAAAAGTAGTGGAAGCGCAAGTCGAACCACATATGGCGCTGCACACCGTCGCCAGAACCACTTCGCCGCGTCAACGATACGCCTTGCCCCCAATTAGGCGGCAGTGGCACATTGTCCCCCCACTCGTGCTCATACCCCAGTTCGGCGACTAGTTGAGGCAAAATGCGCCACTCCACGCCGCCGGCCAACAAAGTCCGCCGCTCGACTAAACCATCGAGAAAACGCTTGCTATTGCGTTCGTCTCCCGGTCGCCAGCCGTAGTGCAAATCTCCACCGACATTGCGTATGCTGCCATCTTCTAACAGCTCGTTGGCGCCGTGGCGGCTGCGCTGGAATTTCCCTGTAAGGGAGAGACCTAAACCAAAGCGCTTGGCGATGGTCACGGCAACGCGATCGCTGTTGGGGGCGAGTTCGTGTCCGAGCGGTGAATCAAAGTGACGAAAGGTATTGATGGGGAATTTATGCGTGTAAATCCACGGTTCAATTCGCACGTATTCGAAGCGCAGGTCGCCATCGGCAAGCCCCGGTGGGTCCACCCAAAAAGCTCCTGTTTGTAGTGAAAATTTGTTGGCAAAGTCGTCGGAGAAGATGGCCAATTTTTTTAGG
>JBLHGI010000431.1:0-4068 GCA_047616505.1 Planctomycetota bacterium
CCTCGCGGTCTTTGAAGAAGACAACACACATACAACGGTGGCCTTCGCGGTGATGGGAGGCATCTTCGGCGAGGGCATCGATCTCGTTGGCGAACGCCTCGTCGGCGCCATTATCGTCGGCGTCGGCCTGCCGCAGATTTGCCTAGAGCGCGATCTGATCCGCCACTACTTCGACGAGCGCGACCTGCCCGGCTTCGACTACGCCTATACCTTCCCCGGCATGAATCGCGTGCTGCAGGCAGCCGGGCGCGTCATCCGCACCGATGTAGACCGCGGCATCGTGCTCTTGGTGGACCGCCGCTTTGGCCAACAGCGCTATCGCCGCCTCTTTCCGCCGTTCTGGCACGGCGTGCGCACCGTGCGTGGCCCCGAAGAAATTGGCTCGGCCTTAGAGCCGTTCTGGCCTGTCGACGAAACGAATTAGCATGAACGCACTCTTTCTACTCTTGTTGTGGACACTACCCGCCGCCGCCCAAGATATCTACGCCGCCGCCAGCCTAGGGTCTGCCCTGCGAGAAATACAGTCCATATACGACGACCCCATTCGCCTTTCCCTAGCCGGCTCTTCGACCTTAGCACGGCAGATCGAAGCCGGCGCCCCGGCCGACCTCTACTTTTCCGCCGACCTACAGTGGATGGATTACCTGCAAAAAAAAGGACTCATCGCCGACTCGACGCGCATTGACCTGCTCGGCAATAGCCTGGCTTTTATCGCTCCTAAAGGCGAAGCTCTTGCGGTAGACCTACTCTCTGCCGGCCCACCCCATTTTTCCGGCCGACTCGCACTCGGCGATCCAGCGCATGTGCCCGCCGGCCGCTACGCGCGCCAAGCGCTCGAAAACCTGGGCTGGTGGAATTCACTAAGCCAGCGCCTAGCCCCCGCACCCGACGTGCGCGCCGCCCTGGCCTATGTCGAACGCGGCCAGTGCAGTCTTGGCCTAGTCTACGCCACCGACGCCCGCATCAGCGAACGCGTAAAAACCATTGCCATACTGCCCGACTCACTGCACCAGCCCATCGTCTACCCACTCGCCGCTTTAGTGGGTCACACTTCCCCAGCCGTTTTGCGCCTACTCTCTTTCCTGCGCTCAGGTCAAGCCGCCACCGTCTTCGCACAACACGGTTTTGTCCCGCTCTTGCACGCGACAGCACACACTCCGCAACCGCACGAGACACCCCGTGCCCGCTGAGGTTTGGGACATCGTCCTGCTCTCGCTGCGCGTCGCCATCAGCTGCGTGCTCGTCAGCCTCTTGCCCGGCGTCGTGTTGGGCTGGCTCTTGGCGCGCTACAACTTCCCATTCAAAACACTCGTAGATGCTCTCTTGCACCTACCCCTAGTATTGCCCCCTGTGGTCACGGGTTATCTATTGCTCCTGCTTTTTGGCCGCCGGGGTTTTTTCGGACCCGCACTAGACACTTTTGGCATCTCGCTCGCCTTCGACTGGAAAGGCGCCGTGCTCGCTTCGGCCGTCGTCGGTTTCCCGCTACTCTTGCGCGCCGTGCGCCTGAGTATCGAAAACGTAGACCCGCGCCTCGAAACCGCCGCGCGCAGTCTCGGCGCTACCCGTCTGCGCGCCTTTCTGACCATTACACTACGCTTGGCTCTGCCCGGCCTGCTCGCCGGTGCCCTCCTAACCTTTGCGCGCTCTCTTGGCGAGTTTGGCGCCACGATCGTCTTCGCCGGCAATATACAGGGACAGACACGCACGCTGCCCGCCGCCATCTACACCTACCTCAACCAGCCCGGCGGCGAAGACGCCGCACTCGGCCTAGTCCTCGTCTCGGCCAGCATATCCCTCTTAGCACTCGTCGGCAGCGAATTCCTCTCGCGCCGGCTGCGGAGCTAAAACCCGTGCTGCGCCTTCAGCTCAAAAAAGACCTAACCCAATTCGAGCTCGAACTCGACGTGAGCTGCCGCTATGCAGTAACCGCCATCTACGGCCCTTCCGGTGCCGGCAAGACCTCGCTGCTCAATATGGTCGCCGGTCTCCTGCCCCCCGATTCCGGCGAGATCGCACTCGACGACCAAATCCTCTTCTCATCGGCCCGGGGCATCAACCTGGCACCGGAGAAGCGCCGCATCGGCTATGTATTCCAAGACGACTTGCTCTTTCCGCACTTGGATGTCGAGACGAACCTGCGCTATGGCCACGACCTCTTGCCCGCCGCGCAGCGCCGCTTCGCCCCGGATCAGATCGTCGATTTGCTGCAATTATCCCCTTTGCTCAAGCGCTCCATACGACATCTCTCCGGCGGCGAGCGCCAGCGCATCGCCCTCGGTCGGGCGCTGCTCTCTTCCCCACAGCTGCTGCTGATGGACGAGCCCTTAGCCTCGCTCGACCAAGGGCTCAAGAGCCGCATCATTCCCTACCTGCGCCACATCCGCCGCGAGTTCGATATCCCCATTCTCTATGTCAGTCATTCCGTCGCTGAGATCCTCGAATTGACGGGCCAAGTCATCGTCTTAGAGAAAGGCCAAGTATTAGCGCACGGCGACTTCTTTAAGATTGCCTCCCAGCCCGGCGTGTTGCCCCTAATAGAAGAGCACGGTTTTGAGAACGTGTTACCGGTCGAAATTATAGCATCCGATCCATCGGCGGGCTTTAGCCGCGCGCGCTGCGGCGAGCAAGAAATAAAAATCCCCTTTAGCACACAGCCCATTGGCAGCCAGCTCTTTATTGGCCTGCGCGCAGACGATATTATTCTCTCGCGCAAAGAACCCGAAGGGCTGAGCATACGCAACGCCTTGCGCGGTAAGATCACCGAAATCATCGATGTCGGCGGCACGCATCTCGTATACGTCGACGTTGGCCGCCGCCTAGCCAGCAAAATAACGCGCGAAGCCGTCGAGGAATTAGAGCTAACAGTCGGCAGCGAAGTCTTCTGTCTGATAAAGACACATTCGCTCAGGCTAGGCCCGCAAATGACCTGAGGTGAATAGCACGACCGCAGACGTGCAGACCGACCTATAGCCTACCAACAGGGTGTTTCTCGTTATTTAAGCTGCTCTTTTAAATAAATCGATTATTTCTTTATATTCCGTGACGACGAATAACCCATCCCACGCGAGGCATTTATGACGACGATAAGCCATCTGACCACCGCAGAGCTAGAAGCTGGGCTCGACGAGATACGCCAATCGCCCTCGGACAACGGCACACTTGAGATGCTCATCCGACGAGCACAGATCGGCGCACGCGAACAGCTCGAAGAAGGAGAGATTGACTTAGTAGAAGGATTGGTCGGCGACAACTGGAAAACGCGCTACGGCGACCGTCCCGCCAACCCGGATGCCCAAATAACGATCACCAATGCCCGCGCCATCCAGCATATCTCACAGGACAAGGACCGCTGGGCCCTGGCCGGCGACCAGCTCTATGCCGACTTCGACCTGAGCGAGGCCAACGTGCCGGCCGGAACACAGCTATCCCTCGGCTCGGCCATTCTCGAAGTTACGGCCGAACCCCATAATGGCTGCAAGAAATTCGTCGAGCGCTTCGGCATGGATGCCATGACCTTTGTCAACTCAGAGGTCGGCAAAGAGCTGCACCTGCGCGGCATCAACTGCAAAGTGATACAGGCGGGAACGATCTCGGTCGGCGATAGCATCACCAAGATCTAAAACACAAACGAGCGAGCGAAACAAAAATGGCGCCCCAACCTTTAGTGGCTGGGGCGCCGTTTTATAGTTTTGCATGCCCGGCAGAAACGAGATCTTATAACAGAGCTCCTCTATCCATAATACCTGCTTACAACTCCCCAAGCTCTCGCAGCAACGCCCCAGCATTGGCATAATCCGGCTCGATCTCTACCGCCCTCCGCAGCGCTGTAACTGCCTCGATACGCCTTCCTGTCCCCTGCAATACCACCCCTAAATTGTACCAGATATCAACGCGTTCGGGCGCCAACTCGACGGCCTGCCGCAAATAGGCAACGCCCCTATTCAACGCGCCCATGTTGATAGAAACCACGCCCAAATCATTGTAGAGCCCCGGTGTCTCCGCCCCCATCGCCAGCGCCTGCTCCATTTCCCTTAGCGCCGCTTCGTACTCTCCCGCTTTTAAATA
>JBLHGI010000432.1:0-4029 GCA_047616505.1 Planctomycetota bacterium
GTTCAGGATCTCTAATAGAGCTCCCCCCGAATCCTTGACCGCCTGTAGGTATTCATCCTGCTGGTCCGTCAAAGAGGAATCGAGCAACATATCCGTCATGCCCAACACAGCATTCATCGGCGTGCGCAACTCATGGCTCATATTAGCTAAAAAGGCGCTCTTGGCGCGGTTTGCCACCTCGGCGATTTCTTTGGCCTCAGCCATTTCTCGCTCGGCGCGCCGTCGCACTTTGACCTCTTGTTCTAAACTGACATTAAAAAGGGCAATCGCATCCTGACGCCGTCCAGCCAAACGGGCAAAGAGTCCAAGAAATAAAGGAGCCGTATTGATAACCCAGTGCAAGGGCTGTCGGCGCTGCACATCAAGCAGGCTGTCGAGAGAAAAACTCAGACCCTGCACATAAACATCAATTAACGTGGAGAGCACGGGAAAGCAGCAGCCAAAAAGCGCGCCGTACAGCGCGTAATACAGCGTATGGTTGAGCGATGTGAAATTCTGATCATTCGACATAAGATTCTTTAGCTAGGCTGGCGTAGGCTCAGAAATAGGTAAAAGGTATACCCCGCCCCTTCAAAAAAGCTGGACAGATCCGTTGTTGACTTATAATTATAGTAACTGGCCCACACGCAGCGCAATAGGCGTCAGGCGCACGGCGGCAATCGCCCCTTTAAACCAACAGACTTCGTTGAGGCGCACTCCAATGGACAGCGCCCCCTCGCCCTGTTCGACAAAATCGACCGCAGCGCATTGCTCTTGGCTGCCATTCACATAGTTGACCTGCTCCTGGCCGTCACAGCTCATAGCCAAATAATACCACTGATCTACCGGATGCAAAAAACCCTCGTTGAGCAGGGTGCAACTGGACTCTCCCGAGCTAATAAACGTATCGAGATACCAGTAACCGTCTCCCGTAAGCCGCGTCTCGAAGAGCACCCGCTCGCCATGTACTTGGCCTGCGTGAAAAAAACGCTGTTCGCGTAAACCACCCGCAGCGGGGCAAAAGAGGATCTCCAATGTAAACTGCGCCAAGCCCTGTAGAGGATTGCTTTGTGAAAAAAGCGCATCGGCCTCTCCGCCGAACTCTACCGCCTTGCCATGGGGGCTGTCTATCACGCGTGGTGTTCCCGCTGTATTTAGCGGCAAATTACCCATGCGTTCTATACTTTCCAGATTCCAGTAGATACTATCCAAGCTACACTCCTTCGTTTTGCAGACTACTCGTAAACAAACAGCGCTCGTCCATTGTCCACACCAAAGACCTAGCGATCCCCCGGTGGCGGCCCAGCGCCCAGCATAGCGCTGATAAAAAGGAATTTGAGCGGTTTCTCCCCTATATTGCGATGCTTGTGGAATACTCCGCGCGGCAACAGCACGCAGTCGCCAGCGCTTAACTGATGCGTCTCATCCCCCACATCGACTTCCATATCGCCCTCGAGGATATAAAAGGCCTGCTCTTGGTCTGAGTGAGAATGGCCATCTCCCGAAAGCCCGCCGGGCTCATACTCGTTGGTGTGAATTACCAACCGCTCGCTATCGAGCGCATTCGGACGCTCTGAACGACGGGCATTGGGTCCGATAATGACACGCGAAATGCTGCCGGGGTGGCCGTGATTCTCTTCCGGCTGCGCAAAACAATCTCTAAGGCCGTATTTATCTTCCATGCGATTCCTTTCTATTAGTTATTTCCCTATACAACACCCTAAATGGAACATTTTTCCCACGATTAAGTGCATTTCCTCCCTAAATAAACTGGTCCGCTCTTTGCTAAAATATCCTTATCACAAGGAGACCGAGACCATGCGCATTCTACTAATCGACGATAACGACGACGTGCGATCCTGTTTGCAGAGCGTGCTGCAACAACTCGACTACGAATGCACGGCTTCGCCCGGGGGTGAAGAGGTTTTTGCGCTACTGGCGAACAACTGCTACGACCTCGTGCTGACGGATGTAGATATGCCCTATTTGAGTGGCACCGAAATCGCAGCGCATTGCGCGCTCCACTATCCCAGCTTGCCCATCATCGTAATGAGCGGCAGCAGTGCCCCCGACTTGCCCCCAGACACGCCTTTTTTGGGCAAACCCTTTTCGCTTACCGACCTAGTCAACACCGTCACCCGCCTAACACAATACACCGAATAAACCCAAGCGCACACCGTAGCAACTTGCCGAAACCCGCTCTCTTCGCGATGTATTAGCAGCACAATTATTGCACACATACATCTCGAAGAGGAACCTCCTATGCGACCGGTCGCGTTCGTTCTCTGCCTATTCGCACTCTCCACCTTCGGCGGCTGTATTAGCTACGAAGAGGAAATATGGATTGCTGGCGACGGTACAGGCCGTCTGCACGCCACGATTATTTTCTCGCAGAAAGTCACCCAACTCGTGCGCGATTCCACAAGCGGCATCCCCACCCCGGAAGATATCCAGAAGCGCTGCGAACGCAGCGAAGGCGTCGAGTTGGATACGGTAAGTAGCTACGTGAAAGACGGCAAGATGCATCTGACGATGGAAATGCGTTTCGCCAACTTTGCCGCACTAAAAAAATTGCAGGGTAAAGGACAACAAAACAATGCCAACCTCTTCGGCGATGTGCTCATAAGCCGAAGCGATAACGGTCATATCGAATTTCGCCGCAATGTCCAGGTTGGAAAAAGCGACAACAATTCATCTGACGATATCTTTTCTCAACAACTCATGCGCGCGCTCTTAGCCGGAGACACATGGAAGTACACCATCTACTTCCCCACCTCGATTGTAGCGAGCAACGCCCAAGACTGGGATCCCGAATCTCGGCGTGCCAGTTGGCAGTTCGACCTGGTGGACCTCAGCGAAAAGCCGGGTAGTATGCGAGCGACGCTGGCTCCATCCCCACTAGATGAGGCCCTGCTAAAGCTCTTCGGGCACAGCGAATAACCGATTTTAATACGCCGTCAGTTTCGCCAAGACCAGCGCCAACCCAGCGATACATGCCGTCTCCGTCTTGAGCACGCGTTCTCCCATGCCAACAAGCGTAAAATCGCGCGCGCGCAGCACCTGGCGTTCGGCCGCCGACCAACCGCGCTCAGAGCCTACCGCCAATACACAGCGCCCGTACTGGGCCCGATACTGGCCGATGGATATCGACGATTCGTAGTTGTCGAGCGCCAGCCGGTCACCCCCTTCTGCGAGTTCATCGAGACAAGCAGTTAGCGATTCGTGCAAAATGACTTCGGGGATACGCGTACAAAACGCCTGCTCCGCTCCTTCGCGCAGCAAGCGTTGATACTCATCCCCAGTCCATAGCCGACTATTGAGATAGGATTTTTCCCCTTTGTCCGTAGCCACAAAATGCAGTTGGGACACGCCCTGCGACGTGAGATCCTTAAGGATTCGCCGCGCACTGGGCGGCCGCGGCAGACCAATGACCATCGCAACGGGGTATAGATGGGGTATCTCAGAAAGAAAGTGAAAGTCCAGCACCATACCGCGTTTGCCAATAGCCCCTACCCGCGCCTTGCCCCTCGGCCCATCCACTATACCGACGTCAAAGCTGTCGCCCTGCTTACAGCCAATAACCTCTATGACGTGCTTTGCGCGCGCGTCATCAAGCCCTAGTGGCCGATCTAACTCGTCCTTTTCAAAGAGAATGATATTCATTCACAGATCCTTCTCACGAGAAAGACCCCTCCTTCGCGTTTTCATCCTCTACCCCTCCGCGACGATTTCTTCGCGACTGCATTCCAAACCAGCACATAGGCGAGCGACAATATCTTCTTCTACTTCATTCTCACTGTCGGCGATAATCTCCGTCAAGCGGCCATAGCTGATAGCTACGAGATTGGCGATCTGGTGTTTAAAGAGAAAATTGCGGCGCAGCATCACCAGTTCTAAAGCTTTTATATCGAGTCGAGGCATGGCGTAGTCTTTCCAATAGAGCGGGTACGCGGATTATTTCACAAGAGAGAATAAGGAGCTAAAAACACTGCGGTCAACCGTCTCCATTACATCTTCATGTATAAACAGCACGAGGCCACACCCCATGAA
>JBLHGI010000433.1:0-3980 GCA_047616505.1 Planctomycetota bacterium
GCTCAAGGGCTGGGGGTATGCCGCGCGTATTGGTACTCAGATAGAGGCCAGTGAGTTCTATTTGCACGGGGATCCACATCCGCATTTTTCGTATCTGGGCCTAAATGCACAAGATCTTTTTTTAACGGGCAAAAAAAATTATCCCGTCGAGCGCACATTGCTCGTGAGTGGCGCATTAGAAGCGCTCTTAGATTCGCGCTACCGCGGCCATGTGCGGGTCGAAACACCGCATTTAAACGTGGCCTATCGCTCGTATGAACAGTTGCCGCGCCGAGCTATGACTGAGCGACCGAGTGGGGCCGCCACTGAACCTTGGCGTAAAGAGTAGGCCGAAATTCATATCATAGAGGAGACGGTGCATGGCAGATGTATTGATTGTGGGCGATGGTCCGGGGGGCTTGAGTGCGGCCCTTTTTTTGGCTAAGAACGAGTTGAGTGTAACGGTCTTTGGTCAGGACGAGACCCTGATGCACAAGGCGATGGTATATAATTATCTCGGTATTGATGAAATAACGGGAAGCGATTTTCAGAAAATTTCTCGAGACCAAGTTCGCAAGTATGGCGGTCAGATCGAAGAGGTCGAAGTGAGTGGGGTCGAGAAGACCGCCGGTGGTTTTGCCTTGACTACGGCTGCTGGGGCCCAGTGCGAAGCAGCCTACCTCATTTTGGCTACGGGACCGAGCAACCCGTTGGCCGAGAGCCTAGGAGTGGGCAAAGGCGAAGAGGGTATGCAATCCGATCGCAATGGCCGCACGGCGATCGATGGACTCTATGTCATTGGCTGGAGCACGCGTATAAAGAAGATACAGGCGATCATTTCTGCTGGTGATGGCGCCTGTGCTGCGCTGGATATTCTATCGGCGCGCGCTGGTGAGGATATGCACGATTTTGACGTAATCGAATAGGTGCTAATAAAAAATGGCGCCCCCCGATTGCATGGGCTTTTTACGGCTTCTGCAACTGAGGGGCGCCAAGCGGGTAACACTCAGAGGTCTATACCTTAGCAAGAGGTATGCCAATGGGTGAAATAATATTATGCGGTTATCTAACTGTATAATTTATTAGTAGTTAATTGTTTTTTGTTTGATCTAACGATGTTCATCTGATTGGAGACTATCGCGACTTTTTTTCTGTCTATAGGTCATTTTATTCTCCGTAGGCCGTTTTAAAATAGATCAGTACAGACCCTACTTGCGCTTGTAGTAGAGCGAGCAGGGATCTAGTCTGGAAATAGATAACCGGTTGACAATAAAACGCAGTATGTATTACATTTGCAACTAGTTCGGTTAATTTAAAAAATCTTTCGACGACGTATTTTTATGATCTGGACAATCTTGGCGTTCCTCTGCGTGTTGGCGACCAAATTCCTCACATCGGTGCGGTTGCGTGGTCTCAAAGCCAAGATGGAAGCTATTCAACCCGAAATTGATGGTCTGCGCCTCAAGGTCTCTCAGTCCGAAGAGGAGATGGAGGCGCTAAAACTCAAGGTTGAAGAAAAAGAAAAACTGCTGACTAATATTGCCGACGTGGTACGCATTCTCGAAGACAGTCTCAAGCAGCCCGTGACAGATATTGAAACCGACGAGCGCGTGCAGCTTATGCAGGCCGCCGCGGAAGACGCCGACGGTATCTGAATACTGCTTATATGGTGGCCTTTGGGCCCTGTGCGCCGTCGGGCGGACAGGGTTTTTTTATTCGGTTCGCAGATGCTATACAAGTGGCCCATTGAACGGTGCTCGCGCGATTTATGACTACACAGACCGATGCTAGTCGGCTGCACGACTACAAAGCCCACTATACAACTGATGCCGATGCAATCGTTGCCCCCGAGGCGCTCAACCCTCACTGGCACGCGTCGGAAAAGCGGCGTTTAGAGACGCTGGTGCAGCTCTTGCATTTGCAGGATGGAGCGCGCGTGCTCGACGCCGGCTGTGGTTCGGGGTGGCTCGCCGAGCGATGTCGCTGTGCCGGCGCGCACGTTGCGGCGATGGACATTGGCCTCAAGGGAGTTTCTGGGGCCAAGGGGCGCTTTCCTTCGCTGGCCTCTTTTCAAGTAGGTGACCTCTACCATCTGCCGTTTAAAAATGCTTATTTTGACGTGCTGATCCTGTCTGAAGTCGTCGAGCATCTCGAAGATATACCCGCTGCTCTTACCGAGGCCGCGCGCGTGCTCAAACTCGGTGGCCGTCTACTCATCAGCGTGCCTTATCGCGAAAAAATAATCGAACATCTCTGCATCCACTGCAATCATTTGACTCCGGCCAATGCCCATCTACACAGTTTTGACGAAGAGAGTTTGGCACAGCTGTGCCAAACGGCAGGGTTGGAAGTTGAGCGCGTGCAGCCCTTGGCCAACAAACTGTTAGAAATGGCTGGTTTTCCGCTCTTTAGCACGCGTTGGCCCTTTAGCCTTTGGCGCGGTGTAGACGCTCTCTTCAACGCCATTTTGCCCAAACCGGCCTTTATGTGCGCGCTGGCCCGCAAAAAAGCCTGATATGCCACGGGGCCGGCTGACCCGCAAGATCGGCATCGTCGCCCTCGGACGGGCTGCCAATACGCTCGCTATTTACGCCGTCTACGCGCTGGCGGCGCGCACGTGGGACAAAGAAGTCTGCGGTTTTTTTCAAGCCGTTTGGGTGCTGAGCAATACGCTGGTGCCCATTTTTATTTTGGGGCTGCCCACCGCCGTGCTCTACTTTTTCCCCCGGCGTAACAACCGCAGAGAATTGGCACTACAGGCCGGTCTATGTCTGCTCCTTTCGGGGTTGCTCTTGAGCGGGATTCTCTATTGGGGCGGAGGGGCGCTCTTTGGCTTTTTAGAAGGAAACCCAGTAGAGACAGCACCCTTTGCTCGTTATATCATCGCCTTTATTCCCTATGTCTTTGCCCTTGTGGCGGGTGGTTGCATCGATTCGCTGCTGGTCGCCGGCGAGAGAGAGCACTGGCAGGCTTGGCTCGGTTTGGCCGCGGCGAGTGGCCTAGTTGCGGTCTCGGCGCTGGGTCTGACGTGGGGACTGTCGCTGCAGAATGTGCTGGGGCTCTTTTCTATCGTGGGGCTGCTGCGCTTGTTGGTGGGCTATGGCTTAGTGCGTCGGATGCTCGGGGGCGGTATATGGAGCGATTTCGGCGACCTGAGTGCTTTAATCACCTATGCCAAACCGATCGCTTTCAACGATGCTGTCGGCGCTGTTTCGCGCTCTGTCGACAAGTATGTCGTGCTCTATTTTTTTGGTGCCTCGATCTTTGCGGAGTATCAATTTGGCGCGGTAGAAGTGCCTATTAGTCTGCTATTGGCCGCCGTGGTTACGGTATTGGTGCCCGAAGTCTCTCAGCTCTACCAAGAGGGAAGGGTCGAAGAAATCGCTGCGCTGTGGCACCGTGCTATTTCTCGTTTGGCCCTAGTCGCGCTGCCGCTGTTTTTCTTTCTGCTCTTTTTTTCCGACTCCTTTATCGCCTGGTATTTGCCGGCGGGATATAATGACTCTACCTGGGTATTCCGCATCTTCTTGCTCGCTTTACCTCTGCGCTGTGCCGTATATAACCCTCTCCTCGTGGGCATGGGAAAGGCGCAGTGGGCGCTGTGGGGTAGCGTGGGAGATCTAATTTTAAATGTGCTTTTGAGCCTGTTGCTGGTCGATATACTCGCTCGGATATGGCCGCACTGGGCTTTTTTAGGACCGGCTATTGCCACCGTTGTATCTACTTATGCGCAGGTGTTTTTCCTCGTTGGTGCGATCGCTTGGCATTTGCACTGGTCTTGGCGACGCCTGTTGCCGTGGGGGGCCTTAGGTCGCTTAGGGCTGTATTCGCTGTTAGTTGCTGGCGGGACGCGTTGGCTTGTTGGGTCGCTGGAAACGGCTTTTTATCAACTGCTCTTGGGCGGCCTTGTTTTTGTTCTGGGTTTGGGGGCCCTATTGTGGAGCAGTCGCAGTCAGCGGCAAGATTTGCGCGCACTTGCCACCGCCTTCGTTAAAAAGGGG
>JBLHGI010000434.1:0-3881 GCA_047616505.1 Planctomycetota bacterium
GTGCGCCGGGTCCAGCCCAGCGTATAGCCGAGCCAGCCGCGCAGCTTTCCCGTGCGCTTTTCCAGGAACAGCTCCAGTCCGGTCGCATAGCCCGTGCCCTCTGTTTTAAATAAGTCCTCTGAACGGGTCTGGTCGCTGTCGGCGACGGTGTTGTTATCGAGTACGACGAGATGCGCCAGATCCGTGTAATAGGCTTCGGCACTAAACAGATAGCGCTGCGACGGCTCCCACTCGAGGCCGGTGACGGCCTGCCAAGAGCGCCCGGGCTCAACGGTCTCGTCGAGCGGCACCCAGAAGTCGCCGCCGCTAAAGCCCTCGGAGGTGACCAACTGCAAATACTGGTGGTAGAGACCACCGGCCAATTTTAGACGCCAGCCCGGTTGCAGGACTCTGCTCAGCGAAAAGCGCGGCTCGAGCGTGTAGTGCTCGCCCTCGTCAAAATAGCTCGCGCGCAGACCGATCCGCGCATTAGTCAGGGGCGTTAGCTGCCAGTCGTCTTGTATATAGGTCGAGAGCAGCAGCGGTTCGGTGTCGAGGCTTTCCTGCTCTTGTTGGTTAAAGGCCGAGTCGAAGTCGAATTCGTAATAGCTCAGCTGCACGCCGGATTTTAGCGTGTGTGTGGCGCTGGCAAAATAGTCGAAATCGGCCTTGAGTGAGAGATCCTGGACTTGGTTGGAATAGGAGACCGGCGTGTCGAAGAAGCTCAGCGAAATATCGCTCTCGTATTCGGAGAAAAAGGCCATAAAACGGCCAAACAAAGCCGGTGTGAACACGCGTGTCCAACGGCTGGTCAGGGCGCGGTTGCCCCATTTAATATTAAAGAAGGTGTCGGAATCTGGGTCGAGGTCGAAGTCGAGTCGGTCGCTGCCTAGATAGGCGCTGACGACGAGATTGTCGCGCTCGCTGAGTTGGCGATTGAGTTTGCCGTTAAAGTCGTAGAAGTAGTAGTCCGGCACATCTTGGCCGGCGGCGCGCACGGCGGCCAAGATGGGGTCGAGGTACGTGCGGCGGCCGGCCAGCATCCACGAACCATTCTTGACGGGGCCCTCGACGAGCAGGCGGCCCGAAATAAGGCTGATGCCGCCGCGTCCGCTCACTTCGCGGCGGTTGCCCTCGCGGTTCTGTACGTCGAGCACGGCGCCGAGATTGCCGCCGTATTGGGCGGGGTAGGCGCCTTTGTAGAAGGTGACGTCTTTTATGGCATCTGGATTAAAGGTGGAAAAAAAACCAAAGGCGTGCGCCGGGTTGTAGAGCGGCACGTTGTCCAAGAGGATACGCGTTTGGTCCGGACCGCCGCCGCGCACGTAGAGCCCGCTGCTGATATCGGATGCGGACTGCACGCCGGGCAAGAGCTGTAAGCTGCGCAGCAGGTCGGGTTCGCCAACGGAGGGCAGGCGTTCCAGCGTTTGCACTTGCAGCGCCGTGACGCTGGCCTGTCGGCGTAGTTCGTCTTGCAGGCGGTCGGCCGTGACGAGGGTTTCTTCCTCGATGCGGATCGATTCGCGCACCATATCGGCGTTAAAGCGCAGCTGTTGATCTGCTGTAAAACGGAGCGTATCGCGCAGGGCGCGCTGGCCGATATAGGAAAACGTAACGGCATGGGTGCCTGCGGGAATGCCTTGTACTGCGTAATAACCCTCGGTGTTGCTCAAGGTGCCCAACGGCAAATCGTCAAAGGCAATGGTGGCATTGGGCAGGTTTTCGCCGTCGCTGCTGTCGCGCACAAAACCGCTCAGTGTTGCCGCGTGGAGGGCTACACTAAGAAAAAACGAGAGCGAAAGAACGAGGCGCACCATTAATCGGTGCTCAGTTTTAGGGCGGATAGCGTCGGGCGCAGTTGGGGCAGGTCTTCGAGATAGACGGCGTCGATTTCGCGCAGTACATCGCAATACTGCGCAGCGGCAGTACCGCCTACGATGAGTATGGTGTCTTGGCCCAAAGATTGGCGCAGCTGTTTTAGTTCGCCGTGCAAAAGCCCGTCCTGGCTAGGGTAGGCAATGCCCAGAGCAATGGCCGTGGCCCCTTTTAAAAGAGCCGCTGTAGCTATATCATCAGCGGCTATGTCGCGACCCAAATAGACGACGCGCCAGCCCTCTATCGTGGCCATCGTGCCGGCAAATAGTGCGCCGAGTTCGTGCATCTGTCCACGCGGTGTAGCGACCATGAGCAGCGGCGCGTCGGCCTCTACGCGCAGAGCGGTGCGAATGCCATCGATAAAGGCGCGTATCACGGCCGTAGCCAGATGTTCGCTGGCAATGGAAAGATCCCCTTCGTGCCAGAGTTGGCCGATGCGCTGCATGAGTGGATCTATTATTTCTGTAATGAGTTGTTGATGGGAATAATGGAGAGCGGCGCGCTGCAATTCGTTTTCAAGGGCGTTGGCATCGATGGTGCGGATGGTCATTAAACAGCGGTCTATAAAAAGGCGCGCTTGCGCGTCGATGGCCGGTTCTGGAGGTATTGCTGTTTTGGCTTCGGTGGGTTTAGCCGCAATGATCTGCCGCAGCGATTCGTCCGGCAGGTGGGCAATCTGGCCAATCGTATGTCCGGCTTCTATCGCGAGCCGAAGAAGTATTAGGCGCTGGATATCCGTCTCGCTGTAGAGCCGTCGCTTGCTCTCGCTGCGCTGAGGTTTGATCGCTTCATGGCGTCTTTCCCAGATGCGAATAACGTGTGCTGAAAGGTCCGTGCGCTGTGCCGCGATTTTTATCGCGTAGGAAATATCTTGATTCATGGGAGAGAACATACCGGCTGTCTAAGCTTTGTCAATATGTTGGCGAGTAGGTTATTTTACTTCTGCAAAAATATAAAAAACAATGGCTTATATATTGATCGGTCGGGGATTTTATCAGAGAAAGAAGGCGTGTAAAAAGGCGGAATTGGCGACTAGGGGGGCGGGGCCGAAGACAAAAACATACATGTAGATATGCCGCAGCCATTTGATATTGTGCTTGGGTTCGATGAGGATCCCGACGCCCTGTAAGACGAAGTAGGCCGTCATCGGGCCGACCTGTACGGGGAAACCCATGAGATAGTGTGGCACGGTCAGGATGAGCTCGTGCCAGATGCCCGATGCGATAAAAGCGGCCAGCAAACCGAAGCGGGGATAGCGCATTAGGGGGGCGAAAAATAGATGGCGCAGCCATTCTCCTACCCAGCGATTCCAACAGCGTCCCCAGAAGTGGGCGAGCGAATGGGCAAAGAGTGGGCGGTTGTGGATGGGGGTGAGCAGCCGGCCGGAACTGAGAAATAACAGGCGGAAGAGGGCGCCGAGTGTTTCGGTTAGCACGTAAAAAGACGGAAAGGCCATATAGGCGCGTTGGATTGCGCTGGGGGCAAAGGTGTGAACGATTTGCCAATAGAGCGCATAGGTGCACAGGCAGAGCAGAGACCAACGGGCGGCCGTTTCTAGGGCAAAGCGAAGGTGCTCGCTCTGCAGTAGGGGGCTGCGGTGCCAGGAGCGCGGCGAGTAGAAGGGGACGACGGTAAAAAAGGTCAGCTTCTGCGATAGGGGGCCGACATAGCGCGCGGCACCGACCATCTTTAAGGGCAACCCTATGAGTAGATAGGCGATGGCAAAAGCCAGGGCACCGCCGAGGCCGGGAGTGAGTGGGAGCTGAGTTTCCATTAGCATATATGTAACAAAAACTTGCGCATATAAAAAGACCGCCGCCGAGAAAATATTCCGGCGGCGGTCTTTTTGCGATGGAATGGCACTTGCTATTGGATACTAAATGCTGCTTAGCGAGTTGCGTTGTCCTTTACGGAACCCCAGGAGGAGTTCTCTACGGCGGTAGGAGCTGCCGGGGGGAGAATGACTGAGTCAATGACGTGGATAACGCCGTTGGTGGCGAGAATATCGGTGGCCGTTACCATGGCAT
>JBLHGI010000435.1:0-3877 GCA_047616505.1 Planctomycetota bacterium
GATCAGCATGACGCATCATCCGAGCGATGTATTGGAAGTGCTGTGGCTGCTGCGCTGGACGGCGCGCGAGGTGGGGTGGGATGGTTTGGGCATTGGTCGCACGGGCATTGTGCCGCTCTTCGAAACCATTGACGACTTACAGCGCGGTGGCGATATACTCGATGCCATTCTGACTAGTGAGGAATACGGCAAAGTATTGCGCGCTAGCGGCGGCGTGCAAACCGTCATGGTGGGATATTCCGATAGCACCAAGGACGGCGGCTATTTATCGGCCTGTTGGTCGCAGTATCAAGCGCAGACTGCACTGCACGAGATTGGCAACAAGCACGGCGTGCAAATCGTTTTCTTTCACGGTCGCGGCGGCGCATTAGGGCGCGGCGGTGGCCCGGCGGCTCGCAGCATTTCTTCGCTGCCGCCGCACACGGTCGATGGGGCGATCCGCATGACGGAGCAGGGCGAGGTGCTCGCGGCGCGCTACGACGACGCGCAGATTGCTTTCCGCCATCTAGAACAGATCACCTCGGCGACTTTTCTCGTCGAGGCAGAAGTCGGCCAAGAACCAGAACCCGAGTGGTTAGAGGTGATGCGTTGGTTGGGTGAACGCGCCTATCGCATCTATCGCGACCTCGTAGAAATGCCGGCCTTTGTCGAGTATTTTCGCAGCGCTACTCCCATTGAAGTGATAGAGGAATTGCCCATAGGTTCGCGCCCCTCTCGCCGCAAGACAGGGGCAGCCTCGTTGGAGGGTTTACGCGCTATTCCCTGGGTCTTTGCCTGGACGCAGAGTCGGGCGCTGATTCCGGCTTGGTATGGAATGGGGACGGCCCTGAAGGAATATGCGCAAAACAACGAAAAAGGCTGGCAACAGCTCAATGGCATGTATCGCCAGTGGAGTTTTTTTCGCGGCACGGTCGACAATGCCGAGTTGGCTTTGGCCAAAGTGGATATGGGTATCGCCCACGCCTATGGTCGGCTTATGGCTGAGGGGGCCGAGGGCGAGGCGATTCGCAACAAATTTAATGGCGAATACGAATGCACTTGCTCGGCGCTGTTAGAGATGACGGGGCGCGACAAACTACTGGCCGATGTACCGTGGCTGCAGCGCTCGATTGAAGAGCGCGACCCCTATGTCGACCCGCTCAACTTGATCCAGGTCGAACTCTTGCGCCGGGCGCGCACGTGTAAAGACGGGGAAAGGGAGGAGTTGAGCGACTTGCTGCGCCAGAGTATACAGAGCATTGCTGCCGGCATGAGGACGACGGGATAATGGTCGATCGCTGGAAGGTAAATGCCAGCCGCGAGCTGGCTTCGTTTCGCTTCTTTAAGGTGCGCCAAGATTGTTCCGTCTCGCCGCGCACGCAGGAAGAACACGATATGCTCGTGTTGGAGATGCGCGATTGGGTCAATGTCGTCGCCGTGACGGATGCGGGAAAAGTGGTGTTGATCCGCCAGTATCGGCACGGTACCCAAGAAGTGGGATTGGAAATTCCTGGTGGGGTAATAGAAATGGGTGAGGATCCTGCAACGGCGGCGCGCCGTGAGCTCAAAGAAGAGACGGGTTACGATTGCGAAGAGTTTGTAGCCATTGGCAAAGTAGCACCCAATCCCGCACTACAAGACAACTGGTGCTATAGCTTTCTTGCCAGCGGTGCCCAGCGGGCTGGACAACAAGATTTGGATGCTGGCGAAGATATTGAAGTGATTGAAGTAGAAGTGGGAGATATTGCGCGGCTCGTTGCCAGCGGTGAAATAAGCCACGGCTTGGTCGTGGTTGCACTTGCTTTTGCACTGGATATAAAAAGCTAATTCGACCTATAGGTACAAGAGCAAATAGAGCGATAAAAATACGAGAACGATGAGCACGCTATTGCTCGTCGTCCAGGTCCGCGCAAAGACTCCCCGTCTCCCGTGATAGCGTTCGACCACCGATAGAATCCCACTCACTGCTTTTTTTCCACTCGTAATTATACCATCTCGCCCCGTGCCGATGGCGCGTGCTAAGGGCATACAAACGGCGGGAAGTGCCTTCCTATAGATCCAATCGCTATCCAGAATGATAGAGGGGATTTCCGGCGGTTCTAGGTGTTTGCGCGCTAGAATGGCAAAGGATAAGAGCGCCCAGCAAAGCAGCTGCATTTGGGTTAGCACGTGACCGGTCGTATAGGGCTGGTAGTCTACAGCATAGGGCAAAATGGCGTAGAGGGGCTGTGGATAGACGCCGATGGCGACGCAGAAAAAAGCGGTGATGCCCATGGCCATGAGCATATTGAGCGGGGCTTCCTTACAGCGCAGACCGCGGTCGGGGCCAAAGAAGCCATAGTAGGGGATTTTGATGCCCGAGTGATGCAACACGCCGGCCGAGGCAAAGAGCATTACAAACCACACGGCGTCGTAGTGGTTATCGGCGACGGCCGACATCGTCAGCGATTTGGTGACAAAGCCGCTAAAGAGCGGGAAGGCGGATATCGCCGCTGCGCCGATCATGCAGAAAAAAGTCGTATAGGGCATCGACTTGTAGAGTGCGCCGAGGTCGGATGCCTTGGCCGACCCCACGCGTGTCATCACGGCCCCCATAGCCATAAAGAGCAGCGCTTTGTAGAGGATGTGGGCAAAGGCGTGCGAGGCTGTGCCATTGATGGCTAGTTCTGTGCCGACGCCGATGCCGACGACCATAAAGCCGAGTTGGTTGTTGAGGCTATAGGCCAGCACGCGGCGCAGATCATTTTCGATCACGGCAAAAAAGACGGGAAAGGCCGTCATAACGGCGCCGATATAGACGAGGATTTCAGTGCCCGCATAACCGCGTGCCAGCGCATAAACGGCTAGTTTGGTGGTGAAGGCGCTGAGGAAAACGGTGCCCGTTGGCGTCGCCTGTGGATAGGCGTCCTGCAGCCAATTGTGTAAAAAAGGGAACGCGCATTTGATGCCAAAGGCGATGAGGATTAAGAGGGTTGCCGTCGTGCCCAGACCCAAATGATCAAAGGCAATCGAACCCGTGTCGCTAACGTGCAATAGGATGCCGGATAGCAAAATGACACCGGAGCCGACCTGCACGATTAGGTAGCGCATACCGGCGCGATAGGCACTTTCGGTGCGGCTGGCCCAAATTAGGAAAACAGAGGATACGGCGGTTAGTTCCCAATAGGCGAAGAGCGTAATCAGGTCGCCGGCAAAGACGGCGCCGATGGCGGTGCCGGCATAGATGGCACCGCTGACGTGTTGTAGCGAGTCGCGCACGTGCAGAGCATAGAGCGCGCTGAGGAACGCGGCGAGGTGAAAGATATAGCCCCATACCAGCGCGAGGCGATCGACGCGAATGGGCATCAACTCATAGGAGAACAGTGTCAATGACGTTTGGGTCCCCACGTCAAACTGCAGCAGGTGGTAGAAGCTAATGAGGGGCAGTGCTAACGACAGACTCGCTTGTAGACGGCCCTTGGTAATAGCTAAGAGAACAGCGCCGACGGCCAACAGCGTGCCCGGAGGGAAATCAGCCATCGTAATAGTCCTCTTTGCGCAGGACGATGCGGCGCCAGAGCCAGCCGGCACCAACGATTAGGGCATAGGCAATAAAACCAAATAGGGCGTAAAAACCGTATAGGCCTTCTACTGAGTAGTGGGCGTGGCGGTGCGCGATAAAATCGGCGGCAAAGAGCGCCAAACAGAGCCCGATCAGGGCGTAGTAGAGCCAGTCGATATGGCGGGCCTCATCGAGCCAACTCGTTTTCTTGTTGTCTTCGGCCATAATGCCTCAGCGGGCGATGGGTGCGATGAGTTGATAGAGCGGGTCGGCAAAAAAGAACAGTGCAATACAGCCCAACGCCGTTAGGCAGAGTGGGATCAGGCACAAGAGGGGTGCTTCGTGCATCCCCTCGTG
>JBLHGI010000436.1:0-3876 GCA_047616505.1 Planctomycetota bacterium
CTCCCGCCAATCGTCGCCGCCCATAACGAGCAGGTAGAGGGCGACGGTCTGGGTGTTAGTCTGGGGTGGGAGAGAATCATCATCTGAGAGCGTGGACTGTATATCGAACGGAGTTGATATAGGATCGACATTATAAAACAGGCGCAACGTTACAAGAGAAATTATCGAAAAATCTTAGATATTTCTTAGATTTTTCCCCCCATACCGTCCTATATGCTTGTGTTATAGAACAAATAGAAGCCCTGCCGGAAACCAGAAGTTTCCAGCAGGGCTTGCCCCAAGGATGTGGACCGAAGTCCATATGATTTATTAATCGGCATGCAACGAGAAAGCTTGAGTTATATTTAAAAAAAAGTGGATGATCTTTCTTTGAGCAGTAGAATGAGTTGGTCGTAATGAGAAAAAACGCGGTGGGCACCGGCTGCCAAGAGTTTTTCCTCGCTGTGGCTAGAGCTAAATCCCAGGGTGTGCATACCGGCTGCGCGCGCGGCTTGGATTCCAAAGACGGAGTCTTCTACTACAATGCAATGATCCGGTGTTATTCCCAAACGTTCGGCTGTAAATAGAAATAAGTCGGGGGCCGGTTTGCCGCGCTGGACTTCAACCGCGCTACAGATAATGGGGAAATAGCTGAGCAGGCCAACTTCTCCTAACGAAAAGCTGATTTTATGTGGTCGTCCCGATGAAGCTACGGCGAGGGCGGCTCCGCAGTGCATTAATGTGCGCAGTGCCGTTTCGATGCCGGCAAAGGTCTCTAGGCGGCCACGGGCTAGGTCGAAGTATTCGGTCTCTTTTTCAGCGACGAGATCGCCTGAAAGATCCAGCCCGGTTTGCTGGCTAAAATGATTGAGTACGGCCGTATCAGATTGGCCTATAAAAGCTTCTATATCGGCTAGTTGGGCGTGGATACCGCGTCTGGCAAGCACGGGTAACCAAGCCCCGCAGCTCCATTTTTCGCTGTCGACGAGCACGCCGTCACAATCAAAAAGTATGCTATACATAAAGGTCTAATATAGTGGTGAAAGAAAAGGATGATAGACCCTTGAGTGGACGAGAGACTCGAAAGATCTGAATTTACCTATGATCAGTGACTAGAGAAAGGAAGTGCACTATGACCAACGATGAGCAATACTATTATGGATCGACCCCGCTCGGTCAGGTCCGCAACCGCAACGAGCTGCGCATAATCAAGATGCTGCCGCAGGTGTTGAATCAATATGGAGATGCTATATCGGACTCGATAGATATCCAGGATATCTATGCCATCGCCCTTAACAAGCTACCGGCGCACTACGTGCAGGAAACGGCGATCGTCTTACAGGAATCAGTCGACGACGAGACTTTGCTTGTGGCGTTGGACGAAGCGGTACAGATTGTGCGTAAAAAACCAAACCATACCTAGCGCGCTCAGCAAAGATGAATCTGCACCATCTACGCTATTTTCTCGCCGTGGCGCGCACCGGTGGTTTTACACCGGCCGCGCGCGAGATGAATGTTACGCAACCGACGGTCAGTAGCGGCGTGGGCGAGTTGGAGCGCTCCTTGGGAGTTCAGCTTTTTAATCGCGATAGCCGTCACGTAGAACTGTCGATGGAGGGGCGTTTGTTGATGAACTACGCCCTGCAGATAGAGGACTTGCTCGACGAGGTCGGCGAGAAGCTGGAACGCCGTGAGCTGTTGCCAGGGGAGGGTTTTCGCTTTGGCGCTATCGATGCGGCGGTCATCTATTTGTTGCCGGAGATCCTCAAGAAATACATGCGCGATCATCCGGGTGTGGAGTTGAATGCACAGGTGGCGCCATCGCGTTACTTGATAGAGGATCTGCTGATGAATCGCTCGGAATTTGCGGTCATCTCACTGCCCTATAACCATCCCAAGATCGAAACCGTTACACTCTATCTCGACTATATGCCGCTGGTCGTCGGCAGCGATCATCGCTTTGCATCCCTTGCGCGCATTACGTTAGCCGAGGTGGTAAAAGAGCCGCTATTGCTCTTCCATGCCGATTCTATTTCGCGTAAGATTGTCGATGAGAGGCTGGCTGAAGCGGGTCTAATGCCGGGGGCTGTGATGGAGATGCGCAGTCCCGAGGCCATGCGTAAACTCGTCGAGGCTGGGGTAGGCATTTCCTTTTTGCCTCAGGTCGTCGTCAGCGAGTCGGTGGAGCGTGGTGATCTGTGTATTGTCGAAGTGGAGGGCGTGTCTTTTGAGCGTGAAATCGGCGTCGCTTGGCGGCGCGGTCGCTATTTTGGTTCGGCCATCCGCTTGCTTTTAGAACAAATATTTGCCGAGTATGGTGGTCGCGAAGAGTGGCTGAGCAAAGTCGGTCCAGGATAGGAAATACGGCGTGCCTAACGTGGCCGAGGGCTCCGACTCATATAGCGCGTTGACCCCTGCGCTGATTCGAAACCGTATTTGCGATAGAGTTCGTGTGCATCTGCGGTGGCTAACAGCCAGCCTAAGTGGCTCAACTCCGAGTGTTCGACGATATATTCGATCAACCATTTTCCCAGACCTTGACCCCGGTGTTCGGGCAGCACGAAGACGTCCGCTAGATAGGCGAAGGTGGCGCGGTCGCTGATGGCGCGCGCAAACCCGGCTAACGCATTGTCCCGTTCAATAGCGAAGCACAGTGAGTTTTCTACGGAGCGCAAGACGGTCTCATGCGATCGTTCCTGTGCCCAGTACGACTCCTGCGACAAGTAGCGATGAATCGTTTTTGTATGCTCGGGGCGCAGATCGGTTAACAGCGCGTATTCCCCTTTTAATAACTTCACAAGTTCCTCCTTAGAAGAGCCTCTTTTGCGCAGAATATGGCACAACGGCCGGTGGAGGTAAATGCTATAGTGCAAGCGCTGGATTTCCTCGGCTAATATCTCTAGGCCTTTGATTATTGTTTCGCTGCGAATCATCGCGTGGCAACAGTGGAGTAGGCAAGCCGTCTGCAGGAATCGTTGGCGATCTTGTATTGGTATAGGGGATGTTGCGATAATGGGCCTTATCTGCGTTTTTTGAAGGGTTGCCATATTGCTAATCGGAGAGGATGAGAAATGATTGACGCCAAAATAGCGCGGACCAATATAGAGGGACTGCGCGAGGCGATTCGCCTGCGCAAAGTAGATCCGGCAAAAGCCGATGTAGACCGCTGGTTAGTGCTCGATGACAAACGGCGCGAATTACAGGGGCAGATCGATGGGCTCAACAGTGAGAAAAAAGAGCTGGCTAAGCTGGGGCGAGAGAACCCAGATGCCGCGCGCGTAAAAGGGCAGGAATTGCGCGAAAAAGGCCGCGAGTTAGAGCTGGAAATGGGCCGTGTTACCGGCGAGTGGCAGCAGATACTCGACTGGTTTCCCAACTGGCCGCACCCCGATATGCCACACGGGGCTGGAGAAGAAGACAATGTCGAGGAAAAAGCGTGGATACCTGGGCTGGGGTATCTAAGCGCGGACAAGCTGGGCAAGGGAGAAGATAGTGCTCAGCATATGCCGAAATTTCCCGTGCACGGCGACGGTGAGTTTTCGGCGTCACACCACTCGGAGTTGGGCGTAAAGTTGGGCGGAGTCGACACGTTACAGGCCTCGCAGGTGTCGGGTTCGCGCTTTGCTTATTTGCGCGGCGATGTTTCACGGATGCAGTATGCGCTGAGTCGTCTGCTTATAGATGAGCTCCTGCGTCGCGGATACGAGATGTTGGTGCCACCGCTGCTCGTGCGCGAGCGCGCACTCTATGGCACTTCGCATTTTCCGGAAGGGCGCGACCAAGTTTATTCGATCAACGGCGACAATGTCGAAGACGGTACGCAGCTCTTTCTAGTGGGGTCGTCGGAGCCGACGAATTTCAGCTACTTTATGGAGCGCACCCTCGATGCGGACGAAC
>JBLHGI010000437.1:0-3870 GCA_047616505.1 Planctomycetota bacterium
GTTAGTAGTATGGGCTTGCCGTGAAAGAGAAAAGCGCCTTTTACGGCCGGATGTATACCAGGGGCATGTAGGGCGGCTATGCCGTCGGGTGAGTATGATAAAATCTGCTTTATCTTTAGCACATTGACGCCGAATAATTGCCCGCTAATAAGTAACTCTAATATTTCGACTTCGTTGGTACCCGTTTCTAACAGAATGCCTTCGTGGTCTTCCATAAATGTCCTCATCTTTGTGACGATGTATCGCGCCTTGATAACTATACCTAAAAAGCACATGAGTGGATAATTAAATTATGGTTTGATCCAATGGCGCAAGAGCGGCTTTACAGTGTGGGGTAGCGTTTCAAAGGTCGATCTAGGTAGGGAGGGCACTTCGTTTTCTTTGCGACCTGTTTCGTCCACCATGCGTCGCCTTTCGTCTGATCCCGGGCGCAAAACTTCTAAATTGAGCCACCAAGGCGCATAGCGCACCGCCAGTGCCACGCGTGGATTGGTCGTCATATTTGCAGCGCTGGCGTGCCAGAGGCGACTATCAAAGACCAGCACGTCGCCCGCCTGACCGCATACGTGGATTTCGTTCGGATGTGGCGCGCGTGGGTCTACGCCATTCTCACCCGTGGGGTTATTGGGAATGCGATGACTCTTGGGGACTATTAAGGTGCCGCCGTTCTCTGCGCTAAAGGGCGAGAGCATCCACAGGGTGGTCAGGTGAAATAGCATATCTGGATAGGGCGAGGGGATGTGGCCGGCGTTGCGCTGGTTGAAAGGCCAATCGGCGTGCCAGTCGCCGCGCTGGTTGCCCCTTTCGTTGATAATGGCCGAAACGAAAGAGATGCGTAGGTGTGAGCCTAAGAGGGCTTCTACTAACTGTAGGAGATGGACATCTGCCAAATACGGTGCGGCGGAATCGTCATAGCGCAACAGGCTCGGTACGAAGGCGATCTGTGCCGGAGCGTCTTTCTGGCGATGCTGCTGCGCTGCTTCTAGCACGCTCTGACGCACGGCTTCGACCTGGGCATTGGGCACGACGCCTTTTTGGATGTAGAAACCATCGTGGGCGATCGCTCGTAGCGCGGGCTGCATATCCACCTGGATTAGACCGTTTCCCAGCGATAGAAGGTGCGCGGCGCCGTATCGGCTTTAGCGGCCGCCCATGCCTCGACCCAGGCGGTATGGGATGTAGTTTGCTGTTGCCTGCTGCGCACGAGCATGCCGGGCAGCGGTCGGCCGCAGGCTTTGCGCGCATCGTTCCAGCGCAGGTCGAGGCTCCAGCGCACGCTGTCGCTGCCATTGGGCAGAGAACCGTGTGGAGTGCGACCGTGCAAGAGTATGAGGCTCCCTTTTCGCACGGGGAGGATTACGGGCTCTTGGCTTGGTAAGAGTTCCGGGTCGACCATCCAGCCATAGGGGCAACGCACATGACGCAGTATTCCGCCGTGATGCAGGCGTGGAAAAACGTGTAGGGTGCCATTGTTGGCGTCGGCATCGACTAGGGGAATCCAACTCGTTACGACGAGCGTGTCGTCGGCTTCGGGCAGGAGCACGGCGGCGTCTTGGTGGAAAGGCGATTGCTGTATCCAGTGATCAAAGCTTTTCGGCAACAGCGCTTCGGGCAGTTTCGGGCGCACGTGCTGTGTTGGATTGCAGAAGATCTCAGGGCCTATGAGCGCTTCGATCAGGTCGAGCAATTCTGGGTTGTGGAGAAAGTCGTATACGGCGTGGCTCAAATTGTTGGGGAAGGAAATATCGCCCTGTAAAGAGACTCCCGCCTGCTGTGTTAACAGGGCAATGCGCTTATCAAAGGGGCTTTCTGCACACAGGTCCTGGATATGACCTTCGTCGTAGAGGCGCTGGGCGACTTCTGCAATTCGTAGGTCGAAGTCGGTGCTGAGTGCATCGAGTGCACTCGCTGATAGGGCATTTTCGACGACGAGGTAGCCCTCGCGGTGAAAAAACTCAACGTGCTCTGCATTTAGTTTCATCGCTATTCCATCTTTAGGGCTGCACTTAGTGCGGTTGCCACTTCCGGGGTAGATAACCAGCCGCGCGCGATCCAGCGCGAACGTTCGCCATGGGCCAAAACTAGGCTGGGAAAGGCATTGGCCTGCAGGCGGCGGCGCTGAATAAAGTCGTTGTGTAGCTCTTGTTCGATTTCTTCCGAAGCTAAATCTTTTTTAAAACGCTCGACTTCTAGGGGCAACTCCTCGGCCAACTCTAGTAGTGTGCTCGCGTCTGCGGGGTTGCGCGCTTCTAGGTAGTAGGCGCGTTGAATGCGCTGGAACATCTGCGGCCCCGCTTCCTCACGCTGTGCGGCGGCGGCCAATACGGCGCGGCAAGCCGGATAGGTAGAGCGCCGCGGTTGGCATACTTGCCAAAAGTCCCAGTTGAAACGAGCGCCTGTGCGGGAGGCGACCTCTTCCCAAGCCCCGCGCACGTAGCGGCGCATCTCGGCGGGCATGGCTTGGTCCGAATCGCGGGCTAAGCCGCCCATGACATAGCGCAACTGGACGGCGTCTGTAAAGCGCTCGCAGATCATTTCTATCGCTGGTGAAAAACCCCAGCACCAGGAGCACATCGGATCGGCTACATAAAAGAGAGTGGGTAACGTCGAATTTGATTGCATCTGTTTAATATAATGACAGGTTGCCGAACGACCGCTATATCTTAAAGGAGATGGGGCTGCTCGGTGGATAATGATGTCGGCGTGGAGGGGATCCCAGGTGAAAGTGGAGTTTGTCGGCAATCATTAAGGCTTATTTTCTTTATCGACCTTCCGCTCAAACCATCTAACGTGCTCGAGTAGCGCCACTACTATTACTTGGCGAACGGATTTCCTTTCGTAATAGCCTGTCTCCACTCGACTTTTCACCCGTTGCAGTAGCTTGTTGCGAGCCCGGTCAGATAATAAGAGTATCTCTTCTTCCTTCATATGATGACTTCGCATAAAAACATAAAAACCAACCGATCGGGGTTGGGACCAGTGGGCGATGTGGCGTCACTCTTGGAAGCACATTACTCCCTATATGTTTATTTCGTCCATTCTAAGTGGAACTTAAGAAAAAGGGGGAAATAGAGATCTCTTTAGGTACTCATATTGGGAGCGGCTGTTTTATACTGTTTTGTTGTTTTATTTGCTATTATTGCATAATTTGTGGCAAATGAGATCGGAATGGAAGGTAAAACATGGCCAGTGGAATACCTCGAGAACAGATAGAACGCGCCGCACGCGTCTACAAAACCAACTTAGACGCTGGACGAGCGTTGGATATTAGCGTCCATCATTTTAGTCGATTATGCCGGCGCTACGGGATTGAGACGCCTTATGCTCGCCGCCGCCGCAGTATCCAAGACGCTCGGCACTAGACGCTTCGGCATGGTAGATCAGGGTAAACTCAACGGTTAAGTGACTATTTTAGTCGTAGACGATGACGAGCTTTTGTGCCGCGCCATAGGGCGAACTCTAAATAAAGTGGGTTATAGGGTAATCGTAGCCGTCGATGGAGTGGTGGGTATTGAATTGAGTCGTTCCCACATTGGGCCGATTCACTTGGTG
This sequence comes from Planctomycetota bacterium, assembly GCA_047616505.1. Lineage (GTDB taxonomy): Bacteria > Latescibacterota > UBA2968 > UBA8231 > UBA8231. Next base: position 3,553 of record JBLHGI010000437.1, read on the forward strand.
GTGGCGGATCTTATGATGCCGACTGGGCATGGAGTATCGTTGGTTGATACGCTGGCTCGCGAGCGCCCCGAGAGTAAAATTGTGCTAATTTCTGGAGCTATTTGAGAACACGTGTTACTTTTTCAAGATCGCGCGAGCGTGCACGATTTCTTGGAAAAGCCGTTTACCGCGGCTAGTTTGTTGCGATCGATGGGCGACCTGCTCTAGACCGTTTGTTCCCCTCTATATAAAAACTCTTATAGAAGACTGCTTTGCACGTGCTCGCTATTTGCCCTTAGTGAGACGCGCGATTCAATTTGCCTGTCCGAGTGTCCGATA
>JBLHGI010000438.1:0-3845 GCA_047616505.1 Planctomycetota bacterium
GCGCGGCGAGTCGAGGCCTTTCAGACGCCGCAAGGCCGGGTGGGAGGCTTTGGGCAGGCGCAGACCAAATGCATCGCGCTCTTTGTTTCGTTCGGGTTGCACGGACCCCTTTCGCCATTAAAAAAACTAAGTATATACAAATTAAGGAGGAGTTGGCACCGCGGCCATCTCAAAAATAAATGGAAGACAAACTGCGATTTACCGATATCGTCTCAGGGCTGCCGCCGACGGTGCCCTTTGTGCCACCAGAAGCTTTAGAAAGGCGAGCAGGGAGCGAGTTGGTGCTGCGCGCGGGGGCGAATGAAAGTAATTTTGGCGCGTCCCCCTCGGCGCGCGCAGCGATGTGTCAGGCGGTGGAAAAAGTGCACTGGTATAACGACCCAGAAGGTTTTGAATTGCGCGGCGAATTGGCGCGTTATCACCGGGTTGAGCGCGAGGAGATTGCGTTGGGCAGCGGCATTGACGAATTGCTCGGGCTCCTTGTGCGTCTCTTTGTGGAGCCTGGGGATGGAGTCTTAACCTCGTTGGGTGCTTATCCGACCTTTAACTACCATGTTGAGGGGTATGGGGGATTGCTGCACAAGGTGCCATACCGAGACGACTGTGAAGATTTACAGGGATTGGCGCGCGCTGCCGGCCAGATGGCTCCCAAGCTCGTCTATGTGGCCAATCCCGACAACCCAATGGGCACCTGGCATTCGGCTGCGAGTATCGAGGCCTTTGCCCTGGCGTTGCCGCCCAGCAGTCTTTTGATACTAGACGAAGCCTATGCCGATTTTGCTCCGCGCGATGCAATTCCAGCCGTCGATACGGCCCGGAGAAATATCGTGCGTTTGCGCACCTTCTCTAAGGCACATGGTATGGCGGGGGCGCGGGTTGGTTATGCCATATGCCATCGCGAAATGGTGGCGGCGCTGGACAAAGTTCGCAATCAATTTGGCGTCAATCGGATAGCTCAGGCTGGAGCCCTTGCTTCGTTGCGCGATGAGTCCTTTGTGCAGTCTGTCGTTGAGCAAGTGGCCCAAGGGCGGCGCGAATACGCTGAGTTGGCGAGTGAATTGGGTGCGGTCGTGTTGCCTTCGGCGACCAATTTCATTGCTTTTGATACGGGCCATAGCGAGCGTGCGAAGGCTTTGGTTAAGGGCTTGCTCGCTCGCGGTGTTTTTGTGCGCATGCCGGGTGTGGCACCGCTGGATCGCTGTATACGCGTTACCATAGGTCCCACTAGTGAGCGGCGGTTTTTTACTGAAATTTTGCGCCAAGAGTGGAGAAAGGTATCGCCGTGAGAGTAATCTTAGCGGGTAGCAGTGGTTTGATTGGCACCGCGCTGGCGCAGTGTTTGCGGGAAAATGGGCGCGAGGTAGTGCGTTTAGTGCGTCGCGCACCGCGCGCTGTCGACGAGGTCTATTGGAATGCCGAAATGGGCGAATTAGATCGAGCCGAACTGGGCGTTGTCGATGCCGTAGTACATTTGGGGGGGAGCAATATCGCCGCTGGACGTTGGTCGGAAAAAACCAAGGAGCAATTGCGCTCTAGCCGTTTGCTGAGTACGGCATTCTTGGTCGAAACAATCGAGCAGATGGCGCACAAACCACGCGTCTTCGTCTGTGCTTCGGCCGTGGGGATCTACGGCGATCGAGGCGATGAATTACTCGATGAACAAAGCGCTACCGGAAATGGCTTTTTGGCGGAGTTGGGCGTAGAGTGGGAAGCGGCGGCGGCGCGTGCTTCCACGCGCGTGGTGCATCCGCGTTTTGGCGTTGTTTTGAGCCGAGAAGGCGGTGCTCTAGCCAAAATGCTCTGGCCTTTTAAATTGGGTTTGGGCGGGCGTTTGGGAAATGGACGGCAGTATATGAGTTGGGTTGGGCTAAAAGACGCGGTAGCGGCCTTGATGTTGGCAATCGATGACGAACGCCTGTGTGGGGCGCTCAATGTTGTTGCGCCCGAGCCGGTGCCGAACGCAGAGTTTACGCGCTCTCTGGGGCTCGCCCTAGGTCGTCCTACCCTCATTCCCGTCCCGGCTTTTGCCTTGCGTATCGCGTTGGGGCAGATGGCCGATGAGGCGCTCTTAGCGAGCCAACGCGCCATTCCCGAGAAGCTGCTGGATCGTGGTTTTTCCTTCGCCGATCCCCATATCGGAGATGCTCTGGGGCGGGCACTCAGCTGAAAGGTGCTTGACTGTAGTATTTATATCTCAGGTGTTTATCCGTGCAGCAAACCCTTCTAATTGCTTCGAGTAGTGCGCGAATACTTCTTTTAAAGCTCCCAGCTTTTCCTCGGCCGTAGGTAACGCGTTATTGCGCGCTGCGTGTTCGACCACTTCGGCGGCGTCAAAACAGGGGCTGGTGCCCAGAATGCTGACGGTGCCTTTTAGCTTGTGGGCGATCTGTTCTATTTGTTCGGCATCTTGTGCGTCGACGGCTCGTTCTATCTGTGTTAGTAGGTCGGGACCGCTATCGAGTACATAGTCAATTAATTCTGCTAAGAGCTCCTCGTCCTCTCCCGTCTGTTCCAACATAGTGTGAAACAAATCGGAATCACTCTCGCCGTTAGCAGTACTTTCATTCGTATCTGCCGTTATTGGCAAGGGCGCCGACGGCTCTGATGGCACCGTTTCCTGCAGGATGTCCAACAAACGCTTAATACGTATGGGTTTGGTTAGATAGGCATCCATTCCGGCTTCTCGGCAACGCTCTTCATCGCCTTGCATAGCGCGGGCTGTCATGGCGATTATGGGGGTATGTGCTCCGGTTTCTGCTTCGTGTCGGCGGATTTCTTCCGTGGCTGTGAGACCGTCCATAACGGGCATTTGCACATCCATGAGCACGACGTCATACGCGTGTCGTGCAAATAAATCCAGAGCTTCGCGGCCGTTGTTGGCGATGGTAATTGCGTGTCCATTTTTTTCTAATAAGGCCGAGACGAAGTGTTGGTTTGCCGGTGTGTCCTCGACGAGTAAGACATCTAGCGGCTGCTGTGTAATTGCGGCCGCTGTGCCATTGCTAGCGGTTTCTCGTAGCTCGTCTATATACGACCCGTCGACGGCGGCCAGCAGTTCGGCATAGGCCACTGGTTTGAAGATGCGCAGGTCGATATCGAGGCTATCGTGCTGGGTGCCCGTGCGTACGAGTATGGCAATCGTCGTCGTCGATCGCCGTGCTCGCAAGAGGCGGATCGTTGAATCTATCCATTCCAAAGGCCCCATGTGATAGTCCAATAATACGAGCGAAAAGGGTTCGTCGGCGCTTTCGATCGCTTGCTGGGCGGCTTCGGTGGTCAGAGATAGAGTCGTTAGCGCCCCCCAGAAGTGTAATTGGTCTACGACGTGATTGCGCTCGCTTTCGTTCGGCATGATTACGAGCACGCGTTGTGCCGAACTCACCGTGCTGACGGGGGATTGATCTGGGGCGATAGCAAAACGTGCGTTAAATTGGAATGTGCTACCGATGCCGAATTGGCTCTCGACCCAGATAGACCCTTGCATCAGTGCAGCGAGCTGCGTAGAAATAGTCAACCCTAGGCCGGTGCCCCCATATTGGCGCGTGGTTGAGTCGTCGGCTTGGGTGAAGGTCTCAAATATATGTTGTTGATCTTCTATAGGGATGCCTATACCCGTATCGCGGACCCAGCCGTGTAGCAGGATCGAATCGTCGGGGATGTGCTCGGTCTGGATATACAGCTCGATTTCCCCGTGCTGGGTGAATTTGATGGCGTTGCTGACCAAGTTGACGACAATTTGGCGCAGGCGCCCCGGATCTCCTATTAGGCAAATAGGCGCTTCTGGATTGACGCCGAAGATTAAGTCGAGGTCTTTGCTGTGCGTGCTAACCGCCAGCCCTTTGAGT
>JBLHGI010000439.1:0-3724 GCA_047616505.1 Planctomycetota bacterium
AGTTAGCCGCTGACCTAGGTGCGTGGGCGAGCCGAACCCGGCTTTGCGAGCTCGTTCTCAACGGAGAATATGCGGGCGTTTATGTGCTGGTCGAAAAAATAAAGAGAGACAAAAATCGCGTCGACAACGCCCCATTGGAAGCAGACGATATCACCGGCGAGGACCTCACAGGCGGCTATATCGTCAAGATCGATCGCCTCGGCGGCGAACAGATTGATTATTGGGATACGCCATACGGCTCGCGCTATCATTACCACTACCCGGCACCGGACCGAATCCAGCCCGAGCAAAGATCCTATATCAATAATTGGCTGCGCGACTTTGAAGCCCTTATGTCACGAGCTAATTATAGCGACCCGGTTGTCGGCTATGCACAATACATCGACGTGCAGTCTTTCGTCGACTATTTTCTCGTCAACGAAATTGGCCGCAATATCGACGGCTATCGCCTGAGTAGCTACTTATACAAGGACAGAGACCGCAGGGACAGCCGCCTGAAGATGCTCGTCTGGGATTTTAATTTTTCTCTCGGCAATGCCAACTATTATGGCGGCCAAGAGACGGCGGGATGGAATATAGACCTACTGACAGCGCCCGGTTTTAACGATAGTTTTAGGCCGCCCTTCTGGTGGAAAAAGCTGCGCCAAGACAAGCGCTTTATGCTGCGAGCTGCCCTGCGCTGGCAGGCGATGCGCGCGGGAGCATGGCATGCAGACAAACTCAGTAGTTATATCGACTCTTTGGCCTTAGAATTAAACGAGGCGCAGGCGCGCAACTTTCTGCGCTGGCCCATATTGGGGCAGGAAATCGAACCCAATGCCTTTGTCGGTCAGTCGTATAGACAAGAAATAGACTATCTAAAGAGCTGGCTCAGTAGCAGAGCGCAGTGGATGGACCAAGAATTTTTCAAAATAATGGCTGCGGCAGATTCCAGCGACTTCTCCTTTGCGCCGCAGCAGAGTTTTTTATATGCGAGCTATCCCAACCCCTTTGTGCAAGAAAGCACGATACGCTACGATCTCTCACAGCCCATAGACGTCGAGATGGCCCTTTTTAATGCGCTGGGTCAAGAGATAAAGACGCTCGTCAACGCGCAGCAGGGGGCGGGTGCATACGCAATTACTTGGGACGGCACTACTTCCTATGGCATCCCCGCTGCAAGTGGTGTCTACCACGTGCGTATGCGGGCCGGAGCCTATACAAAAGCGGTAAAATTGCTGCTGATAAGATGAGGACTATTTATTCTCAATAAACAGAGGCTGAGTACACCATGAGCGATTATCCCACCTTTGCACCGGACCAACGCGAGGCGTTTCTCGATTTCTACCAACGCCATAATTTTGCCGTGCTCGCGGAGGCCTTTGATCCATCTGAACTGGACGATCTCAACGACTTTGTCGACCGCTCTATGCAGAAAATTCCACTAGAGTGGAAACCCGCCATTGAAAACGTTTCCTCGCACGGCCAGGTCATCGTCTACCACCCAGAGGTAGACCCCTATGTACAACACACCGCCGCCTTTCCCCTGGTAGAAGCCATTATGGGCCGCCAAGAGGTGCGCTTTGCCCAGTTCGATTTCCGCGACGTGCCCCACGGCGTCGGCGATACGCCGATGAAGTTCCACCGCGACCGCGGCTTTTACCCCCCGGCCGGCACGACGCCGAAAAATGGCCTCTTTGAAGAGAGCAGCTATCTATGCGTCATTCATTATCTGAGCGACGTCAAAGAGCACGACCCCTGTTTTTGTGTCGTGCCCAATAGCCACCTACAGGCGTATAACACCCATGCAGAAGCAAAAGAAAAGATGGGCTCGGCATACCGAGAGATACCCATTCGCGGCCCAGCTGGCACCGCCGTTTTTTATAATGTCGACATCTACCACACGCGCCGTTCTGGCCTAGCCCAGAACAATCGCCGCACCCAGCACAGCTATTATTCCTGTGTAACGAGTCCGCCTCTGACCAATTGGGTGCTCGTGCCACAGCGTCTAGCAGAACACGAAGACCCGGCTATACGCCGCTACTATTCGCAGTGGACCGCCGCCACCCAGGCCTTTGCCGACAGCGGCTATGCAGACACATATTACCAAGAGCACGTCATAGAGAAACCAACCTGAGAAAGATACCAATGCCCATACCCAACGAAGACCCAATAGTCACCATTCCCATGGTCACACCGTTTACACAAGAGGACCAAGTCGACCACGACGCCATCTCATTCAACGTAGAAAAATGGCTACAGACACCGCTGAGTGGATTTATTATCGGCACGGCATCGAGCGAAGAGTCCCTGCTCAGCGAGGACGAAAAACTCGCCATTATGCGCACCGTAGCCGGGTCGCTCACGGGCGACTGCTTTCTCGTAGGGGGGATCGACTGTCTTTCCGTAAACGAAACACTGCGGCGCGCAGAGGCATTTACCAAAGCGGGCGCAGAGATGGTCCGCCTGCGTTTGCCGCGCAGCGAAGAGTTGGTCGAATCCTATTTCGAGCAGGTCCTGCCCAGATGCCCGGTGCCCGTAATCGTGATGCACCAGTGCAACCCAGAGCGTTTTGGTTTGGCGGGCGAACCGGCGGCCAGCGCCGAGACCATCGGGCGCATTAGTTCGATGGACGGCGTTTTTGGCTATGTAACAGACCACGATATCCGCTTTGAAACGCGGGTGCGCCAATTTGTCCCGGCCAACCGCAAGTTCTGGATCTGCAACGGCAGCCTAGCCCTTACGGGCACCTTTATCGGCTGCAACGGTATCACGACGGCCTTTTCAAATGTGTGGCCCACGGCACTGCATGAGATTCTGACGCTGGGTATGGCGGGGCACTACGAGGAGGCGCGCGACTTACAGCAACGCGTACAGGATATCGATTCCGTAATGCTGCCCTACAAAGCGGCGGGCATGAAGGCGGCGATGAATCTGTTGGGGTTTAAGGGCACACAGCCGCGCAGGCCCAGTCTGCCCATGCCCGAGACCGAAATCGAGCACTTGGAAAAGGTCATGCGAGAATCGGGCTTGCTCAAAGACTAGCGCTCGTTGATGCAACTAAGGCCGCTCAGTAAAAAAGACTCTATCTAACGCCGAGACTTCTTTTTTTTAGTCAGGTGCCAACCGTTGCCGTGCTCACAGGCATAGACATTCAGGTCGGCCCCCTGTTCTTTGCGCAGAATATTGGCACGGCGCTTTGCTTCGCTTTCGCTGCGATAGGCGTCCTTGGCGACGCCGTCCGTACCGACGCACTTTGGACATTTATTGCTGGGAGTGCGGCGGCTCTCTGGCGCGATATGCCACTGGTTGCATTTGTCGCATTTATAAGGATCCATATGGCGACCGTAATTCGAGCTGGCATAATCGGCTCCCTCTTGCGCCTCTAGCTCCGAAGAATACTCCGTCAACGCCTTGCCCGTTGCCTTGCCGACACAGGTTCTACTTTTTAATCCCACGTTTCAAATCTCTCCTTTTACGAGCGCTTGTTGCCGAGGACCCAGACATCGCGAAAGAAGCCCTGCCGCTCTGGCTCCAGGCCATCAATCACCGTTGGATTCATACAGGGTTTGGGCTCGTGGAAGCGCACCGCCACGTGGTTATAGGCCATCAGAATGGCGTTGCGGGCATGCTCGGCATGCGTCCACGCCGCGCCCGTGTGGCGCACGCCCTCCGAAAATACGGAGACTACCCGCCGGACACCCATACGTCTCCCATACGCCAGAATCTGGATCATCGGCCTCTG
>JBLHGI010000440.1:0-3717 GCA_047616505.1 Planctomycetota bacterium
TTTGTACCAGAGGTCCCAAGGCACGGGTTCTCCGCGTGCTGCGCCTTCGAAGAGTTTCCAGATCGCGGCGCGATTCTGCGCGACTAAATTGCTGGACACGTGCGGGTGGATAATATTGGCCCAGTCGTTTTCCGGCGTTGCATAGTAGAACAAGCCCCCTAAGAAAGGGATCAGGTTCATGACAAAGCCCCAGGAGGGGATCGCCGAAGACACGATCATCATGATATAGACGGTGGCCAATTCGCCGCTGCGCAAACGCGACCCCGTCAGCACTTGCGCCAATGGGTTTATAAGGAGTGTGATTAAAAAGAAGAAGAAGAGAGCGGCCCCCGTGGAGTAATCGGCCGCCATAGCCGAGCCGCGCACCACGAGCACGCCATACGCTTCGCCAAAAGAAATAGCGATGCAGCCGAGCAGACCGATAGCCACGGCTCTGCGCGATACGCCGCGCTGTGGGTGTTCTTTGGCCAAATCCCCTCCTGCCATAAAACGTAGATAGAGATTGCTCTATCATGGCGAAACCAACTTGGGAATTATATTGCGCCGCGTATACTAGAGCAATTTTTATTTCTTTACCGTAGGCGCGAATTCTCACCCAAGTCAGCGTGCGAGAACAAAAATCCCGCCTTGCCAATAGAGCTGACAGGACGGGATCTAAACAGGCGACAAGATACTCACTAACTCGGTAGAGCCGCTATCTCAAAGGGCTAAATGCCCGATATTGCCCATGCCCTCTTCCTCTACTTCTCGCTCTACGCGCGCGGGGTCGATGAGTTCGCCTTCGTTGATCCCTAGACGTGCCTGGATGGCACCCATTTGCTCGGGAGTGCAGTACACTTCGGCGAATAGGTGAATTTTTTCGAGACGCTCGGCCAACAGCTTGGGCTCTATAGCGGGAGAAATATGCAATTCGTCGCGCACGACGAGCGTGGCCTTGCCTGCGAGATAATCAAAACGGGAAGACAGCAACTCGCTCTTGTCTTCGATGTGCCACAACTCGCCCTCATAAAAAACGGCCTTGGTCTCCAGCATATTACACTTCTTCACCAACACTTCTTTGAGAGCAGTTGGAGCAATGAGCAAGCGAGTGATGACCAAAGCATCGAGTGCCTCATCGAGCGCCTTTGCCTCGACCTCGCCATCGACGACGACTAACCCGGTGCAATAGAGCTGGCGGCTGGGCAGCGCCGGCAAGGTAGTGTTATTGAGGTCTAGGCGCCGATCAATGGCCTCGAAGCCAGCGGGCACAAACGAGATTTTGGGCTGTTGCGTACTGGCGACTAATGCCGCGCGCAGCGTCGCCATATTTTCTTCGCGACACTGTATTTTCCCCAACACTTGCAGCTTGGCCAGCTTCGTTTTGAGCAGCGCCTCATCGAGTATGTGCGGCATATTGACCTTGCCGAGGACGTGTACTTCGGCGCCGTCTTCCAATCCCTGGAGATAGTCTTTGTCTATAGTCAACTGACCCATGTGGAAATGGGCGTTCTCGCCGTAGGTGAGCATTTGCCCCGTCATCTCGGCCATTTTTCCATTGATCGCCCCCATCAAACTTTGCGGGCATACGACCTGGCCGACGACGAAGAGCTGGTCGACTTTGTTCTCAATATCCTCTGCCGTCACGTCCTTTTCGACCAAGAGCTGACCGACGATGACCAAGCTGATCGGCTCTTTGAGCGCGCCGGGATAGCTGTGGTCAAATTTGGCCTCGCCCGTAACGATCTTGGCATCTTGGGGCACACAGAGCGTGCCGCCGACATTGCCGATATTTAGTCGTGGCAACAAGTGGGCCGTTTCTGGGCTGTAGAGTACCGCGCCGACATTGCCAATGCGGCGGATCTGTGCGACGGACTCTTCGCTGGCATTGCGCAGGTCGAGATGACCAACATTGCCTATTACTTTTCCCATCTTTTCTTCTGCCATGGCTCCGTTCTCCTTATTCGATGAATTTCTTTTTTCGTGCGCGCAGGCGTTTGATCGCCTGGTGCAAACGCGAGCGCACCGTAGCGGCTGGAATGCCTAAGTCGTCCGCAATTTCTCGGCTGCTCAGCCCGAGGCGGTAGCGCTTCTCGACGATGTCCCGATCGGCCGCTGGCACGAGGTCGAAAGGGTTATAGCCCGCGCTATCGTCCGCCGCCACGCTCGTCTCTACCTGCAAGGCAAAGCGCTGTGTTAGCGCCTCTTCGCGCAAGCTCGCGGCACGGCGGTCCAGGTAGAGGCGCTTGAGCGTCTGGTAGAGCCAGGCGCGGCGCTGATAGGGCTTGAGCTGTTCGAGCAGTGCTAAGTGTCCCAATATGCGGATAAAGGTCTCCTGCACGAGGTCGTCAGCTTGGTCGTCGTCGCGCACCAGCCTAAACGCGTAGCGAGTCAGCGCCTCCCCATAGTCTTCGTGCAGTTCTGCAACCGTCATATGCCCTCTTTATAGGCGGGACATTCCCGCTCTGTACCCCGTATAACGATGCCCGGCGACGAAGTGTTTGAATTTATTTTAAAAAATCAGCGACTCTTGGGGAGGCCGCTGATTTTTTTGCAATAGAAAGAGTCATCACATCTCACACGCCCCGCTTCCCTCTCCAGCGATCAAACCAATGGTGTTCTAGGCAAGCTTCTTGGAAGATATGACGCGCCTTCGCCCTTGTCATTATATGCCAAAACAAAAGAAAACCCGTATTCGGCACTTGGATATAGGTATATTGTCCCCTTTGACACCGTTGGATTTTATTGTAACTCCACTGCGTGTATTTCATCCTAATACGACCTCGATTCCTAGTGGAATAGATCCAATCGCAGAGGCGGCACAAAGCCGGGGCACAGCACGAGAAAGGGCGCACAGACCATGAAGCAGACAGACTCAGCAAAAAATGAGCACTCACTGGATATTTACTCACCCTTTGATCTTAGGCCAATCGCCACGATTCCCATGCAGAACGCCGGCGACCTGGAGCGCATATTAAGAACTGCTGCCGGCCTCTACAAAGACCGCGACGGTTGGCTGGAACCCCATCAGAGAATCGCGATTCTCAATAAGCTGGCTGTGTTAGTCGAAACAGAAGCGGATAAATTTTCTGCACTGATTGCCCGCGAAGGCGGCAAGCCCTTAGTCGATGCCCGCGTAGAAGTGGCGCGCGCCGTCGACGGGATTCACTTGGCCGTCAAAGAGCTGTCCCATATCATGCGCGGCGAAGAAATACCGATGGGCCATACGCCCGCCTCGGCAGGCCGGACGGCGCATACGGTATATGAGCCCATCGGCGTGGTCGTCGCCGTCAGTGCTTTTAACCACCCGTTGAACCTCATTATACATCAGGTCGTACCGGCTATTGCCGTGGGTTGCCCCGTCATCGTCAAACCCGCCGCTACTACGCCACTCAGCTGTATCCGCTTTGTAGAGTTGGTGCACGAAGCCGGTCTGCCGGTGGGCTGGTGTCAGACCTGTGTATGCGACAACGACGTCGCCGAAAAACTTGTCACCAGTAACCAGATCAACTTCTTCAGCTTTATCGGCTCGGCCAGGGTCGGGTGGTTTTTGCGCAGTAAATTGGCACCGGGCGTGCGCTGCGCCTTAGAACACGGCGGTGCCGCGCCCGTATTAGTAGATGAAACGGCCGACTTAGAGACGGCCATACCTTCCTTGCTCAAAGGTGGCTTTTACCACGCCGGACAAGTGTGTGTCTCGGTGCAACGCGTCTTTGCCCACGCTTCTATTGTCGGCGAGTT
>JBLHGI010000441.1:0-3676 GCA_047616505.1 Planctomycetota bacterium
CATATCAAACCGGACGCACAAGAGTTAAGCGGTGCTAAATCGCTCTATACCAACGCTGCTTTTTGGCTGTTGCAAGCGGGTATACCGCTGGCTTTCTTCGCGCTCTTTTTTCGCCAGCGGCATCAGCAGCGCCTCGAGGGTGATGTCGCTTATGCGCGGCGCCGACGTGCGCGAGGCGAGGCGGGCAAGCGTCTCAAACGGGCAGATGAACTATTAGAGGCTGGCGAATCGACGGCCTATTATAGCGAAGTGCAGCGGGCGGTGCTAGCCTTTCTCGCCGACCACTTAAACCTCGCCGCGGCCGGTTTGACGGTCGATGCTTGTGAGGTGGTGCTGCGCCAGCGCTCGGTGGGGGAAGATACGATCGACGCGCTGCGCACGTGGTTGGCGCGCTGCGACTACGCGCGCTTTGCTCAAGGTGTAGGTGCACAAGGCGATAGGCAAGAGGTGCGCGAACAGGCGGAAAAGCTGATCGCTGCACTAGAGAGGAAAATATGAGCCGCGCGCTGTGCCTCGTTTTGTTATGGTGCGCCTGTGTTTCGGCGCAGACTGCGGCCGTTGGACTCTATAACGAGGCCAATAGTCATTATCGCAACGGCGACTTTGCCTCGGCTCAGCGCGCCTATAGGCAGGTAGTTGACAGTGGTGTAAGAGATGCCCGTCTCTTTTATAATTTGGGCAATGCCCATTTTAAATTGCAGCACCTCGGTGAGGCTATTTTGTGGTATGAGCGCGCTTATCGCCTCGATCCCCGCGACGAAGATATCGCCGCTAACCTGCTCTTTGCCAATCAGGTCAAAGTGGATCGTGACGAGGAAGAGAAGGGAAATCCCGTGACATTTTTTGTCATCGATGCCTTTTTCTTTCCAACCCTGAGCGAGCTCACTCTGTTATTCGGCATGGGGTGGTTCGGTCTATTTGCACTAGGAGCTTGGCGTCTGCTAAATCGCAGTGCTGGCGGTAGCCTGTGGCTGGTGACCATCCTCGTTTGTGGTGGTGTCGCGGCTGCTGGTGGCAGCTGGCTGGGGATGCGTTCGTACCAACATGCCCACGCCGTATCTGCTATCGTCGTGGCCGAGATGGTAACGGCGCGCAGTGGTCCCGACGCAACGCAGACCGAAGTTTTCTCCATGCACGAGGGCACGAAAGTAAGCGTAGTGCGCGGCGAGGGTGGATGGGTATTGGTGCGTTTGCAAAATGGCCTAGGGGGTTGGGTGCAGACCGAACAGGTCGACATAATTTAATATTTTTCCGCCCTTATTTACCTGAGTAATTTCCCCACCCGCCTTAGAAATAAAATGACTAATTCAAGAGGAAACTGAATGGCTAAGCTACGAGTTGGTGTTATCGGAGTTGGTGGCATTGCGCGCACGCATATGCCAGGTTGGGCTGCGTCTGAGCATGCCGAAGTGGTCGCCGGCAGCGATGTAAACGGCGATGTCTTGGAGCGCTGGGGGCAGGAGCACGCTATCGGTAAATTACATACGGACCCGGAGGCACTCTTTAGCGATTCAGCTATCGATATCATCGATGTCTGCACTCCGAATATGTATCATGCACCGCTGAGCATCGCCGCCATGGAGGCGGGAAAACACGTTATCTGCGAAAAACCGCTAGCGCCGACACCGGATGATATTCGCCGCATGATAGCGACTCGCGATCAATCCGGAAAAACGCTGATGACAGCCCAGCATTTTCGTTATCAAGGCTCTTCAAAGGCCATGAAAGCCGAGATTGATACGGGGGCACTGGGTGATATATATCATGCCCGCTCTTGGATGCTGCGTCGCGCTGCCGCTCCAACTGGGGGTGGTTTTATACTCAAGGAGCACAGTGGCGGAGGTCCGTGCATCGATATTGGCGTCCATATTCTCGACCTAACGCTGTGGTTTATGGGCAACCCGGAGCCCGTGTCCGTGACGGGGGTGGCGCGCGCGGAATTGGCGCATAAGGACGGTGCCTTTAGCCAATGGGGCCGCAATGCCATTCCGCCACAATACGACGTAGAAGATTTTGCTGCTGCCTTTGTGCGCTTTGATAATGGGGCGACACTCGTTATTGAGGTGAGTTGGCTCCTGCACCACGACACGCAGGGGGAAGACATGCAGATGTGGCTCTACGGATCTGATGGGGGAGCTCATTGGCCAAAATGTGAAATTTACCAGAGCAATTACCAGACGCGGCAGCAGTATAATCGCCAGCTCAAACTGATGTATGAAGGGTTAGAGGCGCACGCGCAGGAGTGCGTCGAATTTGCTCAGGCCATTAGTGAGGGCCAGCCTTCGCCAGTGCCAGCAGAACAGTCATTACAAGTGCTCACGATACTCGATGGTATCTACCGCAGCCAGCAGACGGGAAGGGAAGTGCGCTTGGACTAAGTATCGATTTTATGCAGGTGAGGGCCTTCGTCGTTTGCGGCGGAGGCCTTTTTTTGTTCTACAGTCATGAATATACGCAGTTATTCTTCATAAAATTCGGTAGATAGTCGATAGTTTAAGGATCGCCACCACTCGGAGTCAGCACTTATATAGAGTAGATGAGTATGGCCTGGGGCATCATTGGCGCCTAATCCCCGTTCGAAAAAAGTCGCTTCGCTAGCGCGTGAGAAAAATTCAGCAAGCGATTTTTCTATATTCGCAGTGGAGTGCAATAAGTAGATTGCTGTGAGTGTCGCCGTAGGCAGATCGAGTAAATAGTCTACGTTCCAGTGCAGGCGTTTTAGCGTAAGAGCTGCGGCAGGTGTTGGCAAAAGGGCGATATTATGCAGGTGTTGGACGAGTGCAGTGTCGATGCGGTGCGTTGGACGAGAGCCACTGCGTCTGGTATGGCGCCGGACTCGGTGCGCTAGGCTCGTCGAGCCTTTGCTAGCCATCGCCGAGCCAATATAGAGATAGGATCCGGCGTTTAGCTCTACGCGTTTGCCGCCTTTAAAGCGGCCGAAGGATAGCTTGGTAGGGCGGCTTAGGTCTATGCGCAGGATATAGGCACCGCGGGGGAAGAGGGCTGCCGAGAGAGTGCACGGCAATAGGTTGAGAGACGGGGATGGGATGGGTTAGGGGGCAGGTGGATTCGTCTGGTCATTGAGTGGATAGAGTTGGTTGAGTTGACTCTGCCAGGTTCGCAATAATTGGTCGCGCTGTTTTAACCCCTTGCGCAACCGAGCATTTTCTTCTTTCAGGCGCTGGATTTCTCGCTCGCCGTCTGCTGCAGGCTGTGCTTGCGTTTGTTCTAGACGCTGAGCCAGATCCGCGTTCTTCTCCTTTAGATCGATGACTAACCTCTCGTTGCGGCGCGAAAGGTCGTGGTAGACGAGGGCCTGGAGAATGGCGAATTTGAACTCGCGGTCATCCCATGGTTTTGTTAGATAACGAAAAACTTGACCATCGTTGATACTCTTTACGGCATCGTCGATGTCACTATAACCCGTCAACATAATGCGGATGGCATGTGGGGCCACGAGCTTACTCTGCGTCAGCAACTCCGCTCCGTTCATATTGGGCAAGCGCTGGTCTGAGATGATGACAGAGACGTCGTGTTCTTCTAATAATAGAAGTGCTTCTGCGCCGCTTTCCGCCGTCAAAATTTGGTAGCCGTCGTTGCGAAATATACGGCGTAGCGCGCTGAGTATATTGCGTTCGTCATCGACGAATAATAGGGTGTAATGATGGCTCTCACT
>JBLHGI010000442.1:0-3663 GCA_047616505.1 Planctomycetota bacterium
GAGTAATGGCGAGCGCACTTCGAGCGAATTAGCCATGCTCATGCGGTCGACTTTTACCAAAATATCGTCTGATAAATAGGTGCCGAGATCCGTCCAGAGCATGGCTTGTTGCCCTGCGTGCGATGCTTCTTCCCAATACTTGGCATAACTTGCTTCACCGGTCTGGGTACTGATGATATCGGCAAATTTTTCCGTATACAGAGCATTTTTTTCCCCTTGGGTAAAAAAAAAGCCCAACTCGTATGCGGCGCCTCGCGCACGGCACGGGCGAACTCGATAAAGCGCCGCCCCTTCTTGCGCCAGCTATGGCCATAATATCCCGTAGGTTCGGGTAATTGTTCTAAAGCCCATTCCCCCACACTAGGCCCAGCCCAACGCGGCCAACGATTGTATTGATCGGCCATCAGACGCGCCTGGTAGCGACGATATCCACCAAAAACCTCGTCACCGCCATCGCCACTCAACGCTACCGTAACCCGCCCGCGCGTTACGCGCGACAAGTGATAAACGGGTATAGCCGATGAGTCGGCGAAAGGCTCGCCAAAGTGGCGTAAAAGCTGAGGGACTAAGTCTTCGACTTGGTAGTCGACTACAAATTCCTCGTGCTCGGTGTCCAATGCTTGCGCCATCTGCCGCGCGTAGGCCAACTCGTCAAAAGATGACTCTGTAAAACCGATAGAAAAGGTCCGCACCCGCTCTTGCCCCACCTCGCGCATGAGCGCTGTCACCAAACTCGAGTCGAGTCCACCGCTGAGAAAGGCTCCCACGGGCACATCGGCGATCAGACGCAATGCGACCGCCTCGCGCAACAACACGTCCAATTGGTCGACGTTCTTTTCCAAACTCGTGGCGGGGTCGGACTCTTCGTAGCGCACGTGCCAATAGCACCCCGTGCGCAGCTGCCCCTTTGCAAAGATGGCCCAAGAGGCCGGCGGCAGCTTTTTGACCCCTTTATACACCGTGCGTGGGTGTGGCACAAAGAGATAGCTCAGATATTCGTCGATCGCCTGTGGGTCTAACGCACGCTCAATTTCCCCGTCGCAGAGCAAGCTCTGAAGTTCCGAAGAAAAGCTCAAACCCGACGCCGTATGCGCGTAAAAGAGCGGCTTTTTTCCTAGGCGATCGCGCACTAACACCAATTCGCCACGCAATCGATCCCATATCGCGATGGCAAACATGCCGCGCAGATGACGGAAACATTCTACCCCTTCGTCTTCATAGAGATGGAGAATGACTTCGGTATCAGAGGCCGTTCTCAAGGTGTGGCCACGCTCTTCGAGTTGGGCGCGCAATTCGCGATAATTGTAAATTTCGCCGTTAAAGACAATGCGCAACCTGCCGTCCTCATTTTCCATCGGCTGGTGGCCCCCCGCTAGGTCGATGACTTGTAGTCTTCGCATCCCGAGGCCGACCCCGCCCTCAAAGAAAAAACCCTCGTCGTCGGGACCGCGGTGGCGGATCGCATCGCACATGGACTGTAGAGTTTTTCGTTCGAGAGGACGCGCTAGGTCCGCGTGCACTTTGCCGACAATCCCGCACATATCAGGCCGCCTTTAGCGCGCTGCGATAGAGTTCCTCGAGTTGGTTGGCACTGGCCTCCCACGTCAATCCACTCGCTTCGACATGGGCCCGTGCCCTCCGCCCCATATCTTCGCACCGCGATGCATCGTCTCGCAACATCTCCAATGCAGCACGCAGTTGGGCGGCATCACCGCTTTCGACCAGCAATGCGGTCTCTCCTTCGACCACGAGCTCAGCCGTGCCCCCCACGCGCGTTGCGACGACGGGAGTTCCACAAGCCTGCGCCTCTAGAACCACATTGGGACGCCCCTCAGAATAACTGGGCAGTACCAGCACGTCTGCCGCCTGCATCCACTGGGGAACCTCTTGCGACGAGCGCCGGCCGACAAAATGCATGTGTTCGTCTATCTCTGCGTCTATAGCTTGCTGTTGCAACACTTCGGAGAGAGGCCCATCGCCTACCAAAACACAGGCCCAGTTCGCTTTTTCAGCCGCCCATGCAGACAGCGCCTCTACGAGTATCTCAAGACCTTTAACGGGAACCAAAAGTCCAACGAATAGGACGATGAAATGCTCGGAGGGTAGATCTAAGTTTCGGCGCATTGTTGCTTTGTCTGCCGGGCAAAAGCGCCCGTCTACGCCGTTCGCTATAACGTGTATTTTTTCGCCGGGAATACCACCGGCCAACAACTTCTGCGCGATATCCTCACTGACGGCGACGATGTGGTCCATACGCGCGGCAATATAGGAATTTAACCGCCGCATCCACTTATTATTTAACATATTTATATCGCTGCCGCGCACGCTGAGTACAATCGCTTTACCTCGTCCCGAAGCCCAAATAGCAACCAATCCCGATACGGTCCAATGACAGTGGAGCAAATCAGCTTCTTTGGCACGGCGACGAGCGGACAAGGCATAGCTCAATAAAAAGAAGGGGACCTCTAAACGCGCCCACCAGCTTTGCTTAATATTGGTTGGAATACCACCGCCATAGGCTACTTTTTGCAAAGAGGCCGGCCAGAAATAGCGGAAACGCCGTACGCTCACCCCGCCCATTTGTTCTTTTCTTGACAAGCCATGCTGATGCGGTGCCAACACTTCCACATCGACATCACTTGCCACCAACGCCTGCGCCTGCTCGAGGATGAAAGCGCCAAAAAGATCTCCGGTAAAACGTGGAAACCCCGTCGTCAGCATAAGCACCTGCAGACGCTTCATTCGCTTTCCTGCATATCGTAGAGCATGGCAAAAAGCAAGAATTGAATACCCATAATAATCATCAGCGCACACACGACTGATCGCGGCCCCGTCACCCCTTCTCCCACCATCTGTTGGTAGACGAGAATCCCTCCGTAGAGCACCCCCAATGGCAAGAGTAAGAGGCCGAAAAAGTAGAAGAACAGCAGGGGGTGGAAGTCTCGAATTAGATACTTGCTAAGCAGGCGCCAAAAAAAACCACGCACCATCATAGGGGTAACGCGCAGTGCATAGTTAACGCCTTTTATCTGTGATTGGCGTTCGCCATCCAAATAAATGGCGCGCCGAGGCACATCTTTAACCTTGAGCCCATAGGCATTTAAACGCACGAGGAAATCCATAGGGTACCCGTAGCCCTTCCACGCTTTACCCCAATCGATCAAATCTATCGCGCGCTTGCTAATTGCCGTATAACCATCGACTACGTCGTATATCTTGTAATAACCAGAGGCCATCTTCGTCATAATAGAGATTAGCGCATTGCCGATAAAGCGCGTCCACGGCATGCCATCTAAGCCGACCTGCGGCATGAGGAAACGGTTGCCTTTGGTATAGTCGACTTCGCCATTGGCGACGGGTGCGATCAGTTCCTCGACCACTTCCAAAGGCATCTGGTTATCGCCGCCGACGACGACGGCAATATCGTATCCGTCCGCACTTGAGCGCTGATAGCCGGTGATGATTGCCGCACCCACACCTTTGTTAACCTCGTGACGAATCAATTCGACGCGTGGGTCGATCGAAGCATACTTCTCTACGACCTCACACGTGCTATCTTGGCTGGCATCGTCAATCACATACACGCGGTCGATCGTCTCGGGCACGCCCTCAAGCGTGGGCCCGATGAGGCGCTCTTCGTTGTGGGCTGGGATCACCAGGGAT
>JBLHGI010000443.1:0-3635 GCA_047616505.1 Planctomycetota bacterium
CAGTATCTTTGGCTTTCTCTTCCAGATAACGCACCCCTGCGTCGGCGACCATCTCGTCAAAGGCCTGATAGGTCGTGCGCCCATAGCCGGCGATCTCAACGCATTCGCGCGTCTGCCCCGACGTGCTGGCGGGAATATCCCTGAACATCGGCCCGCCCAAACGCGGCGCGCCCGGATGGTGGGCACTGTATTCGCCGATGGGGCGTTTTTCAAAGCCGTGGCGCTGGTCTGGCCCGACAAAATGCATGCGGCCAATTAAAGCCGTCTCGTAGCCAGCCGCCCCCATCGCGTGCGCCCAGGTCGGAATCGCCGAGCTCAGTATGTGCTGGTTGTTCCAGACCTCGTTGGCGCTGGGCCGCCGCGTCGTCATAAAGGCCATGCGCGCCGGCACGCATAAGGGCGCCGCCGTATAGGCATTGGTAAAACGCATGCCCTCGTTTGCCAAGCGGTCGAGATGCGGCGTGCGCACCAGCGCATCGCCGTAGGCACCGAGCTGATACTTGCTGTGCTGGTCGGACATAATGACGAGGATATTGGGACGAGAGGAAGTGGGCATTTTATTACCTTTTGTAGAAGTATGGCGCAGCCCAAAATAGGAGCATTAAAAACGGCTAGCGAGAACGACAGATGCCAGCCGCCGCGACATAGGACTAAGCCGCACCCATAATATGGCCCCGTCCTATTTTTTATTATCTTTGATCAGCATCTGAACCAATAAAAACCCCAACGGCCATCATATGATAGCAACCCCGGCGAATTATTCCACATGAAATTAATCAAAAATCTACCCGACCCATTTATCATGCAAGACGGCCGCCGCGTTGTCTCTGCAAACGACTGGCAGCAGCGCCGCGAAGAGATCAAAGACCTGATACTAAAGATTCAATATGGCACCCTACCCGGTCCCCCCGAAGAAGTGGCCATTACCACATTAGAAACTCAGAGCTCGGCAATGGGCGCAAGGTGCGAAAAATTGCGTTTTGAATTTACCCCACAAAAGGACCATTCCGACCTCCGTTTCGCTATGGATGTCACCGTTTGGAACCCCTCGCCAGATTGCCTAAGAAAACGCAAAGAGACGGTCCCATATTTTGCCGAAAAGGGCCTTCCCACCCTGATCTATGTGGGCAACAACCCGAACTGTGAGATCCTGCTCGCCAGAGGCTACCGCATAATCAGCTATGAGAACAACCAGCTCGAACCGATGGAAATGGGCCATGCCATCGTCGGCCCAACGCGATCGGCCTATCAACAACTTATGCCGGACCGCTATTCATGGGGATCTATTGCCGTATGGGCCTGGGGGGCTTTGCGTCTCGTCAACTACGCACTCACCTTGCCCGATAGCAATCCTGAGCAAATCGCAATCTCGGGTCATTCTCGCAACGGAAAAGCCGCCCTCTTAGCCGGCGCGTTGGATGAACGTATAGGCCTGGTCAATCCCGCCGGATCGGGCTGTGCCGGTGCCGGTTCCTATCTGGCCCTGGCAGGAGAATGCGAAGATATAGCAGCGCTTACTAGCCGCCAACGCTGGTGGGCATGGACCCACGCCGATTTTGAGCAATGGGCAGGACGCGAAGAAGAGCTGCCCTTTGACCAGCACTTTCTCATGGGCCTCGTTGCGCCCCGTCCCCTACTGCGCACCGAAGGTACGACCGACGAGTGGGCGAACCCGGCAGGGACCTGCATCTCCTTTTTGGCCACCGAACCCATATATGATTTTCTCGCGGTGTCCGAACGCAATGGCATCTATTTCCACGACGGCGGCCACGATCACACGGCGGAAGACTTTGAGGCACTGGCGGCCTTTGCCGACGCCTATTTTTTTGGCATCTCATCTGAGATTAATTTCAAGAATCTCCTGCGCGACACAGCAGCATTCCCCACCGCTTTCGAGTGGACAAAACCGACATAACACCGCAAAGTAGAAGGGATCAGACCGGAGGAGTGAATCGATACGGTGAAGGCCGAGGACTACGGCTCCATCAACTCGGTCGTGCGACAGAATGCCGAATTGGCCCCCAGAATCAAATACACGGCGGAGCACGAACAGACAAAAAGGTAGCGTTATAGGCAAGCTCACTCCCGAGCCTATATTGATAAGCTTTTTTCATAGTGTGGTTATATATAGATTCACCTATTTTTCCTGGAGTCAGAAACGCAACTGCGCCGACTGCGGCCCGAGGAGCACGCATCTTTTATCTTCACGCACAATATCGTTTTGGTTCAAGAGGTGGGTCACGACAATTTGCCGATCGGATAATTGAGAAGAAAGGCCCAAGCTAATTTCTCACTGAATTCAACATTAGAAAACCATGGAACAAACATTTAAATAGGAGATTTTTAATCATGAACGTAACAGGTAAAAAAGCACTCGTTTTTGGCGGCACATCGGGCATCGGCCTCGCCGCGGCAAAACAGCTCGTCTCTCTAGGGGCCAGCGTCATTGCGGTGAGTCGAAATCCAGAGAAAGCCGGCGATGTGCCAGAAGGTATGACCCTGCAAAAATGCGATGTGCGCGATCGCGAAGCCCTGTCGCAACTATTTCAGGAATGTGCGCCTTTTGACATTCTGGTGAGCGCGGCAACGGGAGGCACGAGATCCATTGGACCCTTCTTAGAGATGGACCTGGACGGCTATCAGGCCTCTTTCGATAAATTATGGGGGTATGCCAATGTCGTGCGTTTTGGCGCAGAGCATATGAGCGAAGACGGGACGATTGTATTGGTGAGCGGGACTCCGGCGCGCAGGGCCAAACCGGGACAGGTTTCACTGGCGTCGGTCGGCAGTGCGATCGAGGCCTTCGTCCGCACAGTCGCTCCCGAGATCGCACCGCGCAGGCTAAATGTGCTATCCCCAGGGATTATCGATACGCCGATGGTGGCCCTCCAAGGCAAAGAGCGCGAGGAACTCTATGCTAAGAACACCGCCACGCACGCCATTCCTCGCGCTGGCACAGCGGAAGAAGCCGCGCAAGGAATTTTGTTTCTGATCCAGAATGATTTTGTCACCGGAACGACCGTCGACGTAGATGGTGGCTGGTTGCTTGCTTAGGATGCTACCGACGTAGCGTAGAACATTTTTTCGACGATTTATAGCATCTACTACCCTTAGAGGATTGCCTATGGAATACGTATCTTTCGGTCGCTCTGGCCTCAAAGTCTCCCGCCTCGCGTTCGGTCTCGGTTTCCGCGGCCAATCCGACGCCACCATTGCCGAACGCACCATCGAACGCGCGGTTGAACTCGGCATCAATTTTATCGACTGCGCCAATGTCTACGGCCTCGAAGATGACCGCGCCCATATCGGCACCTCCGAACAGATACTCGCCCGCGTCCTCAAGCGCCACCGCGACGACCTCGTCATCTCCTCCAAGGTCTGCAGTCGCATAGGCCCCGGCCCCAACGACGCCGGTCTGTCGCGCTATCATATCATGCGCGAAATAGACCGCACGCTCGCACGCCTCGACACGGATCACGTCGACGTCTATATCCTCCATAGCTGGGACGCGACCACACCACTCGACGAAACGCTGCGCGCCATGGACGATGTGGTGCGCGCGGGCAAAACCCGCTATGTCGGCGTCTCCAACTTCCAGGCCTGGCAAGTGCTCAAGGCACAGTGGATCCAAGACC
>JBLHGI010000444.1:0-3633 GCA_047616505.1 Planctomycetota bacterium
CCAAAGTTCCGCACCCGCTTCGTCTCCATCCGCGTGGATCGATTGGTTGATCCAAATGCCCACTATCTCGCTGGCTTTTAGATCCCCGTCGGGCATATAGCCCACGGTGGGCTGAGCGTAAGCAGCGGTGCAGAATAATAATAGAGCGGCCAATAGCGCTTGCAAAAGAGTGCTCCCATTCAGGTTCAGTGTAGTCTTTGCTAGAGTATACTCACCAATATCTGATGCACAAATAGGATGGCTCGCCGCACAGTCTCTATAGTGGTCTGTAGTTTCATAGTATCTCACCTGCCACTTCATCGAGTAGGCCGATCATCGCATCGATTTCTTCTTTGCCAATATTTAATGCCAACAGGAGACCGCGGCCGCGCACGCTGCCAAAATCGTGTTTGGCAGCGAGTTCGGCTAATGCCGTGCGCAGATATTTTTCCTGCGCGATCACATTATCTAAAAAAACCGCATCGCTTACGGTCTTGAGCACGGCTAGTGCTACAGAGGTCATTAGCGCGTTGCCGTTAAAGGTGCCACCCTGGTCGCCGGGGACAAAACAGCTGACGGCTTCGCTGGCTAACAGGGCGGCGATAGGTGCTCCGCCGCCTAGGCCCTTGCCCAAGGTCATGATATCGGGTTTGATGCCAGCGTGTTCAAAGGCGAAGAGCGTGCCGGTACGGCCGACGCTCGTCTGCACTTCGTCTACGATAAGTAAGACATCGTGCTCTTGGGTGAGCTGGCGCAGCTGGCGCAGATACTCATCTTCAGCGACATAGACCCCGGCTTCGCCTTGAATAGGTTCGAGCAACACGGCGACGGTCTGCGCTGTGATAGCGGCTTCGACGGCCTCGATATCGTTGAGCGGGACCTTGTGAAAACCGGACACCTTGGGCTCGAAGAGCTGGTCCCAGCCCGCTTTGCCCGAGGCTGCCCGTTAACCTATTCTACACGTGTCTGTTTCTCTTCGGTGCCAGGCGCCTGCGGTTTGCGCGCCAGCCACAGAAAAATAGAGCCCAACGCCGAAAACGCCGCCAAGATCACAAAGGCGCGCTGGTAGTTGCCTAACGCGTCGTGCAGAAAGCCCGCAAAGAGCGGCCCCGTCGTCATGCCGACCATAATGACCAACGAGGCAAAGCCCGAGATGGTGGCAAAAGCAGCGCGGCCAAAATAGTCGGCGCGGATGGCGTTGATGATCGTGCCGCGCACGCCCCAAGCTATGCCGTGCAGCACGGCGAAAAGTATCGTGTCGGAGCGCGAGTCGGCATAGGCGAAAAGCACGAGGGCAATGGCGTGCATCCACATGCAGGCGATCATGGTCCAGCGCTTGTCGACGCGGTCGCCGATCCAGCCGCCGCTGAGCTGCCCGATAATAGAGCAGGCTACGAGTACCGTGACATTGGCGGCGGCTTGCTCGGGTGTGAGGCCGACGTGCTCGATCATATGCGGAATCTGGTGCACTAGCACCGTGCCGACGACAAAGAGGGCGGCGCTGTGACCGGCGGAGAGGAACCAGAACGTCGGCGTGCGCAGGGCCTGGCGCGCGCTGAACTGTACCTCGGTATCGGTGACGATCTGTCCCGCTGCGTCGAGTACTTCGGCATCGCCATCCGGGCGCAGTCCATACTGCTCGGGGCGGTGGCGCATCAATTGGGTGCAGGGTAGGCCGATTAACCAGATGAGCAGGCCGGAGTAGAAGGCCGTATCGCGCCAGCCGTAGTCGGTCAGACACCAGACGATAATGGGCACCAACAGGCCGCCGACGCCCATGCCCGTCATTGTCAGACCCAGTACGGTCGAGCGTTGGCGCACAAACCAGTTCGTAATCGTAGTGGAGATGGAAATAAAACCACCGAGGCTGGAGCCGAGGGCGATTAGGGCGAAAGCCAGGTAGAACTGCGAGAGTGATTCGATGCGGCTGAAGGCCAGATAACCGAGGCCAAATAGAAAAATGCCGACGCGCATTATCGAGCGTGGTCCGTAGCGGTCGATAAGCCAACCTTGCAGCGGCCCTAGGATGCCGCTTTCGGCGCGCACCATAGAAAAAACGCCGGAGACGGCGGCGCGGCTCCAGCCAAATTCGGCCTGCAAAGGCAGGATATAGGCGCTAAAGGCGTGAAAGAGCAGGCCGCCGTTGAGCACGTGGATGACATAGGCGGCCAGCGCGATATACCAGCCAAAAAATAGGCGCGGGGGCTTCGTTGAGATAGATGGCATGAGTAGTCGATAGCCTAAGTCGACGACACTTTGTTGTCAAAGCGCCAATTAGCGATTGTGCCACGAGCGAGAGCACACCATATTTGGTCGAAACAAGAAAGCATACCGAGTGTATCTATGTCCGATCCCATTTCAGCACTATTAATAGAGGACAACCCGATTCACGTGCGCCTTTTGCAGGCCCTGCTGCAAGAGGCAAAAGACCCCGCTATCCATGTGGAGGTCGCCAACGATCTAGCCACGGGATTGGAGCGCCTACAGATGGGCGATATCGACGTGCTCTTACTCGATCTCGTCTTGCCCGATAGCCAAGAGATAGCCACTTTCGAACGCGTACACGCCGAACTGCCAACTCTTCCCGTGATAATTCTTACGGGGCTCGACGACGAGGACTGGGCCGAAGAAGCAGTGGCAGCTGGTGCGAGCCAGTATTTGGTCAAAACGCAGATCGACTCCGCGCGTTTAGTCTCTGCCGTGCGTGCGGCGCTGGAGACCAGTTGAGCGCGCGATGAGCGAGGCATCCCCTCGATTGATCGTCTTCACGCGTCTCGTTGCCTATGGCGCCGGGTGGGCTGGGGTGTTGGTGGGTGGGTTGGTGTTGGTGGGTTGGCAAGTCGATTCCGTATATCTCAAAAGTTTTTTTCATCCTGGGCTTATTGCCACCAATCCAATGATGGCAGTGGCTTTTGCGCTATTGGGCGTGGCGCTGTTACTCGCCAATGCACAGGATGGTACCTTGGGGCGCCGCCGAACTTTCCAAGGGCTGGCGGCCATTGTAATGGGCGTGGCGCTGGCCAAGTTGCTGAGTTACCGGACCGGATGGGAACTCGGGGTCGACGATTGGTTATTTTATTTCAAGTTGGGCAGCAATCGCATGTCGCCCAATGCGGCTTTTTCATTGCTCTTGTTATCGCTGTCGCTGCTCTTTCTCGACTATCGAGTGCGCGGTCGGCACTGGATACCACAGGTCTGTTTGCTCTCGGCGACGGCGGCTACGCTGTTGTCGATGAGCGGTTATTTCTACCACGTTTTGCTGCTCTACGGGATTACGGGAATCTTTCCTGGAACCCAGGATACGGCGCCGGAGTTTCTCGTACTCTGTTTGGGATTGCTCTGCGCTCGCCCCGCGCGCGAACCCATCGCTACAGTCATCAGTCGCACGGCGGGTGGCGCGATGGCGCGCCGCCTGATACCCGCTGCTTTTATCGTACCGCTCTTACTCGACTACGTGCGCCACCAGGGCGAATCGCTCTTTGGCTACGAGTTTGGACTCTCGCTCTTTACCCTGCTCAATATTTTAGCTTTTAATGTGATTATCTGGTGGAATGCCGCGTCGCTATCGCGCGTCGATGCCGAGCGCCGGCGCTCTGAGGAGCGACTACAAGAAAATAACGAGCAATTAGAAGAGACGGCGCGCTCCGAACACGA
>JBLHGI010000445.1:0-3630 GCA_047616505.1 Planctomycetota bacterium
CATAAATACCCCATAACGAGGGCATAAATACCCCATAACGAGGGCATAAATACCCCATAACGAGGGCATAAATACCCCATAACGAGGGCATAAATACCCCATAACGATTGTGTGAATATGAAGCTGTCGATTTTTACAGACGAAATTAGTGCCGATCCGATCCGTGCACTGGCGCTGGCCGCCGAGTGGAAGGTGCCTGCCGTCGAGGTGCGCGGTCTGGCCAGCGGGCGTTTCCCGCGCGTAAGTGATGCCGAGTTGGACGATTTTCAGCAACAGCTCGAAGACCATGGTCTACGCGTGTCGGGCGTATCCCCCGGCCTTTTTAAGTGCCCAGTGGACGATGCGGTCGTTGACGGAGAAATCGATGTGCTGCTGCCGCGCTCCTGCGAATGGGCGCGGCGCTGGGGTACGGATCTCGTTTCGGTTTTTGGATTTTTGCGCGATGATGGGGCAAAAATGCCTGAACTCGTGATTGAACGGCTTGGGCAGATGGCCGCTGTCGCGGCCCAGCAAGGGTGTCGCTTAGTGCTGGAGAACGAGGCGGTGTGTTGGGGCAATACGGGTATCGAAGCGGCCGCCATGGTGCGTCGAGTAGGAGCGGAGAACCTTTCTCTGCTCTGGGATCCCGGCAACTCGGCGCGCGCTGGGTCGACCGACCCCTACCCTGGTGAATATGAGCAACTCAAAGAGATCGCTACGCACGTGCATCTCAAGAATTTCTCTCCTGAGTCCGGAGAGTGGTCGCTGATGGACGATGGCACCGTCGATTGGCCGGGGCAGTTCGCGGCGCTTATGACCGACGGCTACGACGGGTATGTCGTGATCGAGACACATCTCAAACAGCGCCCGGAAGGCATGGCGCTCATCGCTGGGTTGGATGCGCACGAAAGCAATAGCCGTTATAACCTGGACTATGTGCGCCGCTATTTGGACCTCTGATTGAACGCCTCTTCGCTGGCAACGCGCGCCCTCCGCGGTTTTCTGTGGAACGGCAGCGCCTCCCTGATGCAGTTGGGTACTTTTGCCGTTATCTACTCGCTGGTCGATCGCAGCGAGTTAGGTCGTTTTGAATGGGCGCTGACGCTGGTGATGCTCCTGGCCATTATTGGTGATTTGGGGCTTGGGGCGGCGCTGGTACAAGTGCGCGAAGTGGGCGAAGAGCACTTTGATACGGCCTTCTGGACCAATGCCATTTGGGGTAGCATCTTGGCGACGGTCGTTTTTTTTGCAGCGCCCCTCGTAGCTGTTTATTTGGGAGGCGAAGATCCGCAGGCCTTTGTTGGCGTGCTGCGAATCCTGTGTTTTTTGGTGCCTTTTGCCTCCGTTTCCGCCGTCTTTCGCGCCCGCCTACAGCGCGATCTCAACTTCTCCGCCGTGGCGATTTCCGAAGTGGTCTCCTCGCTGAGTTTTGCAGCGGTGGTAGTCGCATTGCTTTGGCTCCAGCCCGAACTGGGCATCTTGGTGCCCGTGAGCGCTTCGGTCTGTCGCGAATTGGGATTGCTCGCCAGCCTCGGGCGCTCGGCGCGCTGGTTGCCCGGCTGGCGCTGGCAGCGACCGGCGCTGAATGTGTTACTGCGCTTTGCGCTCAATTTTACGGGTTCGCGCGCCGTGGCCTATTGCAATAGCAAAATCGCCCACGCCTTTGTCTTTTTGCCTCTGGGGCCCGCGGCGATGGCCTACTATAGCATTGCCGAGCGCTTGACCCTGATGCCGTTGACGCGTCTGGCCACGACACTTAACCGCGTTTCTTTCCCCGCCTTTTCGACGATCCAAGACGATGATGTGCTGCTGCGCAAGGGCTACTTACAATCGGTGCAGAGCCTGTTGTTAAGCATGGGGCCGGTATTGGCAGGGGTTTTTGTCTTTGCGCCAGAGATCTTGGCGTTGGTCGATATGGAACCTGCGGCCATGGCGCTACGCCTCTTGGCCGTGGCGACGCTGTTTAAAGTTGTGGGCACGATGGTGGGATCGATGTTTATGGCCAAGGGGCGCACGGACTGGTCGTTTTATTGGTCACTTTTCAGTTTAGCCGTGTTGATCCCCTCTATGTATTTTGTTGGCGTGCCGCGGGGCTTAGAGGGGATTACGGGCGTAATTGCCGCGACCTCGTTGCTCTTTTTAACGCTCTCACAACAGCTGGCTAATCGCCTGATTGGCTTGGCTTTTGGCGAGTATATACGCCACTTGCTGCGACCTGCTTTAGTCGTGCTCTCAGCGTTTGTAGTACTCTTTTTTGCGCGACCCTTTTTATTCGGTCCGTCGTGGATTGTACTGGTGCAAGGCGTGCTACTGGGCGTGTTGGTGACGCTGTTTTCTCTGCGTTTTCTGGCCTGGGATTTGTGTGCGTCGCACTGGCGTCGTCTGCGCGGCTGAGCGCCGTTCTGTCCCCCCAGAAATATCACTGCGGTCCTTTGCGTAGCGACAAGTCTTGGAGTATGTTCTTTACGATTGCCACTATTTATTTGGAGGTTAAAAGGAGTTTATAATGGGTAAGAATAATGGAAATACGGGCACGCTGAAGCTGAAGACGGGTCTGGCCGAGATGCTCAAGGGCGGCGTGATTATGGATGTGGTCAATGCCGATCAGGCTAAGATCGCCGAGGATGCCGGGGCGACTTCCGTAATGGCATTGGAGCGCGTGCCGGCCGATATCCGCGCCGAAGGCGGCGTTTCGCGCATGTCGAATATTGAAGTGCTGCGCGAGATCATGGGGGCCGTTTCTATTCCCGTGATGGCCAAGGTGCGCATTGGTCATTTTGCCGAGGCGCAGATGTTGCAGGCGTTGGGCGTCGACTATGTCGACGAGAGCGAGGTGCTCACTCCCGCAGATGAACACTATCACATCGATAAGTTTGCCTTTGAGGTGCCCTTTGTCTGCGGTTGTCGCAACTTGGGTGAGGCCCTGCGTCGCATTGGCGAAGGCGCGGCTATGATTCGCACCAAGGGCGAAGCGGGCTCGGGCAATATCGTCGAGGCGGTGCGTCATATGCGCACGGTTACGGATGAAATACGCCGTCTGGCGACGCTGCGTCCCGAACAGCTGATGACGGCGGCCAAAGATCTGGGCGCGCCCTACGAGATTGTGTGTATGGTGGCCGAGACGGGCAAGTTGCCGGTGCCCAATTTTGCCGCCGGTGGTGTGGCGACGCCGGCCGATGCCTCGTTAATGATGCAGCTGGGTGCCGAAGCCGTCTTTGTCGGTTCGGGCATTTTTAAATCGGGTGATCCGGCGCTGCGCGCCAAGGCGATTGTCGAGGCGACGACGCACTTTGAAGATCCCGAAGTATTGATTCGGGTATCGGAGAATTTGGGTGAGGCGATGGTGGGGATTAATATCGATACGCTCGATGAGAAGGATAAGCTGCAGACGCGCGGTTGGTAATATCGAGGGATACCGCGTTGCGGGCATCCCAGAAAATTAGGAGTGTAACTCGGCTCGTTGGGCCTCAGACAGCACTCCTAATTTATGGAATACCCACAACGCTCTTCGCACCTTTGGTGAATAACTTATTGAGAATACAAACCCCGCCTTTTAAAAGAGGTGGGGTTTGTTGTAAGGGAAACTGAGAGAGTGATGATAGGAATACTTGGGTTGCAGGGGGATTATGCGGCGCATGGGGAGGTTTTGTT
>JBLHGI010000446.1:0-3538 GCA_047616505.1 Planctomycetota bacterium
TGGACTCCTATTTATTCGTACATAGGAACGCGTATGATCGGCCTTACTGGGTCGCCGCAAGGGGTTACTTTCCCTTATCTGCGCGAGGCCAGTTTTTATTTATCGGGTTATCAGGGGGCGGAGATTTGGTTCGCACCGATGCCTATCTTTCAGTGGGGGTACGAGGCCCAAGTATTCAAACAGTTGGAACTGACTCGCACTAAGTTTGGCAGTTTGGTAAAAATGACCGCGCTAACACTCGCCGTGATGTTCGTGTGCAGTTTCTTGTTTTGGTCGCTAATATGGAATTTGGGGCCGATCCCTTCCTCTGCCTATCCTTTCGTGCAGAAGATGTGGCCCTTTCACGCCACGATGCAGTCGTTCTGGGCAAAGTCTACCCTGCCGGGCGCGGACTCGACCTTAGTCACCCAAATAATACGCTGGGACTATATCGGAATCGGCTTGGCCTTCTGTGGCGTACTCTATGCGTTGCTGACAGCACTGTCGGCGCCTCTAGGTATATTCTACGGATTTGTCGCAGGTCTGGGTGGTTGGCCGCATTTTGCTATTCTCAACTTTATCGGCGCACTGCTCGGGCGGTTTTATCTGCAAAAACGCTTTGGGGTCGAGCGCTGGTATGCCTATGCACCCATCGTGCTGGCGGGTTATTCCTGTGGCGTGGGTTTGATCGGCATGACGGCGATCGCCATTGCGCTGATATCTAAAGCGGTTTCGCAGGTGGTTTTTTAATACGATGTACAAATGGCCATGCTGTAGGGACGAGATCGCATGACGCTACGAGCTGCGCTGCTCGGGCTTCTGGTGGTAGGGGCCGTGGTTTTTGGCGCGCCCTATTCCATATGGATGGTGCGTTCTTCGGAAATTACGTGGTCCTATTTTCCGGCGAGCGTGGGCTTTTGTTTTGTCGCTATCGTGCTGATAAATTCCCTCGTGCGACGCCTGCGTTCCAGCTGGGCACTAAAACCGCTCGAGCTGGCGATTATTGTCGTGATGGGACTGTCCGCCACGGGCATTCCCGTATTTATCGTCGGCACGTTACTGGCTATTATTTCCAGTCCCTACTACGGCGCCACCAGCGAGAACGACTGGGAAGGCAATATCCATTCCTTTCTGCCCGATTGGCTCGTGCCGCGGCCCGATGGCGATGCCATGCGCCATTTCTACGAGGGGTTGCCTGCGGGCCAAGACCTGCCCTTTGACGCGTGGTTGGGGCCGTTGGCTTGGTGGCTGAGTATGATCCTGACGGTCTACTTTGTTTGCTTCTGTATGGTCGTCATTTTTCGTCGTCAGTGGGTCGAACACGAGCGCTTGACCTTTCCGCTGATGGAAATGCCGCGACTGCTCATAGACGAAGACGGCAGGCCGCTTTTCCGATCGCGGTTGTTCTGGATCGGTGGTGCGCTTCCGCTGGGCATGATGCTCTTTAATATCATCGGTTTTTTTCATATCGGTTTTCCCCAGATAAACTTCCACCAAGAAATTGCCGTATCACTCGGGCGCGACTTCCCCGCGCTGTCGCTGACGCTTTATTTCCCCGTGGTCGGTTTTATGTATCTGGTCAGCAGCAGCGTTTCGCTGAGCATTTTTGTTTTTTATCTGGTGGCCGTAGTACAGGAAGGCATTACGAATCGCATAGGCTATGACGTGACGCGCCCCGACACATTTGTCTGGGGTATGCAGTCGCTCTCGTGGCAGGCATGGGGCGGTTTTGTGGCGATGGTTTGCATTAGCCTGTGGATGGCGCGTCGGCATTTAATCGCCGTAATGCGCCAGGTCTTTACAGGGGCTCGCACGATAGATGACGGCGAGGAGATGGTGTCCTATCGCACGGCCGTCTACGGCTTTATACTCGGTGTCATATATATCATCGGTTGGCTGTGGAAATCTGGCATGGACCTGTCAATCGCCCTGCTCGTACTCGGTGGCGTACTCGTAGCCTATTACGGCATTACGCGTCTAGTCGTGCAGGCGGGCATTTATTTTTTGACGGTCCCCGTCGGTGCACAGGCCTTTGCGCTATCGATCACTGGCTCGGGGATTGGCGGGCGCAATCTCGTGGCACTTGGGCTCTCCTATTCTTGGTTTGGCGACGTCCAGTCGCTCTTTATGCCAGCGGCTGCGCACGCGGCTCGGCTCGGCGAGATGTATCACGCCCGCCGCGGCATGGCCTGGGCTTTAGGGCTGGCTGTTGTCGCCGGTTTTTGCGCCAATATCTATTTGGTGCTCTCGCTGTGCTACAAGTTTGGGGCGGGCAATTTCAGTTCCTGGTACTTTTCCGCCGGCGGCGGTGCGGGGGGCATGGCTTTTGATGGCGTTATCCGGCACTTTAACGACCCTTGGCCGACGGATTGGGACAAGTTGCTCTATTTCGCCATCGGCTTGGTGGTCTATGCGCTGATGGCCCTGTGCCAGTACCGCTTTTTTTGGTGGCCTCTCTCTCCGGTCGGCATTGCGGTGGCGCCGCTGTGGATGACGCGTCGAATCATTTTTTCTATTTTTCTCGCTTGGGTGTGCAAGAGTATCATTATGCGCTACGGCGGCATTCAGGCCTATCGCAGCGCTCGACCATTTTTTATAGGGCTGATCGCCGGATATTTCCTGGGCGTTGGAATTTCTCTGCTCGTAGATATGACCTGGTTTATGGGAATAGGTCATGCCTATTACCACGGTTGAGCAGACTAAATAAGCGTTGTATCGCGGCATATATAGGAGCCCGTTTCGGGAGTGGGTCTCATGTCTAAACTACTACATATCGTTTTTCTTCTCTTTGCGTTAGGAATGGTCGCAGCGCTCGCTGTTGGCGATCCGCTGGCGATCAATCAACAGGTCAACGACCTTTTTGGTTGGAAGCCGACTGAACCGGTTGACGCGCGTCTAGTCAGTGAAAAAGATGCGCTAGAGCTGCGCGCATTGAGCGAGGGCATTACGAGCGCCGTCGTCCAATCTGAAATTGAGCGCTTTGCCGCTTTCGGTTCGCGCGTGCCCGGTTATCCCGGCGAGCGTCAAGCCTACGAGTATATTCGTCAGCGCTTTGGCGAATTGGGTTTACAGGACGTCAAGAGCGATGAGTTCGAAGTGACGGTACCGCTGGACAAAGGGGCCGAATTGCGCTTGCCCAACGGCCAGCGCCAGCGCGTCTATGCGCTGTGGCCGAATGGGGTGCGCACCTCCTCTTTGCCCGCAGGGGGAGTCCGTGGCCCCTTGGTCTACGGTGGCCGGGGTGATCTCAAAGCGTTAGACGGCCAGCCACTCGATGGCGCGATTGTGCTCTTGGACTTCGACGGCGGTCAGAACTATCTCAACCTGGCCACACTGGGCGCCCGTGCCATTATATTTTTTGACAACGGCGGTGTAAACCGCGAGCAGGCGGCCGACAAGTTTTTAAAAGTGCCGGTAGATGTGCCGAGATTTTGGATCGAGCGCGAAGAAGCGCTCGCCCTGTTAGCCAAAATGGAGGAAGGGCCATTCGAGGTGAATCTCGAGGGGCAGATGGACTGGGAGGCCGTAAAGGCGCGCAATATATATGGCTGGCTGCCGG
>JBLHGI010000447.1:0-3500 GCA_047616505.1 Planctomycetota bacterium
AGATCGCCGCGGATTCTGCGCGCTTGGATGGGCAGATGACGTTGGAGGATTTAGCGCAACACCAGTTAGATTGGGTGGGGACTATTTCGCAAGACTATCGCGGTTTCCAACTACACGAAATTCCGCCCAATGGGCAGGGGTTGGGGGCGCTGATTTGTCTCGGGATATTGCGGCACTGGCCCATGGGCGATTTTGCCGTTGATTCCGCCGACAGTGTACATGTGCAAATCGAAGCGATGAAATTGGCTTTAGCGGATGCCTATCGCTATATCGCCGACCCGCAGGCGATGGACGTGCAGGTAGAGCACTTACTCGATGAGGAATACCTGCGAACAAGGGCTGCGCAAATCGATCTCAAACGGGCGCAGGACCCCGATCATGGAGTGCCGGCACAGAGCGACACGGTCTATCTGACGGCGGCCGATGCCGACGGTATGATGGTCTCTTTTATACAGTCCAATTACATGGGGTTTGGGTCGGGGATTGTGGTGCCGGGAACGGGGATTAGCTTGCAGAATAGAGGGGCCGGTTTTTCGCTTAGTGAAGGGCATCCCAACAGGGTGGGGCCTCGCAAGCGCCCATTCCATACGATCATTCCCGCCTTTTTGATGCAAGGAGAAAAGGCGCTGATGAGTTTTGGCGTCATGGGAGGGCCGATGCAGGCGCAGGGGCACGTGCAGATGGTCTTGCGCCTGGCGGATTATAACCAGAACCCACAGGCGGCGGTCGATGCGCCGCGCTGGCAGGTTCTGCAAGGCCTCGACGTGGCGATTGAGCATGAATTCCCCCAGACGACATTAGACGACTTAGCGCAGCGTGGCCATCAATTACAGCGTCTACCTCGTCAGTCGATGTTTGGTGGAGCACAGCTTATTTACCGTTTGGAAAACGGCTACTGTGCCGCGTCGGAACCGCGTAAAGAAGGGCAAGCCGTTGGCTTCTAAAGATATTGGGCGCCGCGTGTTGCTGATTGGTTGTAGGGACGAAAAGGGACTCGTGCATAAGATTACTGGCGTGCTCTTTCGCCAGGGGTTCAACATCGTGCGCAACGGAGAGTTTGTCGATGTCGAAAATGGCCGCTTCTACATGCGCACCGAATTTGAGGGGGCTTGTAAAGGCGAGGAATTGACGAGGGAATTAACCTCGTTATTACCCGAAGGCGCTTGGGTGCAGTTAGAGTTGCCCCGACCCAAGGACCTCGTAATATTGGCAACTCGTGAGCACCATTGTTTGGGCGACCTGTTGCTGCGTCATGCCCACGGTGACCTGAATGCGCGCATACTGGCTGTCGTGAGTAACCACGATGTATTGGCCGACCTGGTGGGCAAATTCGACGTGCCTTTTCACTACGTGCCCCACGCGGGTTGTACGCGTGGCGAGCACGAGCGGCAAGTCGCGGATATTCTAGCCCAATACGCGCTAGATTATTTGGTGTTGGCTAAGTATATGCGCATCCTCAGCTCCGAATTTGTCGGCTTATACTCCCACCGCATAATCAATATACACCACTCGTTTCTTCCCGCTTTTATCGGCGCTAATCCCTACCGCCAGGCTTTTGAGCGCGGTGTCAAAATAATTGGCGCGACGGCCCACTTTGTCACCGATGATTTAGACGAAGGGCCGATCATTGCCCAGAGTGTGATTCCGGTTGACCACCGGCAGAATGCTCGCGATATGGCTCGCGCTGGCCGCGATGTCGAAAAGCTCGCGCTGGCGCGTGCGTTGGACCTAGTGCTGGCAGACCAGGTCGTCGTCGTGGGCAATCGCACCATTATCTTCGACTGAGTTCTGCACCTCGCCCACTCGTTCATCACCCCATGCGTTAATTACACGGTCCAGCGCAGCGAATTGCTCATGGGTTGGATCCGTAACGAGCCGTGTGATCCAGCACACGGCCCCGATACATCTAAGGTTGCTATATTTAGACGGAAGGCGAATGGATGCATTCGCGCTGGCCGAAACTAATGCGATCACGAGACGTTCAAGGGAACAGACCGAGAAAAGAGATCAGGTATGGAACCCATCAGCATGAGCACCGAGCGTCTGCGGCATTTATTTAAGCAAGTCGCTGAAAGTGAAGAACGGTACCGGGTGTGTTGTGCCCGCGACATTGTCGGGCCTGGTGGCGGCATCTATATCGCCGCCAATAGCGAGCTGAACGAGCAACACCTCAAATGGCTGGATCGACGAAACCCCTCACCCGATGGACCTACCTATGTCGAGGTCGTCCTATATAAAGGTGCGGTTCAGGCAAAGGCGGCGCCGAAGTCATTAGATCTAGCAGAGGAAAAAGATTCCCCCAACAAACGAGCTCGGGCCGAAGTGCATTCGCGCGCAGTCGTCGAGGGCGCGCAGGAAGTGGGCAAGCAGGCCGAGGCCGTATTTCGCACGACGGGCAAGATGGATTTTACCGCTGCCGATCTGCGCAGCGGCGAAGCGCAGGCAGGGCTGCGCGAGTTAGAAAATCGTTTCACCATTTTTCATGGTGTAGTAAAAAAAGCGGTATCTGAGTATTTGAACGGCAATGCGCTGGTGATGGAGTTGATTCTAAAATATCACCTAGACAAGCGCACGGTGCGTCACGGGCTCAACGTCGCAGCTTTTGCGACCGAAATCGCGACACAATTGGCCCTCAAAGAACGCGACAGCGTGCAGTACTCGCATTATTTTGGCGATATGTCGGACGCACAGTTATTGTCGCAATTGGGAGAAGATGAGTGCGATGTACTGTCGCCAGAAGAGCTTGTGAGCAAACGGCGGGCCTTATTTGAACAGGAATTGGTGGAAATATTCCTCGGCGGTTTTATGCACGACTGCGGTTTGTGGAACGAGCCGTACTTTTTGCGTGAGGGGCATGAGGTTAAAGGAGCTAAACTCATCTGGGAGATGAGGGAAGTGCAAGAATACGCACCGGCTTTGGTGAAAATAATTCTCTTTCATTCGGACGTCGTGCGCTTGGCGGATCGCTGTGGTGTTGTAAAAGTCATCGAAGATCCGGATGATGCCGAACACGTGACCTTTAAACGCGAGTTTTATAGCACGATAGAAGAAGCGCGTACGGCCATTGAAATGCGCCCAGGAAACTTTATGGCGCGCGTGCTCTCGCCGGCTGACCTACGCAAAGTAATGCCCGTTGCCCTGGCAGAGCGCTATATAACTCAGACGCAGAATTTGAAGGCGAAGAAGCGCTGGGAAGTTATCGGTGAACTCGCGCGCTATGTAAAAAACGGGCTCTATTTGCGCTATGTAGTAGCTCTGTGCAACGCGCAGGTAGAAGTCGTGGCGCCGCGGCGCGCATGGGTGCGACTCGATGGATCGCTGGCCATTGCCGTTGAGGATCGCAAAGTGGGCAAGAAGGCCATGCGTCTCGACGTGGATGAGTTTGAAGCCGGTAGTATTCACCACGGTGGTGATCGCTATTCGCCGCATCTGATATCGATGTTTTGGCGCGGCAGTGACGGCGGTCGCGAAAAGGCCGAATTTGTCGCTGCGCAGGATGC
>JBLHGI010000448.1:0-3496 GCA_047616505.1 Planctomycetota bacterium
GCCCCCAAACTAGCGCGATACGTCATATTAACCCGCCAGCGCTCTTTGAGGACCTGCCCCAACCGCAGCCCCAAGGCGATGCCGTTGCTCGGAGACGCATCCGTTATCCAGGTCAGCTCGGCATCGCGGCCAAAATCGCCACCGGCTAAAAAGTGTACGGAGCGCTTGCCGACGGCACCGCGCATGCGCGGTTTAGCCTGGTCTTTGTCTCTGACCATTGCCCCGCTGTTCTCACCCATCATTTGCCAGTCGCTCTGCGCAATAACGCGCTGCAGCACCTCGATGATCTCCCCTTCGCTCACATAGGTGATTTCGCCGATGCTATAGCCTTCCCCCACGCGTACCAAGGTGGCTTCGGCGACTGGGGCAAAGAGCTTCCCATCTTCGCGCAACACCATATAAACGCCACCGACAGCAGCGCCGCTCTCCACACCGACGTCGATATACACGAGAGCGGGTGTCGCTTTAATAACATAGTGCACTTCTTCGGCGCGGCTCGTCGTAGCCAACGCCAGCAGGCTCATAGCCAGTAGTAGTTTTTTCATCACGCCTTATATTCTTCGTCGTCGAAATCATCGTCGTCGTCAAAATCTTCGCTGTCGAAATCCTCACCATCTGGAAGTTCATCAAATTCTTCCAAGCCGCCCATCACATCGTCGTAGCGCCGCTTGATAACAAACATCGCAATACCCGTCAGCACGGCTATCAGCGCGAGACCGCCGCCAAATATATATGGAGAACCGAGCATATCGGACTCGACCCCCATGCTCCACCCTGAATCGTCCTCCTCTTCACTTTCCACCACCGGCGGATCGAGGTCAATGACCGGTGTCATAGTTCCGACACCCGCTCCCTCTAGGTGCAGCGAGTCGCGCTCAACGCTGATAACGAGCGTCTTGCCAGCGACTTGTAAACGCACATCCGTATCCTCGCTGTAGCGAATAGTGAGTTCCTTGGCCTCTTGCGCCATATACTCACCATTAAGCACTTGGGAAAGGCGATTGCGATCCTCTCCTTGCTGCGCTTCTAATTCGATAAGGCGCTCATCTATCGTCACGAGATAGGATTTGATCGCCCCCATCTCGTCCCATACCTGCTGGGCAAAAACCGGATAGGCAGAGAGTGTTTTCTGCGACTTCCGATAGCTCTTAATATCTTTTTCTAAACCGCGCACTCGCTCCATGACATGGGCGACCACCTCGGGCTCTTTAGCAACCTGGGCCACTGCCTGAGCCGAAGCCTTATCGTACTCGGCCATGTCGCCGACCTGCGGGGTCGAATAGGTCTTGATGAGCACGGCTACGGCGCGATTCGCTTCAGCACTCCGCACTTCGGCCATACCCACCGGCTCCTGCGGCACTCCTAGCACTTGGCCGCTGAGGGGGTGAACAATTTTCTCCCCCTCGCGCAAAAGCGTAACCTTAGTGCCCTGCACGAGGCCTTGATTCGTTCCCGCCTCTAAAAATACGGTGAACCCACTGCCGCGCTTCACTTCTACTATGCGCGTAATCGCCATTTCTGCCGCCACCGGGGCGACAAAATACAGCAAGAGAAAAAATATGGTACAATATCTGTAGAGCATGGGGATTCTACTCTCGTTTGCCATCGTATGGTCTCGGGCTCAAAGCCCTTGTTATAATTTATTTTTTAGCCATTACATATTCTGCGGACCAAAATCCCGCAGTACCTCCGCCGGCTGACTGCCGCTAGCTGGCCACATTTCGCGCCCTACCAAACCGATGCCCGGGGAGTAATACGAGGCATAGGAGAGCACCTGCTCATCTTCTTCGCGACGGAATCGCGTTATAACCTGCATACAGCGTTCGTATCGACGTCCGTTGCTCATTAGCACCGTATCGCGTGCACCGATCACCTTTTCTATGTGGAAGCCCTGGCTGCGATACTCATAAG
This sequence comes from Planctomycetota bacterium, assembly GCA_047616505.1. GTDB lineage: Bacteria > Latescibacterota > UBA2968 > UBA8231 > UBA8231. Next base: position 1,912 of record JBLHGI010000448.1, read on the forward strand.
AGCTCTGACCGGACGATGCCAACACAACATTGACCCCTCCTTCGGGGCCCATCTCAAAAACCTTGCCTTCTTCGCTGTAGGCTACCGTGCCATCATCAAAAAAATAGAGATCTCGATCAGCACGGCTTTCTCTGCGCACGATGCGCCGTTCGACTTCTGTCACTGCACCGCTGACTGGGTCCTGACGCCGATACACCCAATAGCGCCCTACTTCCAGCGGATAATAATCATCGCCAACTCGCTCATCGAATCCGGCCATTTCCTCATCTGGAGTAACGCCTTCAACTCCAACATCAACGTCCTTCACTTCACCGTCAGAAACAACGGGGGCGGCATTTTTTATAACAGTCGCTAGATCCCGACTGCTATCTAAACTGTGCCAGAGTCCCACGCCCGAAACCAGCAGGCAGATCAAGCCGATCAGACCGAGCGCATAGGTGCCATAAACAAATGACCCATTTTTTTTTCTTTTTCGGGATGCCACCATTACCTCCGCATCCTTACTATCGGATAAGTTGCTGAAATCTTTATATTTTATGTGAAGAATACATCAGACCAAACAGCCCCTATACCAGATGTGGTATAGGGGCTGTGGTCAACATCTAGTACTCGTTTGATACAGTAACTAATTCTATCGACAAAATCCACCAATCCCCATCTCTATTTACCCTTGAGCCTCTCGCCAGCCATCGCGATTTTTTATATATTCTCACCTTGTTTTATCGCGTCTCCCACTCTCTGTAACAGGAGCACCGCCATGAGCCAGAACACCATGCGTATCGGCCTAGTCGGCTACGGCCAGATAGGCCGCGCCGTCCATCAAATGATCGACTCCAACCCACAAACGGGCATGCAGGTCGTCTTTGTCCACGACCAGTTCAAAGATGCCTTAAAAGACGTACCCGGCGAACTCGCGCTGGAGGATCTCGGCGAATTTGGCAGCAAGAGCCCCGATCTCATCGTCGAAATGGCGCATCCTGATGTCACGCGTAAATGGGGTACGGTCATCCTTGAAAAAACTAATTATATGTTTATTTCGGTGACGGCCCTAGCCGATCTCCAGCTTGAAAAAGACATAGAAGAAACCACGCGGCGTTGCGGCACGCGCGCCTTCGTACCACATGGGGGGGTCGTCGGCATGGATGCGCTCTTGGAAAATCGCGACGTGTGGGAATCGGTCGATGTCATTATGAAAAAATCACCGCACAATGTCGACTGCGCTGCCGCCGGACTAAACCCCGACGAGATAACGGAAGAAACAACCCTCTACGATGGTCCAACGAGGGGTATTTGCCCGCTCTTTCCACGCAATGTCAACACCCATGCCGCCATAGCTTATGCCGGCATAGGCTTTGATCGCACCCATTCCATCTTGCAAGTTAACCCGGAGTGGAAGGATGCCACCGTAGCTATCCACGCCAAAGGCCCCGGTGTCGACCTACACGTCGAGCGCGTCGAAAGCATCAGCGGCGTCACCGGCGCATCGACCCCGGCCTCTATCTATAATACAGTGCAGATGATCGGCTCGACCGGTCCGGGGATCCACCTGCGATGAAGCCATTCGCCAAGATTCCATCGCAGATAC
>JBLHGI010000449.1:0-3495 GCA_047616505.1 Planctomycetota bacterium
TGGATGATTCGCTGCCCTTAACTACGATGGAATACAATGAGTGGGGCAATCCGCAGGAGCGTGAATTTTACGAATATATCAGATCGTATTCTCCCTACGACAATACCATCGCCACGGACTACCCGCATATGCTGATTACTGGTGGCCTAAACGACCCACGTGTGACTTATTGGGAGCCGACAAAGTGGATCGCCAAGCTCAGAGATGTGCGCACCAACGACCGACTGCTCCTGTTGGATATGAAAATGGGCGCGGGGCACGGAGGGGTCTCCGGGCGTTTCGAGCACCTAAAGGATACGGCGTTGGAATGGGCCTTTGTGCTGAAGATATTGGGCAAGCTCGATGCGGCCTCTTAAAATGGGGGTGTTGCTTCTTGAGATGAGGCTGTGGAACTCAGCGGTCCAGGCGCTCCAGCTCGATATTGATCGCCTGCGTCGATATCTGCACTTCGTAGAGCGAAAAGAGCAGCGATAATACTAGGAGCACCAGGCTGATGCCAAAGAGCAGTTCGCCCAGTTGGGTCCACGCTATAAAGAGCGCAAACATGGATATGGTGCAGAGCACAAAAGAAAAGACACCGAAGAGCTGCATTAGGCGGATGATGGCTAGACGTTTGCGCAGGTTTTCAATCTGCCGGCGCGCTAAGTCGCGCGTATCTTCGTCGTTGAGCGCACTTAGTTGGCGTATGACATTGGCCAGCACGACAAAGCGGTTGGTATAAGCCAATAGGAGCAGCGAGATCGCCGGAAAGAGCAGCCCCGGCGTGGTCAGGTCCATTTGCATATTATTCGGCCAGCGCCTGCAAAAGTTCTACTTCGTCGTAGCTGACGGCGCGGCAATAGGCGTTGCGCGCGATATAAACATCATTCGGCGTTTCTGCGGTGCCCGCCGCGTAGTAGACCGTTAACAAGCGGCCGTCGTCAAAACGCAGCGTCGACGTATAGCCGATATCCGTGCCCGGCAAATCGGTGGCCAGCGCCATGCGCCGAGTGCCCCAGCTACGGCCCCCGTCGGCGCTGATCATTCCCTCTATGCCAAACGGGGCATGGCGACGGCCAAAGGTCAACAAGACCTGCCCGTTGCCCAGTTGCGTCAGGTCGGGTGGGTGCTCGCTCGGTTCCGTAACGAGTGTGAGGTCGCCCCAGCTCTTTCCTTCGTCGGCAGAGCGGCAGGTGTAAATAGCCTGCTCGCCGCGCTCTTCGCTGCGCGCGGCGAAGAGCCAGTTACCATCGTCCATTATCAGCAGGTCGGCCTCGTTTAAACCCAGTGCCACAAATACTGGCTCGCCCCAGCTCTGGCCGTTGTCGCGCGAGCGCAATATATAGGTGGGCGTCGTCGCCGGGCCGACGCTAAAATGCGGCTCCACATCTGTTGGGATCTTCCCCCCGCCATAGATCGGCATATAGAGTGTCCCCGCTCTATCGCGGCGAATTTTTCCAAAGGGCGAAGAGCCATTGAGCGGCGCGTAGTCGAGCAGGCGGTCGTCGGTCCAGCTCTGGCCGTTATCGCGCGAATAGACCAAACGCGTGTCGGTGCGGCGAATCTGTGGGTCCCACTTGCCATCGGTATCATACGAGCCTTGCCAATGGTAGGCCAAGACCAACGTGCCGTCAGCGGCCCTGCCCAAGGCCGGGTTGCGGTCGTCGCGCTCGCTGTCGGCCACCGTAATTGGTTCTGCCCACGTGCGCCCGCCATCGGCAGAGTGTACGACATCGAGACGGCCACCGAGGCCTAGATGCCCGGCCCCTCCGCGCAACACGACTAGGCATTCGCTCCCGCCCAAACCGCAGATGACGGGGAAATACCCCTGATCACTTGTGACATCAGCCGTAGCGGTGCCGGCCAGTTTTAATACGTCTATTATTGCACTCATATTTTATCTCCCCTCACAACGTAAACCAATTCGACATGCCGCCGAAGGTATCAATAATAAGCCATAGACCCGCGGCACCAAAGGACCCGAGCACCATGCCTAAGAAAAAGGGCCGCAGCATGCGATAGCCGCGCGCGCCCCCGTATTTTAAAATGATGGCCTTAAAGAGCCAGGCGACAAAGACCGAAAACCAGATCGTACTAATCGGGTAGGTCAGCCCTAGGGCCATGCCAATCGGATGGATCGGGAAACCTATAAAACGCGTCTTTACATAGGTGAGTAGCGCCATAACTGCGCCGCCAATGCCCGTATAGGCGAGATGCCAGCCATAGACGTCTTCTGCGTTATTGATATTGTAGGCGATCCAGTTGCCGGTCAATTGCGTCAGGCCACCAAAGCCCCAGCCGCCCAAGTTGATGCCGCCATACTTATAGGACAAGGTCATCACGATCCAAGTCGCCGAGACCAGCGTCACGAGTATGGCCGCTACAATCGCCACAAAGAGTCGCCGGCTCTCCAGCCGCGTCACCTCGGCAATCTTTAGTCCCGTAGCCGCCGACGCCATCACGAAAGTGCGCAAATCGGCCGACCAAGGGAAGTTCATGCCCAGCGCCGTTAGGCCGCTCGGCCCCAGCATATCTGGCCCCAGCGCTGTCACGATAAAGACGGGGGGGGCTACCGGCGACACGCCATAGGCTAAACCGGCCTGCGATACAATGCGCGCCAGGCCGACAAAGGTGACGATGCACAGCAGATAGTAGAAGATCGCGCTGCCTGGACCGAGCCCATTATCGATTAGCCATATCACGCAAAAAATAGAGGCCGCCAAGAAACCAAAGACCGCCGTGCGATACGATACGAGTTCGCCGCTATCGTCGATATCTCCCTTGCCAAAAGCTTTGCGTACCACATCGACTACGTGTCGCCGCGCCGCCCATAAGCTCGAAAAGACCAGAAAGAACATCGCCCCCTGCGCCAGGTGCGCAACGCTGGCCGACGCCGGCATAGAATAGGGCTGTCCCGGTCCGATACTCCAACCGAGCATGCGTTCAAAGCCGGTGTGCATCGTGGCTAAGAAGGCGAAGAACCACACGCCAAAAGACACGTCGAGGCTGAGCAAATAGGAGAGCCCGATCACTTCGAAGCGCGGCATCAGATTGAAGCTGACTGAATTGCGCAGTACGCGGAAAAACGTGTTGAGCTGGATGGCGGGGAAAAAGTTGAAATAGGAATGTAGGCCGTTGATGCCGTGCACGATAAAGGGCAGTGCGAAACCAGCCCAGGTTAGATAGTTGCGCAAGAACGGCGGCAGCAGCTTGCCCTCTTCCTGCTGGCTCAATTCGAGCGGTAATGTCGAGAGCGGAAAGAGCAGGCGCTCGTTTTCCATCCACTGCTTGCGCAATACGACGAGTATGCACAGCGTGGAGAAATAGATGCTGACGATAAAAAAGAACCACGTCATCAGCGGTTTGTACCAGAGGTCCCAAGGCACGGGTTCTCCGCGTGCTGCGCCTTCGAAGAGTTTCCAGATCGCGGCGCGATTCTGCGCGACTAAATTGCTGGACACGTGCGGGTGGATAATATTGGCCCAGTCATTCTCCGGCGTTGCATAGTAGAACAAG
>JBLHGI010000450.1:0-3438 GCA_047616505.1 Planctomycetota bacterium
ACCGCCACCAAGTCCAACGACTCCTTCTCGACCATCTCGCGGAAGTCTTTATAGACCGCTTCTACATCCCAGCGCTCGGCAAAGGCGGCGCATTTTTCGTCATCTATATCCGCCCCCGCCACCAATTCCAAAAGCGGACTCTCCACCGCCGACGCCGCAACCGAATACGGCAACTCCGTATGCCCCTCGTCGTCGATCGTACTGCCCATGCGCCCTAAACCAATAATGCCGACGCGGTAGGTTTTCTCAGACATAAATAGACCCTTCCTTTTTTAAGAAAGCACCAACGATTCTCGTCCCCGCGGCTGCGGAATATCTTCGCCATCTTCTAAGGCGATTTCGATCCAAGCCTGTATCTTCTCGTCGGCCTCTCTAAATGCATCTTCTGGCGTCGCCCCATCGCCTGTCGTATAAGGCAACTCGGGTACATCTACCAGCCACGCTCCGTCCGCTTCGCTCCAAGAGAGCACACGCAAGTATTTCCTGGTATCAACCCCTTGAACAATCATGGTTTATTTCCTATTTGATACTGGTTTAAAAACGCGCGGATCTGTTTGACCTGGTAGGGCTTAACTTTGCCGCCGCTACTCTGCAAGTTCAATTTACCCGTTGCTCCCGACCATGTAAAGATGTGATGCGAGCCGCGCACGCGCAGGCGAAAACCCAAATGCTGCAACAAATTACAGATAGCATCAAAAGGCATATTGGCATCCGATGCCCCTGATAGTATCAGCTCTAATAGCTTCGTCCGATTCAAGCTACCTACGCTCCCACCTTCTCTTTCAACGCTCTAAAAAACGCTACCTCGCGCCGAATCGCATCCATCATCTCGTTCGCCTCAGCCTCAAACTCGCAGTGAATCGACACCAGCCCATCAAAGTCAATGCGCTTTAACTCCGTAAAGATCGCCGTCCAATCACAGGTGCCCTGTCCCGCTTCGACCACGGTCCTCTTGATCGCACCGTGATTTTCTTTGTCGACACGCTGCAGCAAAAAGTCCTTCACCGCCACCATCGACAGGTGCTCTTTGACAATGGCCACGGCCACCTCAAATTCCTCACCCTCGGCTCGCAAATGCCCGGCATCCAAAAAGGCACCGATCAACTGCGGATCAAAACCGCGAATCAGATGCGCCAAAGTGCCGGCATTCAGCCCCAGACAGCGCTGTGAGTGCGTGTGATAACAGGCGCGCACATTGTATTTCTGCGCCAACTCCGCCCAGCCCTCCAACGCAGCACGCGCCTTGTCTACTTCAGCCCAATAGTCCATCTCGCCCGGCACAAACTTAAAATAGCCCAGCTTGAGCCGCCGCACGTCCGCCGCATCCATCGCCGCGACCAAGCGCTCGCCCTCGGCATCGGGCAGCAGCACGTTCGTGTGCGCCGTCACCATGCCAATCTCCAGCCCGGCCGCACGGAACTGCTCGGCGGCCTTGGGCAGCGCCTCCTCGACATTGTCGGGGTTGACCGGATAGCCCGGCCGCACCGCCATATCGTAGCCGGCAATACCCAACTCCTGCGCAAAGTCGATCAGTTCTGTAATGCTCAACTCTTTCAACATCTTGGAAAAGACGATCAGCTTCATGTGTTCTCCCCTTTTATTGCAGCACAAGCCGCCAGAAAATCCGCATTGGCCGCTGAAAACCCCAACTGCTGTTCCACCTCGCGCACGGCCATCTCCGTGGCCAGCCCCTTTGCGACCGTATCGGGAAACTCCACCCCCGCCGTCGCCTCTCGTAGCAAGACCAGATTATAGCCGCGCCCGGCCATCGCTCGCATACCATAATCGCGATTGAGTATGCACCAATTGGTGGCAAAACCGGCGTAGACCAAGTGTAAAATGCCACGCTCTGCCAAGAGCACGTGCAATTGCTCGCCCGTAGCCACCACAAACTCCCCCTCTAGCACTTCGATATGCGGCGACATACCGAGCCGATCTAATGGTGGTATGCCCGGCGGCTGGGCCCGCGGTCCCCGAAAAGCGGCATATTCTCCCTGCCGACTTCTGAATTCTGCCGGCGGCCACGCGGGCGGCACAGACGGCATGGGGGGCGCATGCTTTTTGAGTTCTTCAAACTGCTCAGCCACAGGCGGACTCGGCGCGTGCACAATGGTCAGGCCAACTTCGCGCGCTGCGGCTAATACCGGCACCACGGCCTCTCTTGTAATCTGCTCGGCCCGCTCTAACCAGCTCTCGATAAAATGATTGTCCCACAGATCGACCAGCACTAAGGCCGTTTGTCCCGCGGGCAGTGGCATTTTTACGTGCCTGCGTATAAAGTGTTCTTCGCGATAGGGCAAACCCTCCGGCGGGCTGTCCTGAAAATACTGCACCTTTAGATCGAGCATCGCAAACATCTCCTTTAAGATCGTGCGCATAGTATAGCCAACCCCATCGCAGCCCTCAAGCAACTGGCTGCAACGCATCACATTTTATATGTTTTCCATCATGGAAACGATAAAAGCCACCCCTACAAACGCCGCACTCGGCGCCGAAATATCCGCTATCGACCTCAGCCAGGCACTCGACTCGCTACAGGCGGCACAGATCCGCGCCGCCTACCACGAACACGGCGTATTGCTCTTTCGCCAGCAGCAAGTAAGCCAAGAGGAGCAAGTGCGTTTTAGCCGCGTCTTTGGTCAGCCCGTGCGCCATCCGACCAGCACCCTAGCCCCTGGTCCCGTGCCCGAAATCACCGTTATTTCCAATGTCGTAGAGCAGGGCCAAGCCGTCGGCGCGCTGGGCCATAGCGAGGTGCACTTTCACGCCGACCTCATTTTTTTGCATACGCCCGGCACCTTCTCCGTGCTCTATGCCGCCGAGGTGCCCGCACGGGGTGGCGATACGTCGTGGGCCGATGGGTGCAGCGCGTACGAGGCGCTGGATACAAAAACCAAAGAACGCATTGATGACCTAAGAGTCGTCTATACCCATAGCCGCCCCGAGTACAACCCCAATAGGCCCGCGGCCCACCCGCTCGTCAGCACACACCCAGAAACGGGCCGCAAGAGTCTCTACTTTAGCCCCAATCACGCGCAGCATATACAAGGCATCGACGCGACAGAGAGTGGCGAATTGCTCGCCTTTATACATGAACACTATATCGCCCCCCACTTCGTGTGGACCCATGCATGGCAGCAAGGCGACTTAGTCGTCTGGGACAATCGCCGCTGCCTCCATCGCCGCGATCCTTTCGACAACAACCAACGCCGTCTGATGAAACGGGCCCAAGGCCTAGGAAGACCTTCCGCATGAGCACTGCTCTCAAAGCCATTATCGTCGGCGCCGGCCACCGCGCAATCACCTATGCCTCCTACGCAGAGAACTATCCCGATGAGCTGCAAATCGTCGGCGTCGCCGACCCGACGCCGCTGCGCCGCGAGCAGACGGCCGCGCGTTTTTCCCTAACGGACGACCAGTGCTACGAATCAGCTGAGC
>JBLHGI010000451.1:0-3433 GCA_047616505.1 Planctomycetota bacterium
CTCGACGACGCGTTGTGGCTCGTGCGCGCGGCGCTCTGCGATATATTGGGTCTGTGGGGACCCGCCGCCGCAACAGCTGTCCCCGCACTCCGTTCTGCACTAGCAGACGAGCACTGGTGGGTGCGGCGCAACGCCGCCGAGGCCCTCGGGCGTATGGGCGACGACGCCAGCGCGGCGCTGCCGGCCCTGGCCAATGCGCTCGACGACGAAGACCGCCGCGTGCGCCGCACCGGCGCGCTGGCGTGGGCGCAGATCGGCGTTTACTCGCACGAGGCGCTGCCGGCGCTGCGCAATATGTCGGCCGATTCAGACCGCTACAACCGCTTCTACGCCCAGCTCGCCCTGAGCCGCATGGACGACGAGACGGCGCGCGAGGCGCTCTTAGATGCGCTCTTTACCGCCCGCTGGTGCCCCCTGACCACCAGCGAAGACCGCTACTAAAACAGCAAAACCACCCCGCGCCAGCGCCTCTGTGTGCTGGCGCGGAACGCCACGCGCCGGCGCGGCGTTGTAATAGTATCGCCAACAAACCCGCTCCTCTATGCGGGTTCGACTCTTTACACGATCTACTCAGGCGCATCGCAGCGCGTCTTTATCGAGGAGACCACCACCATGTCAGCGCATAAAATCGCCCTCACACTCGCACTCGGGCTGCTCAGCCTCGGGCTGCTGGCCTGTCAGGGCGATACGATCGTCTCGCCCAATGCCGGCTCCGAAGGCATCCACGTTTCCGGCCAAGCCAGCGTCAGTGCCACCCCCGACATCGCCCAGACCCAACTAGGCGTGCAGACCTTTGCCGCCAGCGTCGACAAGGCACTGCAGACCAATAACACCCGTATGGATGCCATCGTAGCAGCCCTAAAGGCCCAGGGGGTCGCCGATGCCGACCTACAAACCTCCAATTTTAACGTGCAGCCGCAGTACGACTTTGAAAAGGAAACGCGCGACATCGTCGGCTACTGGGTCAACAACAGCCTCGCCGTGACCCTGCGCGACCTCGACCAGGTCGGCACCGCGCTACAGGCCGCGCTCGATGCCGGCGCCAACACCGTCAACGATCTGCGCTTTACCATAGACGACGGCGAGGCGCTACAGTCCGAGGCACGCGCCCTCGCCGTGGCCGACGCGCGCCAACGCGCCGAAACGCTGGCCGCAGCGGCGGGCGTAAAACTGGGCGCCGCGCTCGATATCCGCGAGTCTTCCGGTTCCTATCCCATCTTCGCGCGCGGCAGTTTTGACGAGGCCTCGGGCGCTGCCGTGCCCGTGCAGGCCGGCGCATTAGATCTGACGGTTTACGTCGAAGTGCTCTTCGCCATCCGCTGACCAAGACGCCACAGAAAACCACGCAGACAGTAGCATCTCATACAAGCGGGGCGCCGGATAGATTTCGACGCCCCGCTCTGCAAATTCGCTATGGGCTGTCGCATCGCGTCGAGTCTCTAATAATAGGACGCTGAGCGCACCACCCCATAGCGAGAAATTGATGAGAGCTTTTCTACATATAGGGATAGGATTATTTATCGGCGCACAGAGCGCGGCGGCCGGAGCGGTAGAACAAGATCTAAAAAATATCTTCACCTATAAAAATATGGGCATAGCTACGGCCGGCCTAGGGCTAACCGGCCTTGCCCACACTTGGGACGAGGACCTCAAAGGAGAGTTGGAGGGCGCACCGCTCCTAAAACAAGCATTGAATCTAACCGATATATACGGCGAGAGCAGCATTAGCTTGCCAGCCTTGCTGGCGCTGTGGGGCGCGGGAGAAATGACCGGGCGCCCACACTTGGCCGAGACCTGATTTGCCCTCCTGCGCACCTTGGTCTTTACCCAAATCGCCGTCGCACCACTCAAGCTCGGCATGCGCCGCGAGCGCCCCGACAAGAGCGATAATCTCTCCTTCCCGTCGGGCCACACGGCCAACAGTTTTTCCATCGCGCGGCTCATGCACCGGCGCCACGGAAAACGCGTCGGCATACCGCTCTATCTCTTGAGCGGTTTTGTCGCCGCCGGCCGCATAGAGGACGACCTGCACTTTTTGTCCGACGTAGTGCTGGGAGGTGTGCTGGGCTTGCTCGTGGGCAACTCTGTAACGTGGGAAGCATCTGACAAAGTGAGTATCTATCCCACGCCGCGCGCGCTTCGAGCAGTTCGTCTGCTTTGCCTTCCTCAATAGTCAAATTCTCTGTGGGATACACATTGAGAGAAATATCGGTCTGTCCCGCTTCGCGAGCTCGGCGCAAGCGTTTAATACTCAGTTCCGCATGCGCTATGACTGCATCTTCAGTAGGCTCGCGCCCCGCTTGCTGCTGCGCATGCGCACTCGCGCGCTCCACCTGATGTAAGTTCTCTAAAGCGATTTAGCGGTTGGTAGAGAGTGCGGCTATGGGCGTGAGCGGGAATAGCGGACGTAGATCGGGACATAAAACACCTCCAACACCTCCTCTATGCGCGTGCAGGATATAGGGTTAATGGGATAAGGCGACCGGCTTCGACTCCTGACCAAAGAGCTTATTCGTGCCGATCTCTACTGCTTAAAGACTCGACTGCACGCATTTTATTTACAGTTTAAATGGCGTTGTTGCATGAATTCTGTCATCTCTATCCGTCGTTTTCGACGGAATAGGATTGGGGTTTAGCGACTTGGAGCATGCGATTTAGAATGAGACAGGCCACTCGGCTTTCGCTTTGTTGGTATTGTTCTCGCCGTGCTCTCACGGTGTTTCCGATGATCTGTTTGTAGCGAAAAATCAACGTCTCAGCAAGGGACCGCCGATGATATCCACGTTCCTTTTTTCAGCGTGCTCGGCCCTTTTTCCGGATGGCTCGAATGATCTCATCCCGACGCAACGGGGGCGCCTTTCGATTGCCGTGTTGCTGGATCTTGGCATCCTTTCGGGGCGGGACAACCGCTTTGATACCCCGCTGAGACGGCGGTTTTTCCAGCTAGGAAAATACCTTTCGTTTATCATGGGCCCCGTCGGCGCTCACGGTGGATACGGCCGATGGAGTCTGCTCCAAAAGCGGCGCTAGTTGGCTGGCATCATCGGCCCAATTGGGCATCAGGGTATGTCCCACCACCTGAGCGGTCGCCTCGTCGAGGGCGACATGGAGTTTGAGCCAGGTCCGCCGTTGCGAAAAACCGTGTTGGCGCACCTTCCACTCGCCCTCTCCAAAGACTTTCAAGCCGGTCGAATCGACCACCACATGCAAAGGATCCGAGCCCGCCGCCGCCTCCAGAGTCGGCATCAAACGCGCCGCGCGCCGCGCCAGCGTCGTGTAATCTGGCACCGGCAACGACGACGGGCTTGGGGGGCTTGATCGATCGCGATGTAGACTCTACTTTCGGCATCTCAGGCTCCTGGTAGTGGGAGGGAACAGAATCTTTGGTCGGAATCTGAACCCAAACCTACGGGGAGCCTGACTTGCTTTCAAC
>JBLHGI010000452.1:0-3403 GCA_047616505.1 Planctomycetota bacterium
GTCGAATTCGACTTGCGTCAACACGTTGTGTGCGTTGACGTAGGTCAGGCCCAGGGTCGAGAGGGCGCCGAGTTGGAATTCGGCGTGCCCGCCCATGACGGTCGTCGAGTTGGTCTGCGACTCTTCGTCCGGGTTACTAGGGCGCGACAATAAGATGGTACTGCTATAGCGTTCGTTGGCGTAGTCGAGACGGACGCCGTTAAAGCGCGGCTTGTAAAAGGTCAGCGGCGTAAAACGGGTGAAGATCTCGTCGCCGATCATCAGGCGGTAGGCGCCCGTGCCGCGCTGGTCGGAGGCGATGACTAAGCGACTAAAAAAATCGCGATAGGCCGGGCGCTGGTCACCCAATAAGCGCTGGCTCGATAGGCCGCCGAGATTTTTGTCGATGACGCTGCCGCGCGGGCCGGGCTGCTCCTGCGTCCAATTATAGACCATCCAACCGCGGCCGATCGGGTTGCCAAAGGTGTCGTACGATTCTTCGCCTTCTAAGAGACGGCTGAGATAGCGAGCATAGGTGTCGCTGGCATAATTTGTCTGCGGGTTATACCACGGGCTCATATAGGATTCGGGCAGATAGCGCGGCTGGTACCACTTGTGCACGGCGGGTGAGACATAGTCCATATCGAAGGTCTCGCCATAGGGGTTGATCGTGGCAATGCCCCAGCGCAGCGGATCTACGGCTCTACCTTGGGCCCAGGCCGTAGTAGCTAGGGCCAAGAAGGTGCCGATAAAGATCGCGTGCTTCATCAATAGACCACGTGCACGAGACGCGCGGCCTGCGTACCCTCTGCTTGGCTATCGGTGCCAAAACGCACTTTTACCAGATAGATGCCCGGTATCACGAGCGCCCCGTCTTCATCGCGCCCGTCCCACGCTACGCTGTGCTCGCCGCTGGGGCGGGCGCTCTGGCGCGACAACTCGCGCACGCGCCGTCCGGACAAGTCGAAGATCTCGATGCCGAGCTCTTTATCGCCTTCGACGTGGTAGACGGAGAGTTCGATCTGAGTGCTCTCGTTGATGCCGTCGCCGTTGGGCGTAAAGACGCTGGGCACGATGGCGACGTCGCGCAGCAATTTGGTTTTGTCTAAGTCGGATACAACGACTAGAGACTGCGATGAGACGAGCGTGCTGGCGTCGCCGCTACTGATCTTTTGCACCCTGCCGGGGCGGGTCTGTCGCTCTAGTTCGGCGCTGAAGACCGTGCTCTGCAAAAAGACTTTGGTTTTGAACTTTAGCTCATAAGTCTGGTTGCCACCAAGGATCGGCGTCGGAAAGCGCAGTTCTACGGCGCCGTCTTCGTCTTGGCTTTCTTCCAAAATGCCCGGCCATAGCTCCTGACCGCCGCCGAGGCGCAGTGCGGCGTCCGACCCTGCGCGCACGGAGAGCAGCTCGATTGGCACGGCGGAAGAAGTGCGTAGACGCACTAAGTCGAAGCCGGGATTGCCGCTGGCGAATTCTGGTTTTATATAGAGTGTAAACTCGCGTTCGATGCCGGGTTCAACCTGCCAGATCGGCCAAATCTCTCCCAGGACTTTGTCGACTAAGGGCGGTTCGAAGTTTAGCTGCAGGGAGCGGATGCGCGCGGCCCTGAGGGGTTCGCGCGAGACCAAGCGCACTTCGGTCTGGGCAAATTTGCGCGGGCTGGGTGAGTTAAAGGGCTCGCCAGAGGCTTGGTATATTTCGCTCCAAGAGCTCCAATCGGGGCCGGCCTTTTCTTCGATTACGATGGCGGGCCGGCGAGATTCCGGTATGAGTTCCCAGAATGTCTTGGATATTTCGCGCCCCGTTGTTGCATAATAGTGGGGGATCTGTTCTATCTCGTCGCCCGAGCGCGTGCGCACTTCAATGCGCGTTCCCGGTGGCGCTTCGCCCTGCCAATCTACGGTTGTAAAGAGCCGTGGACGGTTGAGGCGGATAAAGGGCGAGACCATGGTCACTTCGGATACGAAGCCCTCTCCGAAGGCTTGCACCTCGCTCAGTTCGCCGCCCTCTTCGTTGGTGCGGCTAAATTCGAGCCGCCGCACCTCGATAAAACGCACTTCGCGCGTGTCGAATGCCTCTTCGACGTGCTGATAGCCCGTTAGGTTTTGGCGCTCGCCGAAGGAGTCCCAGACGCGCTCGCCGTTGGCGCTGAGCAAACCGTCGGAGACGCGGACTTGGTAAGCCGGTGGCGGTCCCTCTGGCGCTAAGAGTTTGATGCGGTTGAGCCAGTATTTGGCGCCGAGGTCGATTAGCAACTGGTTCTCGTCGGCGATAGGGTCGTAGACGCGCATGGGGAAGGCCGAACTGTAGAGCCCGTCGGTGTAGATGCGAAAGAACAGGAATTCGAAACCGCTCTCGTCGGCGCCCAACTCGCGTTCGGCCTGTGTTAGCTGTACAATATTTTCGCCGAGCGAGTAGACCTCAATTTCGGCCAAGCGCGGGCGTTCCTGGCGGTAGTAGCGCACGGGGCCGCGTTCGGCCCCGTCGAGAGCATTCCACGTATCGGCGCCGATGAGTATTTCGCGCCCCGTTGGCGTAACGCGAAAATAATCGATGGCCCCCTGGTCTTCAGGAGATAGCTGTAGATAATCTTCCACCTCGATTTTGGCGGCCCGTGGACCGTCGGTATCGAGTACATCGATGCGCAGATACTGCATAATCTCGCCGCTGATGCCCGCGGGCACGGCGCGCTGGGGTTCGATGTCGAAGATGTATTCGCGCTGGTCTTTGTTGCGCCGCGTCTCTAACCCGACCCGATAAAAGCGCCGCCGCTGTTCCTCGCCAAAGCGCTGCCCGTCCGAGGCGACGACGCGGAACTTTAAGAAGGGATCACCGTCGTCGGCAAAACGCAGTACGACGCGGTGGGCGACGACGGCCCGGCCTAGATCTACTTCTAAGAACCAATTGTCGATAGGAGTGTCGGCAACGGGTTCCCAGTAGGTGAGCATATCGCCGTCGAGCACGAGCGGGCCATCCGTTAGGTTGCTGCCGGCCGAGTGCACGCCGCCCTGTAGGGTATCGTTGGAGACAAAGGGGTTGACATAGATATAGCTTTCGGCGTCCAACGTCACGTTAATATCGCTGCGTAGAAAGCGCGGCTCTACCGTGGCGTCGTCGCGCACCACCTGTACGCCGGGTGGCACATCCCAGGCTTTCCAATCTTCGGCTTGGTTGATCAATACCTGATTGCCGAGTAGGCGATAACCAGCGGACTCCTGCGCCAAAATTGGAGTTAACCACAGAGAGATTAGAGCGAAAAGGATACCGCAATAATTCAAAAGAGACATAACAGTCCCAACGGCGAACAGAGAGATAATTCCCTCACTATATAGGTATTATACATACGATATATAGACGCGTAAGCTGATAAAAAGGACAATAGTTAGAACTCTTTTACGGATATATAGGCTCGCGGCGCCGC
>JBLHGI010000453.1:0-3402 GCA_047616505.1 Planctomycetota bacterium
GGCGTGGCAATGCCTCTGGGTTTGTTCGCAATCCGTCCTTATTCTTGCGCCCGAATGTGTCGAATATCGTCGACGCGGGTAGCGAACTGATCGAGTTCTGCCGATATGGCTTCCCTATCGGACATGCCTGTTGTTTCTGCGAGCGGCTCAACTCTCCCGAGCTTCATAACGCCAACGCGCCCGCCCGCACTCAACGGAAGCACACTTCGGCCGAACTCGTGCCACTCGCTTATTTCCGACCAATCTTAGGTCTCGGTTAATATGGTTTTTCTCGAACTGATACTTCTTGCTTTCGCACTTCTAACGGTCCTATCCATTCTTTGGACCACGCTGCAAACCGGTATTCCTCCCATGAAGAGTTCAGGCAAAGCTCGTCAGGCCATGCTTGCTGCAATAGATAGATCTGTAAATGGTCCTTTAGTCGATCTGGGCTCCGGTTGGGGAACCCTCGTTATAGCACTTGCACGTAAGTATCCACATCAACAAGTCATTGGCTATGAACTGTCATGGTTTCCATGGTTGATTTCAGTCGTTAGGAAAAATAGCTTAGATCTGGAAAATCTTACGCTTTATCGCAAAGATTTCAAGAACGCTGAAATCGGCAATTGTTCTAATTTGTTTTGCTATCTTTCTCCTGAAGCGATGCTTTCTCTGCAAGAAAAGCTGAAACGCGAATTATCAAATGAGATTCTTGTTGTGAGTAACACTTTTGCTTTACCGTCGCATCAACCGACTAAAGTCATCAGGCTCAAAGATGTCTACCAAACTCCGATTTACGTGTATTCTTTGACATTGTGAGAGCGATCTAAAACAGATTCAGATGGTCCAGGACGAAAGACCCCGCCTGGCGTTCCTGCATATATCGGAACTCTTTCATCACTATATCTACTGATTGTCGTATTGCGCTGCATCTTCGCGTTGCGTCAACCTGTTGCAAAAAAACAGCTAATGCGATAATACGCCCTCTTCCTTCCGTTCGTATTTTTGTTGTAAGTCTATTTATAACAGGTCCTTTTGTCCGCTGAGCTATATTTCCTCTCTCGCTGGTACACATCTTGCGAATAGCGTTGTGCAAAGAATTATTGGACCAGTCCTATAGATAATGCAACTCGGAGAATAGAAACGTATGAACAGCGAGCGCTGGATTCGCCTGATTGCCGGCACCTTTATTATGGCCAGTTTAGCACTCGGCCATTGGGTCAGCCCCTACTGGTATTTCTTTACTGCCTTTGTTGGCATCAACCTCTTCCAATCATCGTTGACGCAGTGGTGCCTTATGGGCGACATTCTGCACAAACTGGGCGTGCGGGACTAAAGAAAGAAAAGAGAGGTCGATATGAGCGATCTACTGATACTTGGCATCGTACTCGGTGCTTATTACCTAATACAGCGCTATATCCTGCCGTTCTTTGGCGTGCCTACCTGAATGGCACCACAACTCCCAGGGGGAGACGAAGACTAGTAGGAACGGGCTAAGAGTGGCACTTCCATCTCCGCCGCTGTTAGCCCGCCGTGTGCTCCGTAGTGTTTTTGCTCGAACTTACCGCGCTCGTACCACCACACGGACTCACCCGCTTTGGGTAGGATCATCAGGTCGCCGATATGTGCGTCGAAGGCCTCGCTGCTAGGACCGGGCCCAAAGAGGCCGTGGCGCACGAGTTCGTCGCAGCGAAAAACCTGCGAGTGGCCGCGCAGTCGCAGATCCAGAAAGGCCTGTGCTTCTTCGAGCATGCCGTCGTTGATATAGAGGAACATGTCGCGGCACGAACCGGCTGGCACCAAAAGGCCGCCGTCGTTGTCGCGACGCAAAAAGCGCTCAATGCCGACAAAGTCGGGATGTACATTCAGATAGAGCGTGGTTTTTGGGTCGACTTCGGCCATGCCGTGGTCGGCGACTAAGAGCAAGAGGGTATCGTCATCGATACCCTCGCCGAGGATGCGGTCGGCCACGGTGAGAAAGGCGTCTATCTCATTGTCTATATGAGCCGAGCCCGGGCCCTGCGTGTGCCCTACTTGATCGATACCATCAAAATAGAAAAAGAAGTAAGACGGATAGGTCTCCGCCTTTAGGCGCTCTTTAAAAGAGGTGAGGCCCTCGGCCAGCGTGCGGTAGGGCACGACCTCGGCACCATCGTAGGTCAGGCGCGCATAGGGCGATACTAAGTGCAGAGCCGGTTGGAATGCGCACGAGCGAATGCCCGCATCTTCCAAGTCGCGGTAAATCGTCTGCGTCGGCAGAATTTCCTCTGGCTCGACATCCTCTAACGCATTGCGCAGGCGGGTGCCGATCGGCGAAAAGAGCAGCGGCATGATAATGCGGTCGACGCGCGGTTCGTAATATTGCCATTCGTAGACCCCGCTCTGTATCGGCGTTAGGCCCGTATGGATACAAGTTACGTGTGCGGCGGTTGTGGAGGGGAATTGCGCCGTTATTTTTTGCGCGATGCCGTTCTCTGCAAAGCGGCGCAGGAAGGGGTATTGCTCTAGGCGACTCTGGCAAAAACGCCAGCCAAAAGCGTCGATAAAGAGCAGCGCTACTTTCTTCCAGCGCTGGTCCAATGCTCCTAGTCTTTCGCGGGAGAAACTCGAGTCGCCCTGTCCCGTTAATGCATAGCGCACGGTTTGGGGCAGTTCGGCAAATGAACCCGAACCATATTGCGGCAGTACTACGTCCTCTTCGAACAATATATCAGCTCCAAATAGATAAGTGGCGCTCGTTCATCGCCAAGCGCGGGTGTAGGTTTTACCCTGCCTGTGCTCGGATAGATCCCTCTAATAAACGACGTGGACCGTTCCGGCGCGAGCGCTGGTGCCGGCATCGGCATCTACTTCTATGCGGTAGAGATAGATGCCCGGAGCGACTAGGTCGCCGTAATCGTCGCGCCCGTCCCAGATGCGCGCGTAGCGGCCGCTGAGGTCTTGCCCGGAAAATCCCCGGCGTATTTTTTGTCCATCGAGGCCGAAGATCTCAAAGAATACAGGGGCTGGTCGCGTCAGTTTGAGCAGATCGTATGATATGCGGAAAAAATCGTTGATGCCGTCGTTATTAGGGGTCAGCAACAGGCGCGTGCTTTCTAAGGGGCCGACCACGGAGGCATTGGCCTCTTCGAGGCGCACGGCGAGGCCCGCGCCGAGACTGAGCGGATCTACGTCGCCCTCGCGCGCGAATTGGTATACGGTGTCGATCTCGGTGCTCTCCGCCGTCTTGCGGCGATCTAATACGCGCACTTGGAAGCGCGTGCCGTCGATAAAGATGGCGGCGCGAAAGAATACTTGTACGAAGCTGCCGTCGCGCACTACGCGCTGCCATAAGTTGATATCGAAGCCGCCCTCGCGCGCCGTATCTGTTGTGAAGATGACGTTTTGATCATCGACGCGCACGCTGTCGATGGCGATGACCTG
>JBLHGI010000454.1:0-3388 GCA_047616505.1 Planctomycetota bacterium
ACGATTTCGGCCCACTTCGTGCCAGTCAGCGCCCGTGCGATGGTTTCGGCGCGCTCTGGTACTTCGAGACAGGGGACCAACTCGCCTGCGGAAAATTCGCGCAAGGGGGCGTGGTCGCGGTGGGATGGAGTATAGACGACTTTCACAACGATTGTTGCCAATCCTGTCTGAGTTGGGCGTAGAGAGCGTGGTCGACGAAGTGGTCGTAGAGCCATTCCACCTGTCTGAGCACGCCTTCACAGACAAAACCAATTTTTTCAGGAATGGCGCGACTGCGCGCGTTGTTCGTCGCGCAGCGTATTTCTAAGCGGTTGAGGTCGTAGTCGATAAACGCGTGTTGAATGAGTGCGCGGCAGGCGCTTGTTACGAGGCCTTGGCCCTGGGCATCGGCCGCGAGCCAATAGCCCATTTCACCGCGGCGTGGCGCCCAGTCGATGGTATTCAAGCCGGCCATGCCGACGAGGCGACCGCGGTGAAAGAGCCCGACTTCGATTGCCTCGCGGTTGGTATAGCGTTCGCGCGCATCCTCGACATAGCGCAGTGTATCTTCGACACCGGCATTGCTATCGAGCCAAGGCAGCCATTGCCGCAGGTGGGCGCGATTCTTTTCTGTCAGGGCAAAGAGCGCCGCTGCTTCGTGGCTTGTAAGTAAGCGAAGCTCGGCATCTTGTGCTATTTCTAAACGGAACACCCGGTTCGCTCCTGCGCCAAGAGGGCGTAAATAGCCATACTCTGGTAACGTCCGTGCAGATATTGGTAGTCGCGCAATACCCCTTCTTCGCCGAAGCCGAGTCGGTCAAGTAGGCGGCGGGAGGCGATGTTTTCGGGAAAGGTCAGCGCTTCGACGCGGTGCAGTTGCATGGAGGAAAAGCCGAGGTCGAGCACGGCTGAAAGTGCTTCGCCCATAATGCCTTGGCGCCAATGAGCGGGCAGCAGGTCGTAACCGAGGACGGCGCGGTGGGCTTCCTGAAACCAAATATTGTAGCCGCAGGTGCCGATGAGTTGGTCCGGGGTGTCTTTGTGGGCGATAGCCCAGCGCAGGCCAATGCGTCGCGCATAGCGCTGGAGGAAGCTTTCTAGGAGTTGTTTGGCTTCATCGCGAGATTGGAAGGTCGCCAGATCGTAATAGCGCGAGACTTGGGGGTCGGAAAAAAGTGCGTACAAGGCATCGGCGTCTTTTGCACGCATTTTGCGCAGCAGCAGACGCGGGGTTTCAATGCGCGGAAAGAGGTCGAAGACGCCGTGCTTCATCTTATTGACCGCGGATGGGCACGGGCACGCGTTCTTCGCCGCTGGCTTCGACGGCGACATAGGTGACGTCGGCATCCGTGAGTTGGTGCACTTCGCCGTTGCGGTCGGCTTCGACGCGCACGTGCATGGCAATAGAGGTACGGCCGATATGGCGAACTTCGGTCCAGAAACTGACGACATCGCCGACGTGTACGGAGCGGTGGAATTCGACCTTATCCATCGCGACGGTGACGACGTGGTGGTCGGGCCAACCGGCACAGCGTATAAAATACTGCGCACCTGCGGCACCGGCCTGGTCTATATGGCTTAAGAGCACGCCGCCAAAAATGGTGCCGTGTGGGTTGGTATCGCGTGGCATCATCATCACTTTGATCGCCAGATAGCGAATTTGGCATTCTGCTGGAATGCTAGTATCGCTCACGAGGCGCCTTTTAGCCAACCTGGCTCTTCATAGGTTGGATTGGGGTATGTGTAAAAACCCTTGCCCGCTTTGCGGCCCAACTCTCCGCGCTCGACCTTGTCCGTCAGCAGAGACGGGGGAGCGTCGCGCTCGTCGCCGGACTCGCGGTAGTAGACGTTTTCGATGTCGCAGATGACATCGAGGCCGATGCGGTCCATCAGCGCAAAGGGCCCCATGGGCATGCCGGTGAAAATCATCCAGGCGCGGTCGACGTCTTCGTGCGAGGTAACGCCCTCGTCGACGAGGTGTAGGGTCTCGCGTTTGACGGCGCGCCAGACGCGGTTAAAAATAAAACCGGTGCTCTCTTTGTCGACGACTAGGGGCGTGACGCCGATGCGTTGTGCGAAGCGATAAACTTGCTCAATGGTGGCATCGGTAGTGGCACTGCCGCGCATGAGTTCGACCATGGGGCGCTCCCATATCACGCCGTAGAAATGCAGGTTGAGCACTTTGTCGAGGCGTTTTGTGGCGTTTTCTATCGCGGAAATCTTAATAGAAGAACTGTTGCTGGCCAGGATGGTTTCCGGCGCGGCCAGTGTGTCGAGTTTGGCAAAGAGCTGGCGCTTGAGTTCGAGGCGTTCGGGTATGGCTTCGATCACGAGGCCGGCGCCCCGTATGCCATTCTCGAGAGCATCAGTGTAGCGCACGTGCGCACGTATTTTATTGCGCTCATCCGCACTGATTTGTCCTGTTTTTACACGCTGCTCTAATTCCTCGTTTACGAGGAGTTCGGACTGAGTGCGCGCATTTTTTTCCGGGTCGACAATGTGCGCATTCATGCCGTGTGCGGCGCACTGTAGGCCGATCTGAGTGCCCATGAAACCAGCGCCGACAACACAGATATTTGGCAGTTCGCTCACGGTTTTTTCCCTTCGATGGTGGCGTGTTGAGCAAAGGCTTTCTTTAGCCTAGCAGCATCAAATTTAAGCACTCTCTGATAGGTGTAAATTCCATTCTGTTCTTGTTCGATATCCGTCAGTTGCGTGTAGGTATACCCGGCGATGTGGGGGTGTTCGGCGAGCACCTGCGTGAGTCTTTCTATGCGCTGATACACCTCTTCGATACTCTGCGGGCGGTTGCCATAACCCCAGCTCGCCTCGCGATTGCTACCGTCGTCTTGGCTGGAGTCTACCCACCAGGTACCGCCGTATTCGTCGACTACATAGGGCTGCCCTTGGTAGGGGGCTGAGAGTTCGGGAAAGCACGTTCTGGCTTCCTGTTTTTTTTGCGGATCGACGGCGGCGTACGTTGCGCGAAATTTCTCTGGATCCTGTTCGTAGTCGTGTACCGTGAAGATATCGCTTTTGACGTGTACATAGCCGCTGGTATCGTGCAGCGGTCGGCTTGGGTCTAGGGCGCGCGTTAGGTCGTAGATCTCTTCTAAGGCGCGGCGGTGCGCTTCAAAGTGGCTGCGCGCCGGGCCGATGGTCTCGTTAAAGGGGGTCCAGGCGAGGATCGAAGGGTGGTTCATATCGCGCAGGACGACCTCGCGCCATTCGCGCTGGTGGTTGGCGATCGCCTGGGGTTGGCCGAAGTTGAGGCCCCAGTCGCAGAACTCGCCCCACGTCAAATAGCCCAGGCGGTCGGCCCAATAGTGGAAGCGCTCTTCAAAGACTTTCTGGTGCAGGCGAGCCCCATTAAAACCGACTGCGAGGGCGCGTTCGAGATCGGCTTTGA
>JBLHGI010000455.1:0-3368 GCA_047616505.1 Planctomycetota bacterium
GCGTAGGGACTGGGGGTCGAAGCGCACCGTGAATTTGGTGCCACCTCCCGGCATGTTGATATGGTCCAAGTCTGGGTTGTGCACCAGGTGTCGTCCATCTTCCGAGACGCGCACGATCGCGGCGCGGTCGATATATCCAGTGGCCTCCCCCCCGCCCTGATAGTTGGTGCGCAGCAGATTCACCAGCGCCCCCTGCGAATCTACGACGACATTCCCCTCTATCCATTGCGAGCGGGAAGCGGCGTGTTCCATCATCTCGCTGCTCGTCCAGTTCTCCCGCACCAGCAAATCGGCGTCTTCGGGCGCCGATAGCACCAGGCTACGCCAGTGTATGCGCTCGGGCACGGGGGCGTATTCCATGGCGCGCCACACTCTGCCCTGGTGCACCACTATAGGCACCGGCGCCGTATGGTAACCATCATAATCCGACAACAGGCCTGTGCTATCGTCCGCCGGCTGTGTCCAGTTGTGGCCGCCGTCCGTGCTGCGCCGAATTACCATTCGTCCGTTGAGCCTGCCGCCAAAGCGATCGCAATGGTCGGTGCCCATGATGTAGAGCGCTTCGCGATGGCAGAAAAGATTCGACCATATCTGGCCGTGGAGTTCGGCGATCTGCTCCCACGTTTTGCCGCGATCGGTCGATGCGTACACGAAGCTGTCCGTATTGGTTGCTCCGGGACCGAAGTGGGAGTGCGAGGCGATGTAGGTTCCGTCGGTCAGGATGGCGATGGAGGGACAACCCACATACTGCTGAGTGCTGGCGGCCACGTGGTGTATGACGCAGCCCGGTACGTGCTGGAAGTTCATAAGCTTACATCCGTGTTTAGTTTGCCGGGTTTGTTTTCCAGGCCTGGCTACATTTATTCTTCGTGTTGACTCTGCTGTCTTTCGGCAAACATCATAATCAAAATGCCGGATAGAATTACGCAGCCACCGCCGATCAGTGTCGAGGTCATCGGCTCGGCCAAGAACCAATGCGCCAAGGTGATTTGCCCAATCGGTGCCATCGCCGTCGCCGAGCCAACCATCACGGCACTGAGCCGTTTCATGCCTTCCGAAACTAGTACAAAAGCACCGCCAGTAGAGAGCACGCCCAGCGCAAATACCGCTGCCCAGGCATTTAGCTTGGGCTCTTGGTAGAGCTCGTAGTTCACTGTGGCCAATATACCGGCAAGGCCCGCGCCGATGCTCAGCATCGGCACGAGGATAAACGAAGTGCTCATGCGCCGCGCCAGCGCTTTGTTTGCCAGCGCGTAGAAACCCCAGCCGATCCCGGAAAACAACATCAGCACATTGCCAAAAAAATACTGCGGCGCGAGTAGATGAGTTAGGTCCACTCGCGCACTCATAATGCCAGCTACTCCGGCTACTACAAGTAGCATGCCAGCCACTTTGCCCAGCGTGAGCCGCTCATGTAATACCAGCGTCGCCAATAGTGCCAGCGTGACATATTGCACCTGGACGATCAGCGCCCCCGCACTTGCCGTGGTATAACTCAGAGACAGGGCATAGAGCGTATAATTAATGCCTACGCCCACTCCCCCGATTAAATGCCACCAGGAGAAGTTAAATTCCCGCACTTTGTGCCCGTGTGCAAAAAAAATAGCTAATACGACAGCGGCTCCCTGCGCAAGCCGCATAAATGCAATAGTAAATGGATCAAAAATGGGAATAAGCAGCTTGACTAAGACGGGGACAATGCTCCACAGCGTAATGACTCCCAGCATACACAATGCGCCGACCACCATGTCATTTCCCCCTAAGCTCGTATATCAATTGCTCACCTGCTCTTAGTTTAAGAGATCCATACGGTCTTGTATTCAAAGAAGGGCTCTAGTCCCATTGCGCCGTAGCGTCGGCCAATGCCACTCTGCTTAAACCCGCCCCAAGGGGTGCGATGGCTCAGCGCGCTGCCGCTATTAACGGTCACGATCCCCATTTCTAAGCGCCGCACACAATAGCGCTGGCGCGCTGCCTCTTGCGTCCACAGCGAAACGAGCAGTCCGTAGTCCGTATCGTTGGCCAAGGCCAGCGCCTCGTCGTCGTCGTCAAAGGTCAGCACGGATACGACCGGTCCGAAAATTTCGTCGCGGCAGACGGGGCTAGATTGGTCTGCAAAGGTAAAAACCGTGGGCTCAAAATAGCAGCCCTTGGCGTATTCGTCTCCCGTTGGACGGCTGCCGCCAAATAGCAATTCACCCTGCGCCTTTCCCATTTCGACGTAGCGCTCGACGCGCTCGATCGCCGTCGCGTCGATTAGCATGCTGGGCCCTACGGCCTGTGCTTTTTCTTTGAGCAGCGTGAGAAATTCGTCGCGCACTGAACTATGTACCAAGACCCTGCTTATCGCCGAGCACGCCTGTCCGGGGAAGGCCGATCCCACAATCGCCTTCGCCGCCGCTTCTATGTTTGCGTCGGGGAAAACGATCTGCGCCGTTTTACTGCCCAGGTTCAGCTGTACGCGCTTGAGGTCTGCGGCGGCGGCGGCCATGATCTTTTTACCCGTGGCCGTGCTGCCGGTAAAACTAATCAGACGCGTGGCCGGATGCGCGACGAGCGCCTGCCCTACCTCGGGGCCCTTGCCGCTGATCGCATTGACGACTCCGGCGGGAAAACCGGCTTCTTTGAATGCCTGCATTACCTTGAGCGCCTGCGGTGCTTCTTGGTCGGGTGCTTTAACTACGATCGTATTGCCGGCGACTAGTGCGGGTATGGCGGATAGTAGAGCGCCCAGCATCGGCCCGTTGAAAGGCACAAAGATGGCAACGACGCCGAGCGGTTCTTTATATACGTAATTGGTGCCCTGGTCGCCGTGCTCAATTAGCTGACCGGCCCCGTCGTCTAGCTTACTGACGTAGTAGTCGATGACGCGTTCGACCAATGGCGGGATGCCCGCCCCGCCCGGAGGCTGCACCTTGGCTGCTGACAGGTCGTCGGCCATGGCATAGAGCGCCTCTTTCAGTTTGGCAAATAAAGCGCGCTTGCGTTCGACGCCGCAGAACTTCCACTCTGCATAGAACGCCTCGCGCGCGGCGGCAACGGCTCGGTCCACGTCGGCCGGAGTGGCATCGGCCACTTCGGCCACCAACGCGCCGTCTACTGGGCTATACAGGGGATAATACTGTCCTGACTCAGAGGGACATATTTCGCCCCCGATCAGCAGATCACTTTTTTCGATACTCATTTTACTTTTCTCCTATTGAAACTATTGATTGGTCGCGGCCTTTAGGGGGTCGCCCGCGTAATAGTATCTCGCCTCTTTTCGCTGCTTCGGTTGTCATGGTGTTTTTCCTTAGGAGGCGAGTTCGCCACCCTGTACTTTGGGCGTTCCCTTTACATCATTGGCTTCAACGCGGACGCGGCCGTTG
>JBLHGI010000456.1:0-3322 GCA_047616505.1 Planctomycetota bacterium
CTCTTGGGCATCGTCGTGCTCTTCGCGCTGGGCTACTCGACCTACACCGCGCTCTATATCCGCTCGGGGCTCAACCCGTCGATCGACGAGAACGACCCCGAAAACTGGCGCGCCTTCCTCGCCTTTGTCAACCGCGAGCAATACGGTTCCGAGAGCATGCTCTTGAGTATGCTCAAGCCGCGTGCCGACCGCGCCTATCAGTTTTGGGACCAGCAGATGAAGTATTTCTTCCAGCAATTCCCCTTCCCCGTCTTAGAGCGCGTCGTGACCTTCCAAAAGGCCACGGGCAGCGATGCACACCCGGTGGGGATCTCGCTGGTGCCTTATGCGCTGGGTTTGGTTGGGCTCTGCTGGCAGGCCAAGCGCGACTGGCGTCGTTTCGCCGCTCTTATGACGCTCTTTATCATCATGGGCTTTGGTCTGTCGCTCTATCTGAATATGCCCAACCCGCAGCCCAGAGAGCGCCACTATGTCTTTGGTGGCATGTATCTGGCCTATGCGCTGTGGATCGGTCTCGGCTGGATCGCCGTCGTCGAATGGCTGCGGCCGCGGCTGGTCAACATACACCCCCTCGTATTAGTCGCAACGGCCCTCTTCGGCCTGCTCTTACCGGCCGGCACCTTCGCCAAGCTCTACCATATAGAGGACCGCACCGGCGATTATATCGCACACGACTACGCGCTGAACCTATTAGAATCGTGTGATGCCAACGGCATCCTCTTTACCAACGGCGACAACGACACCTTTCCGCTCTGGTACCTGCAGGAAGTCGAAGGCAAACGCACCGACGTACGCGTAGTCAACCTGAGCCTACTCAACACCAACTGGTATATCAAACAGCTGCGCGACCGCAAGTCCATAGTCGACATACGCTACGACGACCAATTTATCGACTCGGTGCTCACCGACACACAAGAAGTCGATCTCTACCGCCGCTACTGGCCAGAGCCCAAGGTGCTCTCTGTAAATGGCCTCGAGTGGGAGATGAAAGACTATTCGGGCTATAACCTACTGCGCGTGCAGGACGTAATGGTACTCAAGATCATCGAGTGGAACGAGTGGAAACGTCCAATCCATTTCGCGCTCACCGTGCCCACGAGCAATCGCATAGGCATCGACGCCTATCTGACGCTAACGGGCATGACGCTAACGCTAAACAAAGAAAAAGGCCAAACCATCGGTCAGGCGCGCACCGAGGAATTGCTCTACGAAGTTTTCAGCCTGCGCGGCATACTCGACCCCTATGTCTACAAAGACGAAAATGCCAAGCGCCTACTAGGCAACTATCGCGCTATCTTCGCCTTCTTGTCCGAGCACTACGAAATAACAAAACAGAACGATGCTTTGCTGCGGCTTCTAACGTGGAGTGAAGACCATATTGAACTAAACTGGCACACGATGTACCTGAGTGCTCAGCGCCTTTTTGATCTCGGCAATACAGAGCAAGCAGCCGTCTATATGGAAAAGGCTGTGGCAAATATGATCTTAGTCTACGACAGCGATCCCAACGCCAGCTATGAAAACATCGTGACGATGGGGGATATCGTGCACGACCGCTATAACGAAGCCGAGCGCGCCGAGCGCATTTACCGTCAAGGTATTACCTTCGACGCGCAAAAACCCGATGCCTATTATGGCCTGGCCGCCACCCTGCAAGCCCAAGGGGACGATCATGGCGCACTGGCCTTAGTCGAAGAGTACATAGATAAATACGGTGAAGCCGAACAGATGGTGCAGGCGCTTCAGATTCTGCAAAATGCGCTGGGTGAAAGCGCGACGCCCTAGGGTCGATGCAATTATTTCGCCACCATTTGGCCGGCGTTGAGGATGCCGAATTAGTCCAACGCGAAACAAACAGAATGAAAATGCCCGCGATGATCCACTTTCCAACCAGCGTGAGTTCAATATGAAAAACTATATCCACTGGAAGCTCTTTGCCCTCGGCCTTGTCTGTATCGGGGCCGGTTATATCGCGCTCTCCATACCGCCAGCAGAAGGCTTCCTGTCGCTAACGGCTGCTCCGTTACTACTCGTCTGTGGCTACGTAGTGATCGTGCCGCTATCACTCCTTATCAACAAAAAGCCTCCTGCCGCAGACCAAACACCTTAACCTCTACCTTTCTCGATCCAACGCTGCGCGTAATCTACCAACGGCCGCTGCGGCATAAGGCGCGCGTTGCCCTGAGCCACAAGTCCGACTTGTGCCAGGCCCTCGGCTTCAAAGTCGGCTCCGAGGCGTTCGAAATCACCGGAGTCAATATCGACATCCTCAAACTCGACCCAGCGGCGCTGACCCTCTTCACTTATGGGCGCGCCGTTGGTGACAATCCTCTTGTCGCGATACTCGGCGCGATACTCGGCCAAGTGCAACGAGGTGTTGTTGGCATGCCCAACGCCGAGCAATAGCACCTGCCCCTGCAAGTCGTATATACGCGCCAGCGGCGACTCTTCACCCAAACCAAAATCCAGCGCATGCCCCGCGATAATTTGGTCCGCCAGCGGGCCGCGCGCACAAAAAGAAAGCTGTGGGTGCACACTGCGCTTGGTGCCATCCTGCCCGCGAAACGCCTCGACAATAGCCCCCATATGGCTCGTCGGCGTCATCTCTATATCATAGGCTGGCATCGCATCGCGGATGATCTCCCACCATTCATAGGGCACCGGCGGATTTTCCCACGAGCGCGGGTCGGATAGGTCCCCAGAATGAGCCGGCATCACCAGCGTGCCCTCTGCCCCCAACGCCTCTTCCAAGGCCAACACGGCGGCCACGGCCCCCCCGCAAACCCAGCCCAACACACTCAGCGAAGAATGCACCAATAATAGCATACCTTGCTCAACGCCCAAGCTGCGCAGATCGGTGACCAGTGTCTCAATAGTCGCCGGTTTTTTTGTCGCCGAGATTACTTTCTGTTCTTTTTTATGCATCTCTCCCCACGCGTAGTATGTTGCTTAAATAAGCGGCATGGCTTCTTTGGCAAAGAGCCGCATAATGAAAGGTCCCGCGCTTCATATACACTCCTCGCCAAAGAGTCCATCTCTATCATAGGCACCATCCCATAAACCCGCCATCTCTTGCCCCACCTTGCGCCAGATCTTACAATCTATCCAATTAAATAAGATCCAAGATACAACATCTCCATCTAAAACAAACTGCGGTTGAGACGCTATGAATTATTTTAACTACATCTGCCACAAATGCAGTCATACCTCTTGTGAGGTAGGCGAGATGCGCGCAGCCGGTGGATTCTGGCATAAGGTCTTCGACATGCAGAATCGCAAGTTCAGCTCCGTGACCTGCAACCGCTGCCACTACACCGAGTTC
>JBLHGI010000457.1:0-3267 GCA_047616505.1 Planctomycetota bacterium
AGAATGCGCCGCCGTCTTATTGGCAGCGGCCGGCCTGCATCGCCTCGGCTGGCAAGAACATATCAGCGCCTATATCCCGACCGAATCCATGTTACCCGCCGCCGGCCAAGCAGCACTCGGCCTACAGATGCGCTCCGACAATTCGCTGCGCCAACGCGTCGCCGTTCTCAACGACCTACCCACATTTCAGGCCATCACCGCCGAACGTAGCCTGTTGCGCACCTTGCGCGGCGGTTGCCATGCTCCCGTGGCAGCCTGGGCCCGCCTCCAAGGCGACCAACTCGTTCTCGACGGACGCGTCGGTCACCCCAGCGGATCGCCCCTGTTGCATAGCCAACTCGACGCCGATCCAGACGACGCCGAAGCACTCGGTCAGCGCCTGGCCGAAGTCTTGCGCGAGCAGGGCGCCGATTCCATTATACAGAATAGCTAATGGACAGCACCAAGCGCGGGCGCGTCTATATCGTCGGTGCTGGTCCCGGCGATCCCCGCCTAATTACCTGCAAGGGCGCCGAATGCCTACATATCGCCGACGCCGTGCTCTACGACGAGCTACTCGACCGCCGACTGCTCGACCTGACACCGGCCCCCTGTGAGCGCATCTACGTCGGCAAGCGCGGCGGCCGCAAAAGCCACTCGCAAGAAGAGATCAACGAACTCCTCGTCGCACACGCCTTAAAAGGGCAGACCGTCGTCCGCCTCAAAGGGGGCGACCCCCTCATTTTTGGACGCGGGGGCGAAGAGGCACTGCGCTTAAATGAGCAGAAGATCCCCTTCGAAATAGTGCCCGGCATATCAGCGGCCTCTGGAGCCTCGGCCTATGCCGGCATCCCCCTCACACACCGCGGCCTCAGCTCGGCCGCCGTACTGGTCACCGGCAACGAAGACCCAGAAAAAGCCGACAGCAGCATCAACTGGGAGCACCTAGCCGGCCTAGATGCTACGCTCGTCATCTTTATGGCCGCGCGCAAACTCGACGCCATCTGCCAGCTATTAATCGACAAAGGGCGCGCAGCGAATACTCCCGCCGCCATCGTCGAATGGGGCACCTGGCCGACACAGCGCACGGTGACAGCGGATCTCGAGCATCTTCCCCAACGCGCCATCGAAGCAGCCATAGGCTCACCAGCTCTACTCATCATCGGTTCCGTCGTCGCTCTGAGCCCTCAGCTCAACTGGCGCGAGAGCCAACCGCTCTTCGGTCGCCAAATCCTCATCACCCGCAGTAAAGAGCAAACTTCTCCCCTACAGGCAGGTTTAGAGGACCGCGGAGCCACGGTCTACTCGCTGCCTTTGTTGGAGATTGCACCACCGGATGACTGGGGGCCATTAGACACAGCCATCGCAGATCTTAGCTCTTACCAGTGGGCCGTTTTTACCAGCCCCAACAGCGTGCGCTTTTTCTTTCAGCGCCTGCACCACCATCAAAAAGATGCGCGCGCCCTGTATACATGTCGCGTCGCCGCCGTCGGCACAACAACCGCTCAACATTTGCAAGAGTACGGCATCCGCGCAGATCTGCTTCCGGACGAACAGTCCCAACAAGGCTTAGCCACAGCCTTCGCCACGATGGACGTCTCCGGGGCGCGGATACTCTTCCCCGCCTCGTCTATTGGCCGTCCCCAGCTAGCAGAGACCCTGCGCCAGCGCGGCGCAGAGGTCGACCATATAACGGCCTACCAGAACTGCGCTCCCGCACGTGACGCGCTAGACCTTCCCCCCGCGCTGCTGGAAAACAAAGTGGATATGGTCGTCTTCGCCAGCCCTTCCAGCGTCGAGCATCTCGGCCAAGCTCTCGGCCAGGAGCAGACGGCACGGCTCTTTTCCCACGCGCATATAGCCAGCATCGGCCCCACTACAGCCGATGCCGTGCGCCAAAGCGGCCAGCGTGTAGACGTGCAACCCGCCACGAGCCGCATCGATGCGCTAGTGGAAGCCATCGCGAGCTTCTACGGACAGCAGTCCTCGTGAAAGAAACGTCCTATGCCGCCGGCAAACTCCCGCACGCCGAGCTCTCCCGCCTACTCGCTGCGTATACTCACAGTACTGCTAAAGACCTAATCGTCCCTCCATCGTTAGGTGAAGACGCCGCCGTAATCGACTTTGGCGATCGCTACTTAGTCGTCAAAACCGATCCAATTACTTTTGCAACGGACTCGATCGGCTCGTATGCCGTACACGTCAACGCCAACGATATTGCCGCCATGGGCGCCACACCGCGATTCTTTTTGAGCACCGTGCTCTTGCCAACTGGAGCCGCCACGCCTCAAAGCGTCGAAGCCATTTTTCGCTCTATCCACACAGCGGCTACATCCCTGGGCATTGTCGTCTGCGGTGGCCATACGGAAATTACGCACGGTATCGACCGCCCCATCGTAATCGGCCAGATGCTCGGCGAAGTAGCACCGGAGCAATTAGTGCGCTCCTCGGGCCTGCGCCCAGGTGACGATCTCATTCTCACCAAGGGCATGGGCATTGAAGCGACGGCGATCATAGCACGCGATAAACGCGAAGACTTACTAAAGCGAGGCTATACCTCGTCGCGAATAGATCGCTGCGCAGACTTTCTCAGCGACCCGGGAATAAGCGCCGTGCGCGATGCGCAGGTAGCCACTCAGGCCGGCCGCGTCACAGCCATGCACGACCCAACAGAAGGAGGCGTGGCGACGGGGCTCTACGAATTGGCGAGTGCTTCCGATGTGGGCTTGGATATTAATGGGGACGCATTGCTGCTGATGGAAGAAACGGATCAACTCTGCGCCGAGTATGGTCTCGACCCATTCGGCATCATTTCATCGGGAGCCATGCTCATCGGCGCTGACCCCGCTAGCACAGAGGATATCGTCCATGCCCTAGCACGGGCAGGCATCGCCGCGAGCCCTATTGGCCGCGTGTGCGAAAAGGACTTTGGTCTGCAAATTTCTCATCGGGGCACGCGCAGCGCACTCCCCTATTTTACAACCGACGAGATTACCCGTCTTTTCTCCACCTGACCCCTCCTACTCCTTGACACCCCGCCGCCGACTTAGCTAAGTTTTTCCATCCACACTTACGCGTACTATGAGGATTATCATGCCCTTGCAAACGCTCTTTGAATTCCACAATCCGACCCGCGTTATACACGGCGCCGGCTCGCGCGCCCGCCTCGGCGAATTACTGCAGGGACAGAAGGCGCTCATCGTTACGGATAAAGGATTAGTCCAGGCGGGCGTGGTCGAGATGTTGACCTCCCAATTAGACCAAGCTGCCATCTCCTACGCTATCTTC
>JBLHGI010000458.1:0-3079 GCA_047616505.1 Planctomycetota bacterium
ATTGCGCGTGATGCGGATGCCATCGACTCCAACACCCGGCTGTAAAAGCCCCTCGATAACTAAGCGCGGTTCGTAACTGGTATTCGACACGGCAAATTCGCCCGTACCACAGCCGTAGAGACATACCATCGACCATACTGTCAATAGGCGTGTCATATTAGAACTCAAAGTTTACGCCCAGTGTCGGCAGCAGTGGAAACATACTCACCTCGTCGACGTCGGGCAGGTTATTGCTAAAATCGTAATCGACAAACCACACATTGCGGCGGTTGCCAACGTTAAAAACGTTGAAAATAGGGCACCATCTTCCACGAGCCGAAGTCGCGCTCGTATTTTATGCTCAAGTCCAAACGAGTATAGGGAGGTAGACGCACGCCGTTTATGCGCGTCGGCGCATACGAAACGCTGAGGCCTGGGTCACTTGGCGCCAGTTTCGTTATATAGGCCGAGCCCGGTTCGGTGATGGGCTGCCCCGTCGAATAGACCAGGTTGGCACCAAATAGCCAGGTACCGCGATCGCGTTTCTTTGCCTGATGACGCATTTTGCGCAGCGCGTTGCGCACGTCGACATTGGAGACCAAATTGAACGTCGAGTATAGTGGACCGAACGCGAGGGATCCTGAAACTGGTTCGCCGTCGTCCAGATATCCGTCGCGATAAAGCGCGGTACGCGGTGTAAGTGTTGACGATAAATACCCGTGGCCAGCTTGATCGTCGCCGTGTCGCTGAGCCGATACTTCAATGCGAGACGCGGGTCCATATGGTCAAACGTCGACGCGGTGCTAAAACGGCTATAGCGCAGTCCCGCCTCTATATCCCAGATACCGGCCCCGGGCCGCCAATTGCCCAGCGCATAAAGAGCATAGTGGTCTGGCCGTTCGTTTATATCGATCAAACCGGCGCTAAATTCTTGGCGAAAGCGCACGTGCATGCGTTTGAGTTCAGAGCCAAACTCAAAGCGCAGCGCCTGCGAATGATGGTATTCCATGTTGCCTTTGAACGTGACATCCGTAACCAAGTTGCGCTCTTCAATCTTGGCGGCGTCAAAATAAAAATCCGATGTGAAACGACTACCGGTCAGCCAAAAATTGCCAAAGAGCCGCGGCGAGAACACGCGGGTATAGCGTGCACTGCCCGTTTTGTTGCCCCAATCGGCCGCAAATCCCGTATCGTCTTCGGAGGGTCCGTCAAAGGTCACGTCGAGAAAATCGCGCCCGCCGAAATAACTCAACGTCAGCTTGTCTGAATCGCCGAGATCGATAAAGGCCTTGGCATTGCCGTCGTAAAAGTAATAGTCCGAAATATCATCTAAACTGCGCCCCACCGTTTTATCGAAATAGGTCCGGCGCAGCGACCCCGATAGCGAACCTATATTGCCCAGCGGCATCTGCAGTGTCGTCTTGGCCGACAACAAGCGAATCGACGCCGTGCCTTTAAACTGTTCGCGACTGCCATCGAGGTTGGTCACATCGAGTACGGATGATAAGCGCCCCCCGTACTCGGCGCCAAATCCCCCCTTGGATAGTTCGACCTGTTTTATAGCATCCGTATTAAAGGTCGAGAATATGCCAAAGGCGTGCTCGGGGTTGTAGACATCGGCACCATCGACCATATAGAGGTTTTGGTCCGGCGTGCCACCGCGCACGTAGAGCGCGGATGAAAAATCCGACAGCGGCAAAATGCCCGGCAAGGCCTGCAGCGAACGCAATAAATCCGCTTCGGCTACCTGCGGCATCTGATTTATCTGCCGAGGAGCCAAATTGACGGACGAAATCGTCTTGGAAAAGAGCTTGTCAGCCGTGCGCGCCGAATCGGCCCGCACTACCGTCTCCTCCGTTTCCAAAATCTCCAACGCTAGGTAGAGATCTACTTTGGCATTTTTCCCCACCTCTACAGCCATCTCTTCTACGGCGGTCTGATAACCAATAAAAGAAGCGGTCAAGTCACGAGCCCCGACCGGCACGTCCGTTATGACTTAATAACCGCTGCCGTTGCTGATGCCACCCAACTGCAGGTCGCGTATATACACACTAGCGCCAATTAGCGCCTCACCGTCGGCGCGATCGTAGATAAAGCCGCTGATCGTCGCCTTTCCCTCCTGTGCCCAACTAATGGCCCAAGAGCCCAAGAGTAGACAGACTACTCCCCACCAAACCCTCATTCTCATCCCTCTCTAATTCCTTTTTTCCTGCATGATATACGCTGTATAGAACCTACACCGATACGCAATACCTTCACTCAGCGCCCTATGCGCAACCCAATACTGAATCCCGGCCAGAAAAAAACGTCATCACCCATTTCCTGTGCCTCGCCATACTGTGGTTTGACCAGGCGTTCTTTGCCTTCCGTCCACAGCATGTTCAGCGAAAGGCCAGCAACAATCGATAGGCCACCCGAGAAGTCATCAAACGCTTTCCAACCGCCGAGTAAGCGCAGGCGCGTCAGATAGTTTTCGATTTTAGCATCGCCCAGATCGATCTCGAGATTGGGCGGATTGACGGCGACACCAATGCGATAATTACCGCCGTCGACATCGCGTGTAATGCGATACTGGTTTAACTCCAGAGCAGAAAACAGCGAACCGCGCGTGCGCTGCAGTCCCAGCCCCAGCCCCGTCGCCCAGTGGCGCTGCCCGGACTCCTCGAAAAACCCCAGCGACAGCGAAGTGTAAAAATTACGACTCCCCGATGATAGAGCAAAACCGTTGATGCCCGTCTCGTCGCGCCAGGTGTTAAAGTTAAACAAACCCGTGCGCGAATAATTGATCAGACCCAACGGCTGGCCACCGCTTATATCACCGGAAATATTGACCAAGCCAATCTGCCAGCCTTTGACCGTACTGGCCATATTGAGTGCACCGAGTTGCACGCCCTTGACCTGGCGCGCGATATTACTGCCGCCCGCTATTTGCCAGCCGCGGATATTGCCGACGATATTAGTCGAAGCGGATATCTGCCAGCCGCGCACTTGCGGGGCAATATTGAGCGCCCCAGCCACCTGGCCCCCCTGCACCGCACCGACACTCCAGTTAACGGTTCCCGTGGCCTGCCAACCCCGGAGGTCCTGCATATGCAGGACC
>JBLHGI010000459.1:0-3040 GCA_047616505.1 Planctomycetota bacterium
GCCCACGGCCAGCCCCAAGGGCGACTTCCCCGGCTTTGTCCACCGACAGGACGAGCACACGCTCTATATGCCCGAGCGCAAAGGCAATCGCCTCGTCGTTTCGTATCAGAACATCCTCGCCAACCCCAGAGTCGGGCTGATCTTTATACGACCCCGCTGCAGTGAAACGCTGCGCGTCAGCGGCACGGCAGAGCTGGTTACAGACGAAGATTTATGCGCCAAACTCTCGTCGCGCGGTGCCCCGGCGCTACTGCTGCTCAAGATCAACGTCACGCAGGCCTACTTTCACTGCGGCAAAGCCTTTATCCGCAGCGAGCTGTGGCAGCCCGAGTCGTGGCCGGAGGAAACGCGTGTCTCGTTTGGCAGGGAAATCGGCGATCAAATTGGCAAGGGGAAAGACTTCGTTGAAGACTTGGACGCGCAGGTGCTGGAGCGCTACAAAGACTCGCTCTAGCCGGCTTTGCGCAGATGCCGGTAAGCTGTAGTCCCGGTGAGGTGAGCCCAGACCAAGTAGTTATCTGGCCGTTCTAACGGGCCAAAAGCGCGACAGCCAACCGCTATCCCAGCGATGCAATAGCGGCTCCGACAACTCGGCCCGACAGTTCAGACCTAAGGCCTGTAGACCTTGGGCTAGACGGGCCGTATCGGCCGCAAAATTTTCACCTGCGACCAGCACCAGTCCCACATCAGCCAAAGAAGCCCATTCGGCCTCGCGCCCCTGCGCCGTATCGACATACAGCGCTTCGACGCTTTTGTAAAAACGATCTATCCCCCAGCGCTCGATATCCTCATTAAAGAAAGGGGCGTCAAAGATCAGCGCCCCAGCAAAAAAGCCGGGCCGATCGAGCAACAAGTTCAGCGCCCCGCAGCCCGACTTGCTAAAACCCACTAGATGGCGACGCGGCGACAACAACCCTTCTTCGCAAGATTCGATCTGCTTAAAAACCTCGGCGCGCACCGCGGCGTTATACCAGACCTGTTCAGCGAAAACAATACGCTCGACGCGAGAATTGGCAACCTGCTCCAATGCGGCCAGCTCTCTATCGGGCAAACCAAAGGATACATCGTCCGGATCCGTTGCCGGCAATATATAGACGCAGTCCGTGCCATCGGGCCTTGCAGCGCTCATAGCAGACGCAGCCGAAAAAGTCGGCGGGCTAAATCTCGCCAATCGCGGTCGAGTCCCTGAGAGCTGGCACCCATGGCGATGGAGAGCACCTGCACCTGCTCTCCGACGACCCGATAGACAATCCGGCACCAATCCCCCTCGACGCGCAGCGAAAAACAGCCCTTGAGCGGCCCGACCAGCGGCAACCCCTGCTGCTCGGGGTTTTCAGCCAAAGCGGCAATATGCCGTTCCAATACCGCGCGCATGCCCTGATTAAGCAAGAGACTCAACCCCTCTTGCGCCACCGAAGCCATCGCAATGTGATAATTCATTGCGGATGCGCTCCCTCTGCACTCCACAGAGAAGAGCCCCCCGCATCACATTCGGCAATCGCCTGTCGCAAAGCACTGGTCTGCCCTTCGTCACCTAATACCTCTAAAGTTTCCATGAGCGCTTCGTACTGTGCCCAAGGCAATACCGCCAATACCGGCCGACCCCGCCGCGTCACGGCCACCGCACTCGTATCGGGCGCCTCTGCAAAGTGCTCGGGAAGCCTATTGAGGATGCGGCGCGCCTCTGCGATAGAATACATTTTTTCCATTTTTTGTCCTCTTGTACATTAAAGAGTATTTTTTTAGTACAATTATAATTATTAACTCTATGCAATTATATTTAAAGTGCCGATAGAGATACGCTTTTTACTGCATTTTGCTGACGCATATTGTGTTTTACCCCTTTATTATAGCACAGGTAGACTTTTCAATCATATGATACACATTAAGGTACAAGTATAGGTACAAAAAGCCAATTCCTTTTATTGGTCGATCTTTTGTTTTGCAAAGTCCAGCGAGTATAGTATCTTTGCGAACACAAATTATGAAGATACTATTCTATATTATAGCGCTGACCCTGCCCCAGCTAGTCGCAGCTGCTCCGACCATCACGCTGGAGCCCTGCCCAAGTGATATCAAGATAGCCGGAGCCGAGTGCGGCCACCTCGAGGTCTACGAAGATCGCGAAGGGCAACAAGGCCGCACGATTGAGCTCAATATTGCCGTGCTGCCTTCCTTTAGTCGCAATCCCGCACCCGACCCACTATTCGCGTTTGCCGGCGGTCCAGGCATGGGCTCAACCGAGTTGGCCGGACTGGCGAATTCGGCGCTGCGCCGCGTGCGCGCAACACGGGCGATTGTATTGGTAGACCAACGCGGCACGGGGGATTCGGGCGCACTCGACTGCGAGATAGCAAACCCCGACTCCGCGCTCTATTTGCCCGATCCCGTCCAGTGGACCATCGACCATCTACGCCAGTGCCTCAATAGCTACGATGCCGATACCCGTCTCTACACCACGCCGATCGCCATGGACGATATAGACGATGTGCGCCAGGCCTTGGGCTACGATAAAATCAACCTCTGGGGTGGTTCGTATGGCACGCGCGCGGCCCTCATTTATATGCGCCGCCACCCCGAACACACCCGCGCCGTCGTGCTCGACGGACTAGCGCCCCCCTCGATCCGCTTACCCCTGCACATGGGCACCGACGCCCAGCGCTCACTCGATCTGATGTGGGATGCCTGTGAAGCCGATTCCGACTGCACAGAGGCCTATGGCGATATCAGGGCCAAATTTGACTCGCTGCTCGTCCGCTTTAAGGACCCAGTAGAAATCTCTTTCCAGCACCCGCGCACGGGTAAAACGACCCAGGCCCCCATTAGCAGAGACGGTCTGTCTGGGCTAGTGCGCGCCGCGCTTTATAGCGCCGAATTCACCTCGCTCCTACCGCTGGTCATCGACCGCGCCTATAGCGGTGACTTTGCACCGTTGACCGCCCTGATGGAACCGTGGGACGAGATCACGAACAAGATGAGCCACGGCATGTTCTATTCCGTCGTCTGTAGCGAAGATGTTCCCTTTATAAAAGAAGAAGAA